>NZ_JBIATN010000017.1:0-193013 GCF_042891825.1 Streptomyces sp. NPDC001852
CTGCGGGCGGCAGCGAACATCCCGCGTTCGACGTCCGGGTGGGACGGCGGGAAGAAGGTGGGCGGACGCAAGAGGCACCTGGTGGTGGACTGCCTTGGTCTGGTCCTGGCCGTCGCGGTGACCGCGGCGAACGTGCAGGACCGCGACGCCGCTGTCCCCCTGCTCGAAAGGCTGCGCGCGATGTACTTCTCCATCCGCCTGGTGTGGGCGGACGGCGGCTATGCCGGCAGCCTGGTCGACTGGGCCCGCGAGAAACTCTGCCTCACCCTCGAGATCGTCAAACGCTCTGACGCCACCGCCGGGTTCGTGGTGCTGCCGCGCAGGTGGGTGGTGGAGAGAACGCTGAGCTGGCTGATGCGCTCGCGCCGTCTGGTGCGTGACTACGAGACGCTGCCCGCCATGCACGAGGCCATGGTGCTGTGGTCGATGACCATGCTCATGAGCGGCCGCCTGGCCCGGCGTCGAACGGAGGCCTGCAGTCGGCCGGCGTCCCGGACGGGGTGAACACCCCAGGCCGCACCTCGAGCACCCACCCCCGCTCCACCAGGCGTTTCGCCTTCGACCGCAGCCCCTCGACCTTCGCCGGGACCGCCTGAAGACCCAGGGCCGCGGCAAGCTGCTGACAGCGCATGCCTTCCCGGCCCGCTTCCGACTCCAGCACGGACATGATCCGCTGGTAATCCGGAGGCAGGACCGACGCCTCCATGCCCTCGTCCCTGTGCGGCACCACCGACCCCGTCACCGCGCTTGCCACCGGCTCCGCGACCACCGCAGGCGGCTCAGCCAGCACCTCGGCCACCGTCACCCTGGCATCCGCCAGCCGCGTCAGCTTGCTCTCCGCCTCGACGAGCGCCGCCCGCACCCGCTCGGCCTCCTCCTGCAACCGCGCTACCTCTTCCCGGACCTTCTTCTCCCGGGCCTCCAGCAGACCGAGCACCGACGGCACCAGCCACCTCCACAAGCGGGACGAACGGACGAAACACGCCCATCTCTCCCGCCGCCAGGCGGAGTTCATGCCCACCCAGCCCGAACCAAATGATCACGTTCGGAAAGCGGATGGCGTCTGAGATCAGCCCTGCGCAGGTCATAGCGCGGTCACTCACCTTCTTCTCACCCTGCTCTTCCGATCCGACTCCTACGATTCCCCGGTGCCCGTCCCCCACCGGGTGATCACGGATGACTTCGGCAGAGGGAATGCGAGCGTTGAGTCAAAGACGGAGCAGACACCGCAGATCGCGTGTGCGGGTGTCGCTGGGGATCGCGGGCGTGCTGGCGGTCGCGGTGGGGGCCGGGATCACGGCGCTGGCTCAGGCCAAGCAGCCCGCTGGACCGCAGCCGTACGCATTGCAGCACGAATTCGCCGCAGCGGCCCAGGAGTTCCACGTGCCGCAGAGCGTGCTGATGGCGGTGGCGTATCAGGAGAGCCGGTGGGACAGCCACAACGGCATGCCGAGCACCACGGGCAACTACAACGTGATGGGACTGACCCAGGTCAGCCCGCAGGCGCTGAAACGGCCTTCGGACAAGGACCGGATGGCCGAACTCGACATGCGCGGTGACGACCACCGGGGCAAGTTCCGCCCGGACGCGCGGGTTCTCGCGGACGTGGGCGCGGTGCGGGCGTCCGCTCCGGCGCTGCAGACCCTCGACCAGGCCGCGAAGCTGATCGGCCAGCCGGACAGCACGCTGCGCGGAGACATGGGCAAGAGCGTACGTGGTGGGGCCGCGTTGCTCGCGCGCTACGAGAAGGCGGCCACCGGCACTCTTCCGGCGGACCCGGCGCAGTGGTACCCGGCGGTGGAGCGGTTCAGCCAGTCTCCGGACTCCGCGGGCGCGGTGCAGTTCGCGCGGCGGGTCTACGCCCACATCCGTACCGGGCTGAGCCGCACCACGACCGACGGACAACAGGTCACCATGTCCGCCCAGCCGGCACTGCGGCCGCACATCACGAGTGCGGGCTACCGGCCGACCGACTACTCGACCGTGGGCGGAACCACCACGGGATACGCCCCTGCCGGGTTCGCCGTCCCGGCAGACGGGACCACGACGCCGACTCCCGAGTGTCCGTCCGGTCTCGTCTGCAACTTCGTCCCGGCCGCGTACACGCAGAACGACCCCAACGACAAGAGCAACTACGGCAATTACGACATCGCGAACCGTCCGGCGGACGGCAACACGATCCGGGACATCGTCATCCACGACACGGAGTCCGACTACGCGACGACGGTCAACCAGTTCCAGGACCCGACCGCATACGCGAGCGCCAACTACGTGATCCGTTCCTCCGACGGGCTGGTCACTCAGATGGTGCCCGATGAGGACATCGCCTGGCACTCGGGCAACAAGTTCGTCAACATGCACTCCATCGGGATCGAGCACGAGGGCTACGCGGTCAGTGGCGCGTCCTGGTACACCGAGTCGGAGTACGAGTCCTCCGCGGCGTTGGTGAAGTACCTGGCCGCCAAGTACGGCGTCCCCCTCGACCGCGAACACATCTTCGGGCACGACAATGTCCCCGGCCCGCTGGACGCCTACGTCGCGGGCATGCACTGGGACCCTGGCCCCTTCTGGGACTGGACCCACTACATGCAGCTCCTGGGCGCGCCCATCGGCTCCAACCCGGTCGGCGATCCGCTGCAGGCCGGTGAACTGGTCACCATCGCACCGCCGTTCACCACGGCCAACGAGCCCCCGGTCGACAACGCCTCCGCGCAGCCGGCCAACTTCGTCTACCTGCGCACCGGCCCCTCCACCAGCGACCCGCTGATCGCCGACCCCTACCTGCACACCTCCGGCCCCGGCACGACCACCGCCTACGACTGGGGCGACAAGGCAGTGGCCGGGCAGCGGTTCGTCGTCGCCGCCCAGCAGGGCGACTGGACCGCCATCTGGTACAGCGGGCAGGAAGCCTGGTTCGACAACCCCGGCGGCCAATGGACCATTCCGTCCGGCGACACCAGCCAGACCCTGATCACCGCCAAGGACGGCGCCGCCTCGATCCCCGTCTACGGCCGCGCCTACCCCGAGGCCGGCGCCTACCCCACCGGCGTCACCGCACAACCGGT
Source organism: Streptomyces sp. NPDC001852 (assembly GCF_042891825.1). NCBI lineage: Bacteria > Bacillati > Actinomycetota > Actinomycetes > Kitasatosporales > Streptomycetaceae > Streptomyces > Streptomyces sp. NPDC001852. The sequence continues at coordinate 3,066 of NZ_JBIATN010000017.1, forward strand.
CACTCCCCTGTCGAAGTACACCGTCGCGGCCGGCCAGCTCTACCTCGCCCAGCCCGCCGTGAAGGGCGACTTCTACAACTCGGTGAACATCGACGGCAGCGCCACCGACGACCGCACCCTCGTCACCGGGGCGACCACCTACTACCCGATCCAGTACAACGGCCGCCTCGCCTACGCAGCCACCGCCGACGTCAAAACCATCACCCCGGTCGCCCCGTCGGCCACCGGTGTCACGATGCAGCCGGGCCAGTTCCTCATCCCCGGCCACAGCCTGTCCAGCGCCGGCATGACGCTGACCATGCAGACCGACGGCAACCTCGTCGCCTACCTCAAGACCGGCAGCACCGGGAACGGCCCGGCCGTATGGGCCAGCGGCACAGGCGGCCACACCGGCGCCTACGCGATCATGCAGAACGACGGCAACCTGGTCATCTACAAGAGCGGCGGAGGACCGAGCACCGGCGGCGCCCTCTGGTCCACCGGCACCTGGGGCCACTCCGGCGCCTACGCCACCCTGCAAAACGACGGCAACTTCGTCGTCTATGCCAGCGGCGGCGGCCCGACCACCGGCGGTGCACTGTGGTCGACCCACACCTACAAGCGCGGGCAGACCATCGCCTCCGGCCAGAAACTCTGGGCCGGCTGGTGGGCTCAGGCCCAGTACACCCGGCTGGTCATGCAGCTCGACGGCAACCTGGTCATCTACCGCAACAGCGACGGCACGGCCATCTGGTCCAGCCTCACGTCAGGCCACTCCGGCGCTTACGCCTACATGCAGAGCGACGGCAACCTCGTGGTCTACAAGAGCGGCGGCGGCCCCAGCGCCGGCGGCGCCCTCTGGTCCACCGGCACCTGGGGCCACTCCGGCGCCTACGCCACCCTTCAGAACGACGGCAACTTTGTCGTCTACAAGAGCGGCGGCGGTCCCAGCACCGGCGGCGCCCTGTGGTCCACCGGCACCTACAAGGACGTGCCCTGACACAACTGACCACACAGGAATGAGACCCTGACCGACTGCTCTGTCCGGCCGCCGCCTGGCAGAGCAATCCGGTTTTCTCGTCGCGTCGGGCGTGGGTGTACCCGGCCGCTGCCGCCCGCTCCAGTGCGGTGGACAAGTCGGGCGCGTGGTCAGCGAGCATCGTCAGCCCCTCGTGCAGGTAGCGGTAGGCGGTCGGCAGCGAGATTCCGTCGTCCCGGGCGAGCTGGGCCAGCCGGGTGTCGTCGACGAACCAGCGCAGCACGAGCACCGCCTGCCGGAAGACGCCCAGCGCGCGAGTGCCCCTGCGAGTGCCGAGCAGTTCACGATGCCCGCGCAGCAGCTTCGTGAGATGCTCCGCGGTCCCCCTGCGGACATCCAGGACAGCGGTGTAGGTGATACTGGAGGGCACGTGGAGCCTCTGATTGTACGGAACGTGATCTTCGCAGACGTGTTCCTACCAGGGGCTTCATCCCTGCCTGACGCCAGGTCGACATCCCGCCGACCGGCCTGTCATCGGGCACAGCAACCGTCGCGTTGTCGTGAAGACCTCAGTGAACTGGCGCAGTCAACCAGGAACAGACCGGAGTGTTTCGTGGAGTTGACCAGAATGCGTTGCACCATGCTCGTCGTCCTCGGTGCGGTGCTCACCGTGGGTGGCTGCACGTCCGGTACGGCCCACGAGGCCAGCAGTACAGCCGGTGCTCCGGCAACGTCCGCGGCGGGTCCAGCGGCGATCGAGATGATGGATGACATCACCGCGGTGTTCGAGAACGGTGCCACCGCTCCGCAATACGCCTACATTACCGATCTGCACGACGGCTGTGGATACACGGCGGGGTGGATCGGGTTCTGCAGCCAGAGCGGCGACATGCTCGCGTTGGTCAAGAGGTACAACGCAGTCGCAGCCCACAACGTGCTCGCGAAGTACTCCTCCGTCCTTCAGCGACTGGCCGACTCGGGAAGTGACGACACCGGCGCGCTGGGCGCGGCGTTCGTGCGCGACTGGAAGAAGGCCGCCCTGGACCCGGCCTTCCGGAGGTTGCAGATCCAGGTGGGACACGACACGTACCTCGCCCCTGCCATGAAGCTGGCCGCGCAGGAGGGGGTGAAGAGTGAGCTGGGTCTGGAGAACCTCTACGACACCGCCCTGATGATGGGCCAGACTTCCGACGACTGCGACGGCATGCTGAAGATCGCCCACGAGACCGACAAGCTGCTCGGGGGCAGCCCGGCCTCCGGGGTGAACGAGGTGACATGGCTGGCCCGGTTCAACACTGCCCGCCGCAAGCACATGGAGCACCCCTGCACCGCCGGCCGCGAGAACGACTGGCCGCAGGCGGTCGACCGGTCGCAGGCTCTGCAGGAGCTCGCGGACCACGGCGAGTGGGATCTGAAGGCTCCGCTGACCGTGGGCGCCGACTTCAGACTGACCATCGGCAGGCCGCGGGACTGACGCGTCCTTCACGGCGCCGACCCGCTCATCTGCTTTGCGGACTTTTTTCGCGTGCTTCAACAGTTTCTGTACGACAAGCAGTTTTAAGCCACTAGTGTCTGGATCTCGTGCAGACCATTCCGGAGGGCTCGGCGCCCGCCGGGGACAGCGTGACGCGAGAGGCGTCGCCGTCTCCCGACATCCCCATTCAGGAGCCGCCCCACGGGCCTGCCGTGGCCGGTTCCCCGGCCGAGCCCACCGGCGACACACGGAACCTAAGTGGCCTGCCGATACGACGCCTCACCCCCAAACCCATCTTCGTCGACATGTCAGGAGGCCGCCGCAGGCGGCTGCGCATCCTGGTGGCGGCGTTGGTGACTCCGGCAGCGGCCTACGTCGCCCTGCTCGTCAGCACCTTCCTGGGCGGCCCGACCCTGCCGGCGCTCCTGCCGCACCCCCTTCGGCCCCAACCGGGCGCCGTCGCAGAGCACGCGCACGAGATGCACCGGGCCGGGACATCCCCGACGGCCGCGGCGGCCGGCACCGCTCAGCGGCACCGGAGCGCGGGCCTGGCGACGACCGTGTCGAAGGCCATCGGCGGCACGTCCGCCAAGGCGAAGTCACCCTCGACGGTGAAATCGTCCCCGACGCCGAAACCGTCCCCGACCGCGACGCCGTCCCCGAGTCCGACGGGGTCCCCGAGTCCGACGCGGTCCCCGAGTCCGACGCGGTCCAAGGGCCCCAAGCCGCCCCCGCACCCGAAGCAGACCCCGACCGGGCCGCCCTCTGCCTCACCCACCCACGGCACACTCGGGCTCTGACGGCCTACCAGGTCCTCCGTCCTCTGCTCCACGCCCGCAGTTCCATTCCAGAACTCGTCACTCATCCCAGAAATCACCGATGTGAGCTCTTCCCCACGGCGTGGCCGTACCGCCCGCGAAACGCCGGTGCGCACCCACTGGGTGCTGCTGGCGACCATGGTGCTGACCCTCACCCTCACGCTGCTCGTCGAGGGTTACACGCAGCACATGTTCGGCTTCCAGGACGATGGCGGGAACCCCCCGCAGGGACCCGCCGACAAGGTGCCGCCCTCGGTCGAGAACGGCGGCCCGGTGATCTCGTCCACCGGATCCACACCGGTCTCGCTCACCCCACCGGCGCACACCGTGGTACTCACCTTCGACGACGGCCCGGACCCGACCTGGACCCCCAAGGTCCTGGCGACGTTGGAACGGCACCATGTGCCCGCGACCTTCTTCCTCGTGGGCACCGGCGTGGCCACACACCCCGGACTGGTCGCCCGGATGGCGAAGGATCACGACGAACTCGGCCTGCACAGCTTCACCCATCCCTACCTGCCCGCCCTGCCCAACTGGCAGCGCACGCTGGAGATGCGGGAGGACCAGCTCGCGGTGGCCGGCGCCTCGGGAGTCATCAGCAGCCTTTTCCGGCCCCCCTACTCCTCCAGCGCCGACGCGGTGGGCAACGCCGACTGGTCCGTGATGCGACAGCTCGGCCGGCAGGGCTACCTGACTGTGCTCGTCACCCAGGACAGCGAGGACTGGCAGAAGCCCGGCGTGCAGCGGATCGTCCACAACGCCACCCCGCCCAAGTCCACCGGCCAAGTGATTCTCTTCCACGACGCTGGCGGTGACCGCGCACAGACCATCGCCGCGCTCGACAGACTGATCCCACGACTCAAGGCGCGCGGCTACCGCTTCCAGACGGTCAGCCAAGCCTTCCACCTCACCGGCGCCAACCGCCCGGCCTCCACGAGCCAGCACCTGCTCGGCGTCGGGCTGCTGTGGCTGCTCAAGGGGGCGCTCTGGGGTCTCGACGGACTCGACCTGCTCCTGCTCGTAGCCGGAGTGCTGGGCATCCTGCGCGCCGTGATCTCCATGATCGCCGCTGCCAGGCACCGGCGGCACGCCAAGACGGCGTGGGGACCGCCCGTCACCGAACCGGTGTCGGTGATCGTCCCCGCCTACAACGAGTCGGCCGGTATCGAGGCGACCGTCCGGTCCCTGGTCGCATCGGACCACCCGGTCGAGATCATCGTCGTGGACGACGGCTCCACCGACGGCACCGCCGACATCGTCGAGGCACTCGGACTGTCGGGCGTACGGGTGATCCGCCAGCAGAACGCGGGCAAGCCCGCCGCCCTCAACACGGGGATCGCCGCCGCCTCGCACGAGATCGTGGTCATGATGGACGGCGACACGGTCTTCGAGCCGGACGCGGTCCGCCATCTGGTGCAGCCGTTCTCCGACCCACGGATCGGAGCGGTCTCCGGCAACGCCAAGGTCGTCAACCGGCGCGGCTTGCTGGGCCGTTGGCAGCACATCGAGTACGTCGTCGGCTTCAACCTGGACCGGCGGCTCTTCGATCTGGCCCGGTGCATGCCCACCGTGCCGGGCGCGATCGGCGCCTGGCGCCGTGCCGCACTGGTGCGCGTCGGCGGTGTCTCCGAGGCGACACTCGCCGAGGACACCGACCTCACCATGGCGATCTGGCGGGATGGCTGGCGCGTGGTCTACGAGGAGAAGGCGATTGCCTGGACCGAGGCTCCCGCTTCCCTCGGCGCCCTGTGGCGGCAGCGTTACCGCTGGTGCTACGGGACCCTGCAGGCGATGTGGAAGCACCGCCGGGCCGTCCGCCAGAGCGGCGCGGCCGGCAGGTTCGGCCGACGCGGGCTGCTCTTCCTGCTGCTTTTCCAGGTGCTGCTGCCGTTGTTCGCACCCTTGGTCGACGTGCTGAGCGTGTACGGGGTGATTTTCCTCGACCCTGTCCACGTACTGCTGCTGTGGTGCTCGTTCCTGCTCATCCAGGTAGTCACCGGGGCCTATGCGTTCCGCCTCGACGGCGAACGGCTCGGACCGTTGTGGAGCCTGCCGTTCCAGCAGTTCGTGTACCGACAGCTGATGTACCTCGTGGTGGTCCAGTCGGTCGCCACGGCCCTGTCCGGCAGCCGACTGCGCTGGCAGCGCATGGAACGCTACGGCTCCCACCAGGAAGCACCGCTGTCACCGGCAACGGGGGCCCGGGGCTGACGGCAGCGGTTGCCCTGCTGGCACCCACAGTCACAGCCCGAACCGCCGTCATAGCCGCAGCCGCAACCCCCGCAGTGGTTCACCGTCGACCAAGCGCAGAGCATCCTGGACGAACTCCCCGCCGAGTGGCGGACGATGTGTCTGCTTGGCTTCTACACCGGACTGCGCTGGGGTGAACTCTCCGGCCTGCACCGCCACCGCATCGACCGGCGCCGCTCGCGCCTGTTCGCGGTGGAGGTCAACACCAAGAGCGGTATCAAGGAGTACCCCAAGAGCTCCAAGAGCCGCCGGGAAGTCCCGCTCCCACCGCACGTCCTGGAGCCGCTCGACCGTCACATCCACCGGCTCGACCATGACGCGCTGGTCTTCACCACCATCACCAAGGGCCGCTCCGGACGCCGCCTCGACGACGGCAACTGGCGACGGCAAACCTGGTGGCCGGCCGTCGAAAGCGCCTACTACTTCGACACCGACGGCGAGCAACACCTCGTCCCGCACTACCCACCGCACTCCATGCGCCACGCCTGCGCCTCCTGGCTCGTCCAGAAAGGAGTCTCCCTCTACGAGGTCCAGCACCTCCTCGGACACGAGAGCTTCCAGACCACCCAGCGCTACGCTCACCTGCAACCGGACGCGCACAAGGCCGTCCTCGGAGCCTGGGAACGCCTGGACGTTCCGCTGACAATCGCCGCATAAACGTTTCTCCGCCCTGTCCTCCACGGACAGGGCGGAGGCGTCATGTGAGGACCAGGCACCTCCAGTGGGCGGGACCGTGATCACGGATGGTCGGGGTGGTCCTCCGTGGGAAGCGATCAGCGGCCCTGGGCGTCGACGGCCAGGGGTGAGCATAGAGGTCGCCGCGCAGCAGCTCTCGCAGAGCCTCACGGCTGTCCGGCGGAGTCCGCAGTGGCGAGCCAAGCGGGTCGATCTTCGCTGCGTACTCTTCGGCCCACTGCAGCCATTCCGGCTCGACCGCCAGAGTCGATGCGCTGTCGGCTTGTGCGCGTGCTGCGTGGCAGAAGGCGCGAATCTCGACAGCCTGATGCCACGCCTTCACCTGCTCGATCAGGACCCTCGCTCGATGCCTTTCAACTTGCTGCTCCCGCGCCTGAGCGATCGCCGCGTACCACTGACGCTGCTGCTCGGCCTCGCGGAGCTTCCTTTCACGCTGCTGGCGCTCGGCCTCCGACGCGAGGTGTTCGAGATCGCGCAGAAGGTGCCCCAGTCGGGACTCCAGTGACCATCGGGCTCCGTCGCTGTACGAGTACGAATGCTGGTACCGGCTTCCAGCCGGTGCGCCGATCGCCAGGCGTCCGTTGAACTCCTCGTCGTACTTGGGGAGACGCGTCCAGGGACTGCGTTGCTGCTGGCGAACCTCCTGGGGAGTCGACTCGTGGCGCACCTTGGTCGTCCGCTCCGTGAGCGCGAGCGGAAAGGCGATAACCAGCGAGTGCACGACTTCACCACGGTGGAGGTCGGTCTGAGTCTCCAGCGCGTAGCCGCGGTTCTCGGCCGCCGTCAGGAGCGCGTGCATGATCCGCAGGTCTCGGTCGACGAGTAGACGTGACAGGTAGAGGGGAATGACCTCGGGCCTTCCTCGGGTGTCGACCACAGTCCGGGACCTGCCGAGAGCCTTGCACGTCGCGCGGACCAGACGGTGAAGGCGGTCCACGCTTTCGGGTACATCGATGGTCGGCACTGGGGGAGGCTGGGCCGCCTTCTCCGCCTTCTCGTCGACCAGCGTGAAGACGCAGTCGCCCCACTGCCGACCGGCCCAGCGCAGCTTGTGTCCCTCCAGTACGTGGCCGTGGTGCAGCGCACTTTAGTAGGCCGCCCGCCACCGCCCGCGGGTCTGCGGTCCAGGGTTCGGTACGGTGATTTTTCCCGAGGCGGTTCGTAGCCGGGAGATCAAGTCTGCTCCGTCAGTGGGGGCCTTTACAGCCTGATCAGCATCTCCTTCCAGGCGGTCCTTCTCTGCTTACACCTCACGAGGGTGCATTCCGTGCTTGAGGTAGTAGCGGCCATCCGCTGTGACGACGACCACGTGGCTGCTGCCGCGCCAGGTCCTCTTGATCAGCCCGCGCTTCTCAAGGGCCAAGCCGTATGGATGCTCTCGGGCGGGAGAGCCACGGCATCAGAAGCACCCGCGACTTCCCGGAGCATGTCGGCCTGCTTCTCCGTCAGTGCATACTTCACGGTTCCCGGCCTCCAGTCGACGAGCTGTGGGCGGAGGGCCACGATAGGCCGGGGCGAGCAGCGAGAACCACAACCCATCCCACGTATGGCTTCCACGGCCCCGTCCGGACGCGCTGAGGTCGGTCGTTGAAGTGAGTCAGCGCGCTTCGTGCGTGACGCTCGTTTGACGCTCTGGGCCCCTGGCAGCCCGTCTCCCGAGCCAAGAAACCTCCTCTGACCTGCGACTTCTCCAGCTCCCGCTCGCTGCGACATCTTTTCGATGACGCATCATGTGGAGTGCGTGGTGGTTCTTGAGCCTGCCGCAAAGGGACTCTGACCCCTTCCCTCGGATCTGGTGGCTGGTCAGGGGAGGAACCTGTCGGCCAGGAGTCGTGCGATGGCCCAGTCCTGCAGGGCGACGCCGACGGTCTTGAACACGGTGCGCTTGCGGTGGTGGGCGGGCGCGGAGGTCAGGGCGGTGCCCAGTTCGGTGAGGTCGTCCCGGGCGATGGTGCCGGCCCGCAGAGCGTGGATGATCTCGCCGGACTCCTCGAGGACGGCGTCGAGTTCGTCGACGACCACAGTGCTGGTGACCAGCAGTTCGTCCGGCAGTTCACGCATGGTGGGGCGGAAGGCGCCGATGGCGTTCACGTGGACCTGGGCGGGCAGGGCGGATTCGGGGAAGAGGGGGCTGGTCGCGGGGGTGGCGCAGCACACGATGTGGGCGTCGCCGACGGCGCGCGCCGGGTCGGTGGAGACGCGGATCTCGGTGCTGTCCAGTTCGGCGTGCAGGGTGGTGGCCAGGGCCTGGGCGCGTTCGGTGCTGGTGCCGACGATGGTCAGGTGCCGCAGCGGGCGGACCGTGTGGACGGCGCGGACCTGGTCGGGGGCCTGGCCGCCGGCGCCGATCAGGGTGAGCCGGTCGGCGTCGGGTGCGGCGAGGAGGTCGGTGGCGACTCCGACGGCCGCGCCGGTGCGCAGCGTGGTGACGGCACCGGCGTCGGCGATCAGGTGGTCGAGCCGGTCCAGGGTGCTCCATACGACCGTGCCGGTGATGGCGGGCACGCGGTCGAAGTTCACGCTGAGAGTCTTGACCATGGCGGACTGGGTCGGCCGGTGATGGGCGGACATCACCAGGAACCGCCCGTCCCGCAGCGCGGTGCGTGTGGGCATCTCGAACTCCCCGCCCGCCAGTCCGGCGAACCCGCGGCGCACGGCGTCGATCGCCTCGCGCATCGACACGGCCTCACGGACCTCGTGCTCACTGAGGCTGATGGTCTTCATGGGGCTCCGTCCGTCGGTGTTTCCCGGCCCGTGTCGAGCAGGACACATCTGGGTGAGGTATTACACCTTACGTTGGGGTCGATTGGCGGCGTTCTCCGGCCTGACGTGTTATGCATAGGGCGTGACCCCATCGCGTCCGGCAGCCGCCCTTCCTCAGCTCAAGTCGGTCAGCCTCCGTGAACAGGCGCGGGAGGCGCTGCGGACCCGGATCGTGCTCGGGGAGATCGAGCCGGGGCAGGTGGAGAGCGTCATCAACGTGGCAGCCGAGCTGGGCGTCTCCGTGACGCCGGTCCGGGAAGCGGTCATGGACCTCGCCAACCTCGGCATCGTCGAGATCATCCGCAACCGTGGCTTCAGGGTGCCGGTCCTCACCGACCACGACCTGGACGAGATCTTCCGGCTGCGCACCATGCTCGAAGCCCCGGCCATGTCCGAAGTCACCGAGCTGCTCGACGGCCAGTCCGTTCCGCAGTTCCGGCAGCTGGCCGAGCGGATCACCGAGGCCGCCCGGGACGGGGACCTGACCTCCTTCCTCGATCTCGACCGGCAGTTCCACCTCGGCCTGCTGGAACTGCTGGGCAACCGCCGTCTGGTCGCGATGGTCGGCCAACTGCGCGACCAGGCCCGGATGCAAGGTCTTCAGAAGCTCGCGAACCAGGGAGAGCTGACCCGTTCCGGCGAGGAACACATCGAGATCGTGGACGCCATCGAGTCCGGTGCCGCCGAGCCGGCCGCCGAACTCATGCGCAGGCACCTCGCCCACAGCCGCGGTATCTGGGCGGGACGGGCCGAGAACGACTCCTGAGTCGGGCGGCGCACGCGGGCGAAAGCGCCGCCCGACGCGCGCGCTCGGTCGGCCGGTCGATGGGTGGTCGGGACAGTCAGCGCAGGACGAACCCGGTGCCGAGGTCGTCCGCGGGGTCGAGTTCGAAGCGGTGCTCACCTGTCCGGTACGCCGTCCCGGTGACCTCGGGAACGACAGCAGGAAAGCCGTCGACCGCTCGTTCCCCGACGATCCGGGCGTGGAAGCGGGTGCCGACGATGGAGTCGTGGACGAGGGTCTGGCCCGGCTTGAGGTGACCGCTCGCGGCGAGCACGGCAACACGTGAGCAGGTACCGGAGCCGCACGGGGAGCGGTCGACCTGGCCGTCGGCGAAGACGGTGACGTTGCGCTGGTGCGGGTTGGCGTTCTCGTCGGTGCCGAGATCGTCGTACAGGATGGTGCCGTAGATGCCGCTGAGGCGGTCGTCGGTGGGGTGGCGGGCGTACTCGGTGCCGTTCAGTGCCCATTTCACCTCGCGCCCGATCGCGATGAGGTCGGAGTAGTGCTCAGGAGTGACGGCCAGTCCGGTACCGGCTGCGTTCAGGTGGGCGTAGATGGCGCCGCCGTAGCCGATGTCGACGGAGACGTCCCCGCGCGTGGTGGTGACGGTGACGTGCTCGGCGAGCCGGTAGCTGGGGACGTTGACGAAGTCGACCCCGGTGATCCGTTCGCCGGCCGTGTGCGCGCGCAGGGTGACCCGGCCGGAGGGGACGTCGATGACGACGGTGGTGACGCCGGAGGGGTCGCGGGCGACGCGGCCGGTCTGCACGGCCCAGACGGCGAGTGCGATGGAGCCGTGGCCGCAGGCGGTCGAGAAGCCGTCCTTGTGCCAGAACAGCACGCCGAAGTCGGCGCCCGCGTCGTCGGGCGGGGTGATGAAACCGCCGTACATGTCGGCGTGTCCGCGGGGCTCGAAGCACAGCAGCCTGCGCAGGGTGTCCACCTCGGGGTCGCTGATGGCGAACATGCGGCGCTCGGCGACAGTGGCCCCTTCGATGGCGACCGGCGGTTCGGGGACGATGCGGAACGGCTCACCGCCGGTGTGGTAGTCGATGGTGCCGATCGCCTGGAACTGACCCGCCATGAACACTCCTCGTGTCGTAGGGAATCCGAGAGGGTTCGGGAAGTTCACACCGCGACGGCCGGCAGTGCCAGTATCTTGATGCGGGTAAAGAGTTACTGCAAATAATGTGCGATAAGTTCCGCCCGGCGGAGATGGTCCGCACGGCGAAAGGAGGCGGTCGAAGATGACGTCGCCCACCGCCATGCCGGAGCATGCGCACTCGGGGACCCGTCGGGGTGCTGCCGAACCGGGCTCCTTGGGGCGGGCAGATCAGGCCAGGGTGGAGCTTGTCCGATACCGCGTGTGAGCAAGCCGGATGGATGATGTCGACCATGGACACTCACGAGAATCTCCTGCCCATCGGCGAGGTCGCGGCGCGGTTGGGGCTGACCACCTCCACCCTGCGCTACTGGGAGGAACGCGGGGTCCTGCAGCCGGCGGCACGCCAGTCGGGGCGGCGGCTCTACGGCCCCGAGGAGCTCCGCCGGATCGCGCTCATCCAGATCTGGCAGGAGAGCGGGATGATGAGCCTGGACGAGATCGCGACGGTGCTGGCCGGCCGGACCGAGACCGGTCACTGGCGGGACACCGTACGGGGCCGCATGGCTGCCATAGACGAGCAGATCGACCGCCTGACCCAGGCGAAGGCCTACCTCGCCCACTACCTCAGCTGTCCGCGTGACCATCCTGCGGACGACTGCCCGATGGTGAGCAAGGAGGTGGATGCCCACATCGGCGCTGTCTGACCCGGCCGAGGCCGTCCTGCGGCGAGCTCGTGACTCGTACCGTTTCGTCTCCATTGACTTCAAGCCGACTTGAGCCGACACGCTGACGACGAGTTGGCGGAGGGAGCCGAAGTGATCGCGTGTGACGCTGTGGTCATCGGGGCGGGACCGGCCGGGCTGGCGACGGCGCTCGGCCTGGGACGCACCGGAGCGGACGTGCTGCTCGTCGAGCGGCGCAGTGGGGTCTCCAGGCTGCCGAAAGCCATGGCTGTCAGCGCCCGGTCGATGGAGCTCCTGCGCCAGTGGGGATGCGACCGTCCCGTTCGGGAACAAGGGTTGCCCCCGTGGCGCAGCGAGAGCATCGAGTGGCGGACCTCGCTGGTGAACGGGCGCCACATCGTCTCTCTGCCCCAGGTGGGGGACGCGCGAGACGTCCTCTCGTCGCTGGCCGTGAGTCCCCAGACATGGATCAACGTGCCGCAGTACGTCGTCGAGAACGTGCTGCGGGACGCGGTCGGGCGACTGTCCAACGTGCGGTTCTGTGAGAGCGCGGAGGCGACCGCCGAGGAACAGGGTCCCGACGGCGCGTTCGTGCGGCTGAACCGGGCCACGGCGGACGGCCGGACGCACGGCGAGCAGCGGGTGCGCGCGCGGTACGTCGTCGCGGCCGACGGATCACGGGCTTCGACGCGTCGTCGACTCGGAGTCGGCGCCCACGGAGCGGGTGCCCTCGGATCGGCGCTGAGCATCGCCTTCCACACGGATCCCGCGGCCTTCCGGGATCTCAGGAGCGCCTTTCACTGGGTGGCGAACGCCGACCTCGTCGGTATGGTGACTCTGGTCTCGCAGGACTTCGCCGTCCTCAACGTTCTCGACGACCCGTCACCGGCCGACGTCCACCAGCCGATGCCGGGGCCGGAGCGCCTGGTCGCCCTTGTCCGCAGAGCATGCGGAGTTCCCGATCTCGAGGTCGGCATCGAGGCGGCGGAGCGGTGGCAGGTCACTCAGGACCTGGCTGACACCTACCGCCGCGAACGGACGTTCCTCGTCGGTGACGCGGCTCACCGGTTCCCGCCCACGGGAGGTCTCGGGCTGAACACCGCGCTGGCCGAGGCCCACAACCTCACGTGGAAGCTCGACGCCGTGCTGACCGGGTGGGCGAGCGAGGAACTCCTGGACAGCTACGAGCGCGAGCGCCGGCCGTATGCGCAGGCGGCCTCCGGCTTCGCGGTGCGCCACTTCAGGTCCATGCTCGCCGTGATGGAGCGGATCCGGCGGCAGCCGGGACGCGTGGAGTCCGGAGGGCGGCAAGGGCGGGCGTTCCGTCATGCGCTGGCCGGCATCGTCGCGAGGACGGGACGGAACTACTCCGCGGACGCTGTGTCGTTCGGGTACGCCTACCAGAGTGCCGGGGACGTCGTGCGTGAGGAGGCCGAGGATCGGTCATGGCCGGGTGACCCCTATGTTCCGGACACCCGCCCGGGCGCCCGTGCGCCGCACGTGTGGCTCCTGAGGGAGGGACTGCCGGTGTCCTCGCTCGATCTGTTCGAGGGCGGCTTCACGCTGCTCGCCGGCCCGGAAGGGCAGGTGTGGGTGAGAGCCGCGCGGCGGGCAGCGGCGCACTGCGGAGTCCCGCTGAACGCCTTCACCGTCGGAGGAGGCGGCCCCCTGGAGGATCCGTGCGGGCGGTGGACCGTGATCTACGGCGTCGGCCCGGGGGGCGCCGTACTCGTGCGGCCGGACGGACATGTGGCGTGGCGGGCCCAGGGGGCAGTGAGTTCATGGGACGGGGAAGAACTGGCCCACATGCTCGTGGCCGTGCTCGAAGAGACCACGTGCGCCGGCACCTCCCCACGCCTGAAGGCGGTGGGGGTGGGTGCCGCGGGCGTGCGCGTGGCGTGATCTGGCGCCTCCGGGTTGACTTCAACCCAGGTTTAACTCGCAAGCTTGTGCGGCTATTGCGTGCGACGGCCTTGCATGCGAAGCATTCATCTGGCTTGGAGGAGTCTTGGAACTCAAGCACGTCGTTCTCACGCCGGAGCTCTACGACTACCTGATCGCCCATGGAACGCCTCCGGACCCGGTTCTCACGGAAATCGAGGAGCGGACCAAGGAATTCGGCCGTTACCAGATCATGCAGACCGTCCCGGAACAGGGCGCGCTACTGCACATGCTCACCAAACTCATCGGCGCCCGTAAGGCAATCGAGATCGGAACATTCACCGGATACTCCTCGGTCTGCATTGCCCGTGCCCTTCCGAAGGATGGACAACTTCTTTGCTGTGACGTCAGCGAGGAATGGACACGAGTGGCCCGTGACGCCTGGGAGAAGGCCGGCGTCACCGACCGGGTCGAGCTGGTGATCGGTCCCGCCCTCGACACGCTGAGGAGTCTGCCGCAGGAATCCGATGTCGACCTCGCCTTCCTCGACGCCGACAAGGTCAACTACTGGGCGTACTTCGAGGAACTGCTGCTCCGTGTCCGCCCGAACGGGCTGATCATCGTCGACAACACCCTCTTCCAGGGTGAGGTCGTCAACCCGGACACCGAGCACGAGAGCGCTCGCCTGGTCGACGCCTTCAACGAGAGGCTCGCCGCGGACGACCGGGTCGAGGTCGTCATGCTGCCGATCCACGACGGGATCACACTCGTTCGCAAGCTCTCCTGACCAAGGAGCGGCCCATGGCTCATGGGCCCGTTACAACACCAGCCTGATGGGGGATCGCGGAGCTGCCTCACGAGCTCCGCAGAGGAGGCGGCGTGATATTCGGTCGGCGCCCGGAACTGGCTGCCATCGGCAGCCTTCTGGACGACGGACAGTCCAACGGCGGCCTTGTCGTCATCGAGGGCGCCTTCGGAAGCGGAAAGACGGAGTTGCTGCGCGAGGCCGGCGAACGCGCCGGACGACGTGGATTCTGTGTGCTCTCCGCATCCGCTGACATCGAGGAACAGTCATTCGACTTCGGGGTGGTCCAGCAGCTCTTCGAATCGCGGGGAGAAGAGTTCACCGACGCCGATATCCGCGGCGAGGTGTCGTTCGGAACCCTGCATGGTCTCCACCGGAGACTGGTCGCCCTGTCGAGGAAATCGCCGGTGCTCGTCACCGTGGACAATCTGGAATTCACCGATGAGCCCTCGCTGCGCTGGATCGACCATGTGGTCCGGCGGACACAGAACGTGCCGGTGGCCGTCATCGCCACCCTCAATCCCGGAGAAACGCCCAAGGAACCGCGAGTCCTCTCCGGGCTGCTGCTCAGCAGGCTGTGCCGGGAACGGCGGCGGCTGCCGGACCTGGGGATGCAGGAGACCGCCGGCCTGCTGGAGGCCTTTGCCGGAGGACCTGTCCCCCGGGCAGTGGTGGAGGGGTACCACCGCGTGACAGGCGGCAACCCGCTGCTGCTGAGGGAATGCCTGCGCGTGGCGGGAGCCATACGCCTGGCAGGGGACATCCCACCGGTGGATCCTGTGTCCGCGGATCTGCTGGCAGGACTGACCCCCCTGCGTGACCGCCTGCTCGCCCAGCTGCGCCGTGCCGCTCCCCGGGCGCTGAACGTCGCCGGCGTCTCCGCCCTGCTGGGCGACGCGGCGGACGACGGCCTGATCGCGGCGCTCGCGGATCTCTCGCCCACACAACTTGACGCCGTCCGGGCTCAGTTGGCGGCACTGGGCATCCTGCGTGTCCATGGGGCGGCCATCCGGTACCCGCTGATCGGCGCACTGCTGGCGAGCGCCGTTCCATCGGCGGAACGCGCCCAACTGCACGCCAGGGCCGCCAGAGCGCTCTACGAGCGGGGCGCCGCACCCGTGAGTGTCGCGGTACACGTGGTCGAGGCCGGCTCGTTCGACGAGCCGTGGGCCGAGCAGGTGCTCCTGCGGGCCGGGGAATCCATGGCCTCGATCTGCCCGGAGAGTGCCGTTCGGGTCTACGAGCGGGTCCTTCAGGAGCCGATCGACGCCCAGGAACGGGTGAAGGTCCTGGCCCGCCTGGGCATGGCGCAGCTCAACGCCCATGTGCCCGCGGCCGTCAGACGCCTGGAAGTGGCGATGGACATGGCCTGCGAGCCGGAGGAACGCGCCGAGATCGCGCTCGGCCTGTCCTGCGGACTGGCCGTGACCGGCCGCCACCAGGAGGCCGTCCAGCTCCTGGACGAGGTGATGGCCAAGGAGGACCTGCCCGGTGACGAACTCGCGGAGCGCATGGCCGAGCAGTTCGTGGTCGTGGGTGCGGAATGCCGTTCCACTCTCGATGCCGTCCTCGCGAGGCTCAGGTCGTACGAGCGTGAGCGGGGGAGCACCGGGCGATGTCCCGACGGCCTCGAACCCCTCGTCCGAGCCTGGCTCGGCCGCTCGGCGGAGCAGGTGCTGCGCCCCGTCCAGGACGTGCTGTCCTGCGGGCGGGACCGGCGGGGAACGACGTTCTGGTACACGGCCGCCACCAGTCTCGTCTGGTGTGAGGAATTCGAGCTGGCCTCCTGGCATGCGGAGGAGGAACTGCGCGCCACCCGGAGCGCCGCGTCGCTGCGCCGGGTTCGGGCACTCCTGCTGCGCATGCAGGCCCTTCAGGGGCTCGACCGCCTGGAAGCGGCCCGCCAGTGCGGTGTCGAGGCGCTCGACCTGCTCGACCGGCTGGGCATCGCCGACCAGGCGATGGCCGCCGCCGTACTCGCCTCGCATGTCATGGTCCTCGCCGAGTCGGACGAGTGGGAGGCCGCAGCCACCCTGCTGGCGGAGAGGGGACCGCAGGACGTCTCGCCGGCACACTGGCACCACGTCTCACTCCTGCACAGTCGCGCTCGCCTCCGTCTCGCCGCCGCGGATCACGCGGGAGGACTGGCCGACACGCTTGTCGTCCAGGAGGCCTGCCGGCACTGGCGGATGCGGAACGCCGCGATCGTTCCCTGGCAGGTGACGGCCGCGGAATGCCACCGGGCGCTGCTGGCCCGGCCCGCGGCACAGAAGGCCGCCGCCGAAGGACTTGCCGCCGCCCGGCGATGGGGCAGCCCACGGCTCCTGGGGCAGGCGCTGCGTACGATGGGCCTGTCGCTCACCGGGCCCCGGCGCACCGAACTCCTCCAGCACAGCGCCGCACTCCTGAAGTCATGCGGGGCCCGACTGGAACTCGCCCGGACTCTCGAAGCCCTCGGCACCGTCACCCGGGAGAAACGCTCCGGCGAGGCGCGCCGTACCCTCCGCGAAGCCTACGAACTGGCCGTGTCATGCGGTGCCCGGGCTTCGGCCCGTCGCATCCAGGAAGAACTGGTGCGCGCAGGCGGACGGATCACCCAGAGCGCCGAGCACAGGGTCGACCTGTTGACGGGCAGTGAGCTGCAGGTCGCGGAAATGGCCGCATCCGGCATGACCAATCAGGCCATCGCCCAGCGGCTCAAGGTCAGCTTGCGCAACATCGAAGCTCATCTCACCCACACCTACCGGAAGCTCGGCGTGACCGGCCGTAGAGAGCTCGCCGATCTGCTGCGCAGGTCCTCTGCCGGCGCACGGGCCCTCGGCACCACGACCCGACCGGCGGTCGCACTTCCCGGGGCGGGGTGGACGATGTGAAGGCACGAGGTGAAACATGCGTTGGCAGAATCTCCACATCGCCGGACTGGGAGCCTTCCTTCCGCCGCCGGTACCGACGGCGGAAGCAGTCGAACGCGGCTGGTACGACCCTGAGGAAGCCGACGAGAACGAGCTGACCGCGGTACTGGTGGCGGAGCACGAATGCGCCCCCGACATGGCCGTGGCAGCCGGACGACAAGCCCTCGCGCGTTCCGGCCACGCGCCGTCCGAGGTGATCCTCAACCTCCACGCGAACATCTATCACCAGGGTCAGGACTTCTGGACTCCCGCCTCGTACGTCCAGCGCCACACCGTCGGTGGCAGCGGTCTGGCGGTGCAGATCCAACAGGGCTCCAACGGCGGGATGGCAGCACTCGAGATGGCAGCCGCCCACCTCTGGGCGGGCCGGACCGGGACCGCGGCACTGATCACCACGGCGGACAGGTACTGCCCTCCCGGTTTCGACCGGTGGAACAGCGACACCGGGCAGATCTACTCCGACGGGGCCGCCGCGTTGCTGCTCTCCCGCCGTTCCGGTTTCGCCCGCCTCCGGGCCATGGTGTCCACGTCCGACCCCGAACTCGAGGAGCTGTGCCGTGACACGACCGGCTTCTCCGCTGTGCCGCACGAGAACGGCGAGCCCCTCGACCTGCGCTCCCGGAAGAAGCGGTACGTCAAGAACCACGGCTACGACGAACTCCTCGAGCGACTCGCCGCGGGTACGGCCGCGAACGTGCGGCAGACCCTTGCCGACGCGGAGTTGACGCTGGACGACATGAAACGGGTCGTTCTGCCCAACCTGGGGCGGGCCCTGCTGGAGTGGGAATTCCTCGAGCCACTGGACATCCCGCTGGAGCGGACGACGTGGGAGTGGGGACGCCAGGTCTCGCATCTGGGGCCGGGGGACCAGTTCGCCGGCCTCGATCACCTGGTCGGCGGCGGCCAGGTCCGGCCAGGAGACCATGTTCTGCTGGTCGGCGTGGGGATCGGGTTCAACTGGACCAGCGCGGTCGTGGACATCGACTCGGTGCCCGAAACGGCATAGCCGAGCGACGCGCACGTGGTGCGCCCGAGCAGACCGACCGGACGGCCCGGCAACGCATCCGCGTTGCCGGGCCTTCGCTCGTCCCGGCTTCCCCCTCGCGGCGACCGTAGGAGCCGCTGCCTGTACGGACCATCGGTAGATGCATCGGTGTGACCGTAATGAGTCCCCGACCCCGCCGACCTAGCGTCCTGCACAGACACAGAGCCGGTTCGCGGAGTCTGGGGAAAGGGGAACCCACCGATGACTGTCCCGGCAGGCCGCCACACCGAGCAGACCAGCGCGGAGCACCTGCGCGGCCTCGATTCATCCGACCGGCGAGCCGCGGTGGAGGACTGGCTGCGGGGCCGGATCAGCAGCCTCGGCAAGGCAGCTCCGGAGGACATCGACGCTGCGGCACCGCTGACCGCCGCAGGGATCAGCTCCTTGCGGCTGGTGCGTCTGCGCGCCCAGCTGAGCCGGGAGCTCGGCGTCACGCCGCCGCTGCGCGTCGCCTCGCTGGACTCACTGGCCGACTGGGTCACCGACGCCCTCAGCGGCGGACAGGAGGGAGCCGGCGAGCCGGCGGGGACCCACATCACCCCCGACCCCGGCGAACAGTTCGAACCCTTCCCGCTGACCGACCTCCAGCACGCGTATCTGATGGGCCGCAGCGACGCCTTCGAGCTGGGATCGCTCGGCGGCCACGCGTACTTCGAGCTCACGCCCGCCGACGCGGACGTCCGGCGACTGGAGGAAGCCTGGCAACGCGTCGTCCAGCGACACAGTGCCCTGCGCATGACGGTCCTGCCCGACGGGAGCCAGCAGGTGCGCGAACAGGTGCCGCCCTACCGGTTCGACGTCCTCGACCTGCGTGCGGAACCCGGGGACAAGGCCCTCGCGCGCCTCGAGGAAGTCCGGGTCAGGATGTCGCACGAGGTCTTCGTGCTGCAGCAGTGGCCGCTCTTCCACATCGCCGTCACCGAGATGCCGGGTGGGGCCACCCACGTGCACTTCAGCATCGACCTCTTCGTCGCCGACCTGTGGGCGCTGCGGGTCCTGCTGGGCGACTGGTGGCGGCTCTACGAGAACCCCGAGGCGGACCTGCCCGCCCTCGAACTCACCTTCCGGGACGTGGTGCTGGCCGAACGGGCCGCTCACGAATCCGAGGCCTTCGAGCAGGCCAGGCAGTACTGGGACGAGCGACTCGACGATCTCCCGCCCGCTCCGCGGCTGCCGGCCGACACCGCCGCGGCGCGACCCCACTTCACCCGCCGCACGGCCCGCATTCCGGCTCCGGTGTGGTCCACCGTGAAGGACTTCGCAGGAGCCCGCGGAGTCACCCCGTCGGGGGTGCTGCTCGCGGCCTACTCGGTCGTGCTGGGAGCCTGGAGTTCGAGCCAGCGGTTCACCGTCGATGTCACTCTCTTCAACCGGCCGCCCCTCCACCCACAGATCGACAGCCTGGTCGGCGACTTCACCAACGTGGATCTGCTCGCAGTCGATCTGGTTGACGCGGACACGTTCCAGGACCTCGCCGACACTGTCCAGCGCCGTCTGTGGACGGACCTGCAGCATGCCGCCGCCGGAGGCGTGCGGTCGCTCCGCGAGCTGGCCGCCAGGCGCGGCACGGGAACGGCGGCACTGGCCCCCGTGGTCTTCACCAGCGCGCTGGGCAACGACGACGACGGGTTCTCCTCGCTCTTCGGCGGCTTCGGGGCACCGGTCCACGCCATCACCCAGACGCCGCAGCTCTACCTCGACCACCAGGTCTTCGAGGAGCACGGCGAGGCCGTACTGGTCTGGGACACGCGCGACGGCGTGCTCTCCGACAGTGTCCTGGAGGACATGTTCCAGGCCTATCAGCGCCTTGTGCTCTCCCTCGCCGAACCGCAGACGTGGGCCGGTCCACCGCAGATCGAGCTGCCCGCCTGGCAGCGCGAGGTGCGTGCGCGGGTCAACGAGACCGCCGGACCGCTCCCTTCAGGAGTGCTGGCCACACGGATCCTCGAGCGCTCCACGTCCGCGGACTCGGCAGGGACCGCTGCCGTCATCACCGCGGAGCGGGTCCTCACCTTCGGGGAACTCGGACGTCAGGCCGTCGGCATCGCCGGCGCGCTGCACGCACGGGGGCTGGCCCGAGGGGCGCTGGTGGGCGTCGGGGCCGCCAAGGGATGGCGGCAGATCGCCGCGGTGCTCGGCGTCACGGCAGCCGGATGCACCTACGTGCCGATCGACCCGGCGCTGCCGCCGGCCCGCCGTGCCTGGATGATCGAGCACGCGCGTGTCGAGCTGCTGATCACCGATCAGCTCCAGGACGTCGAGTGGCCGACGACACTGCCGCGGATCGCGGTGGACGACGTACCGCCGGCGACCGCCGAAGAGCTGACCCGCTGGCAGTGCCCGGCCCAGCCCGAGGACGTCGCCTACGTCCTCTACACCTCCGGCTCCACGGGCACCCCCAAGGGCGTCGCGGTCAGCCACCAGGCCGTCCTCAACACCCTGATGGAGGTGAACCGGCGTTTCGGGGTCGGGCCGCAGGACCGCGTCCTCGGTCTGTCGTCGCTCAGCTTCGACCTGTCCCTGTACGACACCTTCGGCGTACCCGCAGCCGGTGGCGCGCTGGTGCTGCCGGAGCCCGAAGCCGCACGCGACCCGGCCCGCTGGCTCGAGCTGATACGGAGCCACCGCGTCACGCTCTGGAACAGCGTGCCCGCGTTGATGGACATGCTCGTCACCTACTGTGCGGCGGACCGCGCCACGGAGACGCTCCCCCTGCGCACGGTGATCCTCAGCGGAGACTGGATCCCGGTGCGGCTGCCCGACCGGATCCGGTCCCTCTGTGACGGCGTCCAGGTCGTCGCGGCCGGCGGCCCGACGGAGACCTCGGTCTGGTCGAACGCCTACGTCGTCGAGCAGGTCGACGGCGAGTGGGCGTCGATCCCCTACGGGTTCCCGCTGCGCAACCACCGACTGCACGTGCTCAACGACCGGCTGGCACCCGCCCCCGCCTGGGTGCCGGGTCCCCTCTACGTCGGCGGTGCCGGTCTGGCCGCGGGATACCACCGCGACCCCGAGCGCACCGAGCAGTCGTTCATCACCCACCCGGCCACCGGCGAACGGCTCTACCGCACGGGGGACCTGGCCCGCTACCGCCCCGATGGATGCCTGGAGATCCTCGGACGGGAGGACTTCCAGGTCAAGATCGGCGGCTTCCGGATCGAACTCGGTGAGATCGAGCACGCGCTGGACGAACAGCCCGAAGTGGACCAGGCGGTCGTCGTCGCGGCGGCATCCGGTGACCAGCGCCGGCTCGTCGGCTTCGTGGTGCCGGCGGCTGCGGCCGCGGACCACGCCGATCCCGTCGAAGACGACTTCGGAGACATCGAGCGCGACCCGGTGGCCCGGCTCCGGTTCAAACTCGCCCGACCCGGACTGCGGAACATCGACGGGACCTCGGTCTCACTCCCAGACAGCTCCTCACCCGCCCCACAGCGTCGGAGCCGCCGGACCTTCCGCGCCGACCCGGTGCCGCAGCAGGCACTCGCCGAACTGCTCGCCGCACTGCGTTCGACCGAGGAGGACGGCCACTTCCTTCCCCGGTACGCGTACGGCTCCCCCGGCGCGCTCTACCCGGTCCAGGTCCACCTGCAGATCCACCCCGGTCGCGTGGAGGGCCTGGACGGCGGCAGTTACTACTACGACCCCCGCCGCCATGCCCTCACCCTGTGTTCCTCCGAGGCATCCCTGCCCGCCGGACTGTTCGCCACGGCCAACCGGGAACTCGTGGACAAGGCCGCCTTCGTCGTCTTCCTCGTGGCCCAGCACCGCGCCGTCGACCCGCTCTACGGCAAGGCCGCCCGCGACTTCTGCCTCCTGGAGAGCGGACTCATCGCCCAGCTGCTGGAGACGACGGCGGCACGCAACGGGCTCGGCACCTGCCAGCTCGGCGCGACCTCCGACGGCCCCGCGCTGCGCACGGCCTTCGCCCTCGACGAGGGACACGAACTGCTGCACACCCTCGTCGGCGGTCTGCCCGCCGACGACACCGCGTCCGCGCCGGTGACCGAGCAGGCCTTGGGCGACGACCTGCGCGGCAGGCTGGCCGAGCGGCTCCCGTCCTACCTCGTGCCCAGCCGACTGGTCGTGCTGGACCGCCTCCCGCTCAACCAGCGCGGCAAGGTCGACCGGCGGGAACTCGTCCGACGCGCCGAACTCGCCGATGCCGCCCCCCTTGTCCGCCAGACACCCCGCGACGACCTGGAACGGCTGATCACCGAAGTGCTGTGCCAGGTGCTGGGGCTGGAGAGTGCCGGCGCCACCGACAACTTCATGGAGACAGGGGCCGGTTCGGTACACCTCACCCGGATGTACGGCCTCCTGCGAGACCGCCTGTCCCAGGAATTCGGCCTCCTCGCCCTCTTCGAACACCCCAGCCCCCGTGCCCTGGCCGCATGGCTTCGCGGCGAGGCCGACGACACGGCCGCCGTCGCGAAGGGCAGGGCTCGTGCCCAGTGGCAGCGCGCCGCACGGCAGCGGACCACTCGACGGACCACCGGAAGGGAGGAGTAGACCATGAGCGCTCCGATATCGGACCCCAGCTTCACAGACGCCGTACCGGACTCCTCCGACATCGCCGTCGTGGGCATGGCCTGCCGCTTCCCGGGCGCCTCGGACCCGGAGGCGTTCTGGCGGAACCTGCGTGACGGCGTGGTGTCCATCGAGCGGCTCGACGAGGCGGAGGTGCTGGCCGAAGGCGTGCCGCGGGAACTGCTCGAGCGGCCCGAATACGTCAGGGCGGCACCGGTGCTCGACGACATCGACCTGTTCGACGCGCCGTTCTTCGGTTTCACCGGCCGCGAGGCCGCGCTCCTGGACCCCCAGCAGCGGCTCTTCCTGGAGTGCGCGTGGCAGGCCCTGGAGGGCGCGGGTTTCGACCCGGCGCGGGCGGGCCGTGCCGGCGTCTACGCCGGCGCCGGGATGTCCGCCTACCTGATGTCCAACCTGCTGGGCGGCGGCCGGCTGCTCATGAGCGCCTCCGGCTTCGAGCTGCAGATCCACAACGACAAGGACTACCTCTCGACCCGGACCGCCTACAAACTCGGGCTGACCGGCCCGGCGGTGACCGTGCAGACCGCGTGCTCGAGTTCGCTGGTCGCCGTCCACCAGGCGTGCCAGGCACTGCAGGGCTACGAGTGCGAACTCGCGCTGGCCGGTGCCGCCTGCGTCCGGGTGCCCCATCGCGTGGGCTACCTCTACGAGGCCGGCCTGATGTTCTCGCCGGACGGTTTCTGCCGGCCGTTCGACGCCGATGCCGCCGGCACGGTGTTCGGCAGCGGGGTCGGCGTGGTCGCGCTGCGCCGGCTGGCGGACGCCGTCGCCGACGGCGACACCGTGCTCGCCGTCATCAAGGCCACCGCGACCAACAACGACGGCTCGGCCAAGGTCGGCTTCACCGCGCCCGGCGTCGACGGACAGGCGGAGGTCGTCACCACCGCGCTGGAACTCGCCGAGATCGACGCCAGGACGGTCACGGCGCTCGAAGCACACGGGACGGGCACCCCCCTCGGGGACCCCATCGAAGTGACCGCCCTCACCCGCGCGTTCCGCGCCCACACGGAAGACACGGGCTACTGCGCGCTCAGCTCGGTCAAGGGGAACGTGGGACACCTGGAGGCGGCCGCCGGCATGGCCAGTCTCATCAAGGCCGTCCTCCAGCTCCGGCACCGCCAACTGGCACCCACGGCCAACTTCCGCACCCCGAACCCGCAGCTCGGCATCGAGAAGACCCCGTTCCGGATCACCGGGAAGCTGACCGACTGGACGGCCACGGACCCGTTGCGCATCGGCGTCAGCTCGTTCGGCATCGGTGGCACCAACGCGCACCTCGTTCTCGAGGAAGCGCCGGAACCCTCCCGGAGCGTCCCGCCGGGCCGCGAGCGGCAGCTGATCACCGTCTCCGCACGGACGCCCCAGGCCCTGGACGATGCCGCGGGGCGTCTCGCAGCGCACTTCGCGGGGCTGGACGCCGCGCCGTCCGGCCCCGGACGGTTCGCCGACGCCGCCTACACGCTGCAGGCCGGCCGGCACCCCTTCCGGTTCCGCAGGACCGTCGTCGCCGCAAGCGGTGCCGAAGCGGCCGGCCTTCTCTCCGGCGAGCATCCCGAGCTGGTCACCACCGCCGACGCGGGGAACGCGCCCTCCGAGATCGTCTTCCTGTTCCCGGGGCAGGGAGCCCAGTACGCCGGCATGAGCCGGGGTCTGTACGACAGTGAGCCCGGCTTCCGCACCCGGCTCGACGCATGTGCGGAACTGCTCCGCCCGCACCTCGGAGCGGACCTGCGAGAGGTGCTCTACTCCGACGACTCCGGCCAGGCAGCGGCCGCGCGGATCACCGCCACCGGCTTCGCGCAGCCCGCGCTCTTCTCCGTCGAGTACGCCCTCGCCGGCCTGCTGGGGGACTTCGGCGTCCAGCCGTCCGCCATGGTCGGTCACAGCGTCGGCGAACTGGTCGCCGCCTGCCTGGCAGATGTCCTCGAACTCCCCGACGCGCTCCGCCTCGTGGCACTGCGCGGCCGCATGATGCAGGAGCAGCCGGCCGGAGCGATGCTCTCGGTCGCCGCACCCGAGGAGCGGGTCCGCGCCCTGCTGCCGCCCGGCGCGGACATCGCCGCGGTCAACGCCCCGGCCCTGTGCGTGGCCTCCGGCCCGGAAGAGGCGATCGCACGCCTGGAGAGCGACCTCGCCGGAGAGGACATCGGGCACCGCAGGCTCCACACCTCCCACGCCTTCCACTCCGCGATGATGGACCCGATCGTCGCTCCCTTCACGGAAGAGGTCCGGCGGACCCGGCTGTCCCCGCCACGCCGGCCGTTCGTCTCGGACGTCACCGGCACCTGGATCAGCGGGGAGCAGGCGACGGACCCCTCGTACTGGGGATCACATGCCCGGAAGCCGGTCCGCTTCGCCGACGCGGTCGCCACCGCGTCCACCGCCCGCGCCGCCTTCGTCGAAGTGGGGCCCGGCAACACCCTCGCCTCGCTCACCCGGCAGGCCGTACGGCCCGAAGCACGCGCTGTCGTCGTCACCACGCTGCCACGCCCCGACGAGAGCCGTTCGGACACCGACGCACTGCTCGAGGGACTCGGCGGTCTGTGGCAATGCGGCCTCGACCTCGACTGGGAGACCCTGCACGCCGGGGCACGGCGCCGGGTGCCGCTGCCCACCTATCCCTTCCAGCGTCAGCGCTACTGGGTCGAGCCGCGTGACACGGGGACGGCAGCCGACCTGGACGTCATCGCCCCGGCCGAGCCGGCCGGCACGGAGGCGGACACGGCCACCCGGCCCGAGGTCCTCACCGCCCACGCCCCGGCCCGCAACGAGGACGAACGCGCGGCCCTGGCCCTGTGGGAGGAGTGTTTCGGCTTCACCGGCCTCGGCATCCACGACAACTTCTTCGAACTCGGCGGTCACTCGCTGCTCGCCACCCGCATGCTCGTCCGGTACCGGGAACTGACCGGCCGCACCCTGACCCTGTCCGAGCTGCTGGCCGCCCCGACCGTCGCCGGCATGGTGACCGCCGCCCGGAAGGCGGACGCCGGGGCCGCGACCCTTCAGGTGGTGCCGGACCCCGGGCACCGCTTCGATCCGTTCCCGCTCACCGAGATGCAGCAGGCGCAGTGGATCGGCCGACTGGGCAGCTTCGACCTGGGCGGCGTCGCCGCGCACGTCTACCTGGAGTTCGACAGCCGCGGACTGGACCTGGCCCGGGCCGAGCGGGCCTGGCAGAACGTGGTCGACCGCCACGACATGCTCCGCGTCGTGGTCCTGCCCGACGGCCGCCAGCGCATCGTGGAGACGGTGACGCCGTACCGCTTCCCGACCCTCGACCTGCGCGACGCCGACGCCGCCGCGATCGAGGACGAGCTCGCGGTCGTCCGGAGCGCCATGGAAGCCGAGGTACGCCCGGCGGACACCTGGCCCCTGTGGGAGATCCGGGCCACCCGGCTGCCGGACGACCGGATCCGCCTCCACATCAGCTTCGATCTGATCGTCGCCGACGTGGCCGGGTTCTTCTTCCAGCTGCTGCCCGAGTGGGGCGCCTGCTACGACGATCCCGGCCGGCAGCCTGATCCGCTGGAACTCACCTTCCGCGACTACGTCCTGGCCGAACAGCAGATGCGGCGGACACCCGACTACGAGCGTGCCCTGGAGTACTGGCGGCGCCGGGTGGCCGAGCTGCCGCCCGCGCCGGAGCTCCCCGTCCGCAGCGCCGGCCGGACAGCGGACGAGTCCCGGTTCACCCGCCGGCACGCCTCGGTGCCGCCCGAGGTCTGGCAGCGCATCCGTGCCCAGGCCACCGCGCACGGCATCACCGCTTCCACCGCACTGATCGCGGCGTACGCGGCCGTGATCGGCGCCTGGAGCAAGAGCCAGCACTTCACCTTGAACCTGACCGCCGTCGACAGGCTGCCCGTCCACCCGCAGATCCGCGACATCGTCGGCGAGTTCGCCTCCTTCGAACTGCTGGAGGTGGATCTGCGTGGCGTCACCGACTTCGCGGACCTCGCGCGCCAGATCCAGCGGCGCAGTTGGAAGGACTTCGAGCACCGCCACGTCAGCGGCGTCCGTGTCCTGCGCGAACTGGCCCGCGAACGCGGAAACAACGCCACCATGCCCGTCGTCGTCACCAGTTCCCTCACCGAGAGCGAGGACCGCGCGGACGACACCTTCGGCTGGCTCGGGGAGCAGTCGTACTTCATCTCGCAGACCCCACAGGTCACCCTCGACCACTTCATCATGGAGGTGAACGGCACCCTCGAACTCGCCTGGCACGCCCTGGAGGAGCACTTCCCGGAGGGCATGCTCGACGACATGTTCGGCGCCTATCACGCCCTCGTGGCAGGCCTCGCCGACTCCGAGGGGTGGGCCGCCGCGCCGTGTCCCGGCCTTCCCTCCCACCAGAGGGAAGCGCGCGCACGGGCCAACCGGACGGACGGCCCCGCCCCACGCGGACTGCTGACCGACAGCCTCCTGCGCACCCTCGCGGACCCTGCCCTGGCCGAGTCCCCGGCGGTCATCGCTCCCGACCGCACGCTGACCCACTCCGAACTGGTCACCCGTGCCTGCGCGCTCGCCCAGGAGCTGCACTCCCGCGGTCACGGGCGGGCAGCCGTCATCGGCGTACGTCTGCCGAAGGGATGGCGGCAGATCGTCGCGGCCGTCGCCGCGTCGCTGGCCGGGGCCCTCTACGTGCCCATCGACCCGGACCTGCCCGAGGCACGCCAGCGCTGGCTCGTCACACACGCCGGCGTCGACTGCCTGCTCACCGGTGACGACGACCCGCTCGACCTCGACGTCGAGGCCGTCCCGGTCCGGGACGCGGTGGTCCCCGCGCAGGAAGCGGCGAACTGGCGGTGCCCGGCGCAGCCCGAGGACGTCGCCTATGTCATCTACACCTCCGGTTCCACCGGCACGCCCAAGGGCGTCGCCGTCACCCACCTCGCGGCCCTCAACACGATCAGCGACATCAACGAGCGGTTCCGCGTGGGCCCGGGCGACGCGGTCCTCGGCCTGTCCTCGCTCAGCTTCGACCTGTCCGTCCACGACGTGTTCGGGGTGATCGCCGCAGGAGGCACGCTGGTACTGCCCGAGCCGGAGGCGCGACGCGACCCCGCGCGCTGGCTGGAGCTCGTCCGCACCCGCCGGGTCACCCTCTGGAACACCGTGCCCGCGCTGATGCAGATGCTCGTGGAACACGCCGAGGCGGTCGGCGCCACGGGCCTGCCGCTGCGCGTGGCCCTGCTGAGCGGCGACTGGATCCCGGTTACTCTGCCGGACCGGATCCGTGGTGTGGCGGCAGCCGAGGTGATCAGTCTCGGCGGGGCCACCGAGGCGGCCATCTGGTCGATCGCCCACCCCGTCGACGAGGTCGGGGCCGACTGGTCGTCCATTCCGTACGGCCGGCCCCTGCGCAACCAGCGCTTCCACGTTCTGAACGAACGCATGGAACCGACCCCCGTCTGGGTCCCCGGCCAGCTCCACATCGCCGGTGCCGGGCTCGCCGAGGGCTACTGGAACGATCCGGAACGCACCGCCGAGTCGTTCTTCCCCCACCCCACGACGGGCGAGCGGCTCTACCGCACCGGCGACCTCGGCCGCTACCTGCCCGACGGCACGATCGAGTTCCTGGGACGCGAGGACTTCCAGGTCAAGGTCGGCGGGTTCCGGATCGAGCTCGGGGAGATCGAGCACGCGCTCGACGAGGTGCCGGGGCTGCGGTGGAACACGGTCGCGGCCATCGGCCCCCGCCACCAGCAGCGGCTCGTGGCCTACCTGGTCCCGGAACCCGAAGCTGTCGGCGACCTCGTCGAGCTTGCCCGCCGGCGGCTGACCGAGGCTCTGCCGTCCTACATGTGCCCCTCCGACTTCGTACTCCTCGACACCCTGCCGCTCAGCTCCAACGGCAAGGTGGACCGGGCGGCACTGCCGGAGCCCGAGCGGCACGGTGGGCGCCGGGACGTCCCGGAGGAGACGGACGCCGCGGTGCAGGAGACGGCCGCCCGCCTGGCCGCCGTCGCCGCCGAACTGCTCGGCCTCGAACGGGTGGGAGCGGGCGACAACTTCTTCGAGCTCGGCGGCGACTCCATCCTCGGTATCCAGCTCGTGGCGAAGGCCAACGCCCAGGGCCTCGCCCTCACCCCACAGGACGTCTTCGAAGCCGACAGCATCGCGGCCCTCGCCGCCGCATGCCATCGGGCCACCGCCGTCGAGACCGGTGAACGCCGGTCGATGCTCACGCCCCACCAACGGGCCCTCGCCTTCCAAGCCGGCGGTACCGAGGCCGACCCGGTGCCGGGCCGGCTGCTGTACGGGGTCGAAGGCGACGTCGACCCCGCGATCGCCGAGACGGCCCTCGGCGCTCTGATGCGCCGGCACCCGGCACTTCGCCTGCGCATCGGCCACGGACCGGAGGGGCCGGTCCAGTGGCCCGGTGACGGCCCGGACTGCTATGTGCCGGACATCGACCTGCGCTCCCTCCCGGAGGCCGTCCGCCAGAACACCATCCGGTCCATGCTGACCGACATGGCCGGCGAACTGGACCTGGCCGACGGCCCCGTTGTCAAGCTCGCCCTGATCAAGACCGACGACGCATCCAGCCTGCTGGCCTGGGTGGGTGCCGGCGCGGTGATCGACGACGGCTCCTGGCCGCGGCTGGTCCGCGACTTCCACCGGGCCTGCTCCCAGCTCACCGCCACCGGAGCGGTGGAGTGGGACCGGCCGGCCGGCGACTTCCTGGACTGGGCCGACGAGGCAGCAGCCCGGAGCCGAACCGTGGACGGGCAGCTCGACGACACCCCGAGGCCGATGCACACCCTGGACGGTGAGCTGCTCAGCGAACTCACCGCGGAGAACGTCGACCGGGCCACACAGCACGCACACCGCGCACACCGCCTCGACGCGCGCGAAGTGCTCCTCGCGGCACTCGCCCGCGCCTGGGACCGGGCCGGTGACACGGAGGCACCGGCGACCATCGTGGCGGAGCGCACCCGGCGGCCGTCCGATGCCACCGGCCACCTGCTCGCCTCCGCCGTCGGCCGGTTCACCGAGCTGGTCTCCCTCCCCGCCGGCACCGGAGCGGGCGACTGCCGCGACACGGCGTCGGCGGTGAAGAGCGGCTACCGGGCCCCGGCCGGGGAACTGCCTTCCGGGCCGCGTGTCCTGGTGCGGGAAGGGCTCCACTGGACGGGCGACGACCCCGTTTCCGGTGCTCCCTGGCCCGACGGCCACCGGAGCCGGTCCGTGGACACCCTCGCCGAGATCACCCCGGCCATGGTCGACGGGACGCTGCGGCTGCGCTGGTGGTACGCGCCCGAGGCCGAAGCCGTCGTACGCGCGGTGGCGGCGGAGCTACCGCGGCGGCTCGCAGAGCTGACCGCGCACTTCGAGGCGACGTCGGACAGCTCCGTCGACGCCTCCGACTTCCCCCTCGTCGACATGGACGACGAGGACCTACGACAGTTCATCGCCGGCCTGGGCGACCAGTAGCGCTTGTCGGGAGAAGACGTGACCACGAATGACACGGGCGCCAGGGACATCGAAGACATCTACCCCCTGTCGCCCATCCAGCAGGGCCTGATGTTCGAGCAGCTCTATCGCGGCGGCACGGGCATCTACATCGAACAGCTGCTCATCACCCTCGAAGGAGAGCTGGATCCTCTCGCCTTCGAGCGCGCGTGGCAGACGGTCGTCGACCGCCATCCGGTCCTGCGTACCACCTTCCACTGGCAGGGCGACCGAGCACTTCAGGTCGTCCACCGATCGGCACGGCTGCCGCTGGAGGTGCTGGACTGGCGCAACCTCGCCACCGAGGAGCAGGACCGGCGGCTGGGCACCTGGCTGGCCCGCGAACGCATCGAGGGATTCCCGCTGGAGCGAGCCCCGCTGATGCGCAACGCCGTGATCCGCCGCTCGGAGACCGGCTGGACGTTCGCCTGGCGGTTCTCCCACCTGCTCATGGACGGGTGGTCCTTCGGGCTCGCCATGCAGGAGTTCGCCCACTGCTACCGCGCCCTCCGTCGGGGCGAGCAGCCGGCCCTCCCGCCGGCCCCGCCCTACCGCAACTACCTCGCCTGGTGGCAGGCTCAGGACCCCGCCAAGGACGCCGAGTTCTGGCAAGGGGAACTGGGCGGTCACGTTCCGCCCGAGCCCCTCCACCTCGACGGCGAGCCCGTGCCGGAGAACACCGCCACGCACGCCTTCCTGGAACTGGAACTGGACGACCTCGCACCCGGCCTGCGCACCCTCGCCCGGGAACGCCAGCTCACCCTCAACACCCTGGTCCAGGGTGCCTGGCTGCTCGTCCTGAGCCGGTACCACGGCACGGAGGACGTGGCCTGTGGTGCGACCATCGCGCACCGTCCCGCGGACCTGGCGGCCGGGCAGTCGATCCTCGGCCCGATGATCGTCACCCTCCCGGTCCGCGAACGGCTCGATCCCCACCGTGCCCTGCTGCCGTGGCTCTCGGACTTCCAGACCCACATGGCCGCCGTCCGGGAGCACAGCCGGCTGCCTCTCGTGGAGATCCAGCGGCTGGCCGGCCGGTCGCCCGACACGCCCCTGCTGGAGACCAGCGTCTCGTTCGAGAACGTTCCGATGCCGGACCTGGCGCTGGACGACGTCGGCCTCTCGGTGCGTGACATCTTCTACGACGGCCGCCCGCACTTCCCGATCACCATGGTCATCATGCCGGGGGACCGGATGCCCCTGCGGATCGTCCACGACCTGCGCCGCTTCGCCCCCGAACCGGCGCGGCGGATAGCCGATCAGCTCGTGTCCGTCCTCCGGCAGGTGGTACGGCGTCCGGAGCTCACCCTGGGGGAGGTGCGTCTGGACGACAGCCACCTCGCGCAGCCGCACGGGGAGTTGCTCACCGGCCCCGACGAGACACTCGCCGAGTCCTTCGCCCGGCAGGTACGCAGCCGCCCGGACGCGGTCGCCCTTCGATGCGGTGACAGCGAGCTGACCTACCACCGGCTGGATCAGCTGGCCGACAGCATCGCGCAACGGCTCAGGGCAGCGGGAGCGGGCCCGGGCCGTCGGATCGGCCTCTGCCTGGAGCGCTCCCCCGAACTGGTCGCCGCGATGGTGGCCACCTTCAAGACCGGCGCGGCCTACGTCCCCCTGGACCCGGAGTATCCGGCCGAGCGCCTCCGCGAGATCCTCGGCGACGCCGACGTGCACATCGTCGCCACGTCCGAGGCCCTGGCCGACCGCCTGCCTCCGTTCCCCGGGACGACCCTGGTCCTCGACACCGGACAACCGCCCGGCACCGGCGCGGCCGGCCTCACCTGCGCGACCGACCCGGACGCCGCCGCCTACGTGCTGTACACCTCGGGTTCCACGGGCCGCCCCAAGGGAGTGGTCGTCACCCACGCCAACGTACAGAGCCTCCTGGCGGCCGGACGCGCGGAGTTCGGCCTCGGCGCGGACGACACCTGGACCTTCACGCACTCCCACACCTTCGACTACTCGGTCTGGGAGATCTGGGGCGCGCTCGCCAACGGCGCTCGCCTCGTCATCGTCCCGCACTGGACGGCCCGCTCCCCTCAGGACCTCCTCCGGCTGGTCCGCCGCGAAGCGGTCACCGTACTGAGCCTGACCCCGGCCGTCTTCGAACACTTCGCCGAGGCGGCCCTCGACGACGGGGAGACGGACACCGGAGCACTGCGGCACGTATTCCTCGGTGGCGACCGGCTGCAGCCCGCTGTGCTCCGGCCGTGGGCCGCACGCTTCGGGCTCGACCGTCCGGCCCTTCACAACCTGTACGGAGTCACCGAGGCCACCGTGGTCTCCACGAGCCACCGGGTGACCGAGGAAACCCTCGCGGCGGGCACGCCCGTACCGATCGGCCACTCGCTGCCCAACCAGCACGTCCTGGTGTGCGACTCCCGCGGGCGACCGGTCCCCGTGGGCGCGCGCGGCGAACTGCGCCTGGTAGGACCGGCGGTGGCACAGGGCTACCTCTTCCGGCCCGAACTCACCGCCGAGCGCTTCGCCGTCGAGCCGGCCCCGCTGGGCGGCCCCGGCTACCGGACCGGGGATCTCGCCCGGCACCGCTCCGACGGCGCGATCGAGTTCCTCGGGCGCGCCGACTCCCAGGTGAAGGTACGCGGCTTCCGGATCGAACCGGGCGAGGTCGAGGCCGTCCTGCGCGACCACCCGGCTGTGCGTACCGCCCTGGTAGTGCGGCGCGACCAGCACCTCGAGGCCTACCTGGTGCCCGTGTCCGGCTCCGTACCCGAGACCGCCGTCCGCGAGTACGCCGCGGAGCGACTGCCCGCTCACATGGTGCCGAGCGCCGTCGGCTGGGTCGACCGCATCCCCACGAACCTCAGCGGCAAGGTGGACCTCGCCGCACTGCCCCGGCTGGAGCGGACCGGCGCTGCGGAGTTCGTCGAGCCGCGCACACCGACCGAACGCCACCTCACCGGACTGCTGACCGACATCCTGGAGACGGAGCGGATCGGCGTCTACGACCGGTTGGCCGACCTCGGCCTGCACTCCCTGGCCGCCATGAGGCTGACGGCGCAGCTTCGCCACGAGGCCGGGGCCGAGCTCCCGATCCGGTCGGTACTGGAGGCACCGACCATCGAGGCCCTGGCCCGAGCGGTCGACGCCGGCCCCAGCGCGCAGCAGGGAGGCCGGCGTGGCTGAGCTGACAGGTCCCGTCATCGTCGCCGGAGCGGGTATCGGCGGCCTCACCGCCGCGCGAGCCCTGCGGCAGCACGGCTACCGCGTGATCGTGATCGAGCGCGCCGACGAGGCCCGCGGACTGGCCGGTTCCGGACTGACGATCTGGACCAACGCGCTGTCGGCCCTCGACCGGATCGGACTGGCCGACGCGGCGGTCCGCGCGGGGATGCCCCTCGACCGACAGCGTCTCCATACCGCCGACGGCGAGCCGATCCACGAGGTGCCCGTCGGCCGGATCGGCGCCGCCATCGGCCGCCAGGGCGTCGGCATCCGCCGGCAGGACCTGCTCCGCGTGCTGCTCGAGGGCTGCGCCGACGCGGAGGTGCGCTACCGGTCCCGACTGGTGGGCATCCAGCAGCACACCGAGGGCGTGCGGGTGCGGCTGGACGACGGAGAAGAGCTCGCCGGCGCCCTCCTCGTGGCCGCCGACGGCCTGAGGTCGCGCACCCGCGCGGTGCTGTACGACGACGGCCCTCCGGAGCCCGAGGGACACATGATCTGGCGCGGCATCAGCGACAGCCATGCGGGTTTCCCCGAGCACACCTCCTACATGGTGTACGGCAAGGACGGGGCCCGCTCGGTGGCCTGGCCGGTCGGTCCCGACGCCGTCTGCTGGTCCGTGAGCCGCAACGGCCCACCCGGTCACGGAGAGAGCAGGGATCCGCACGAGATCAAAAGGGCGCTGCTGGCCATGACCGCCGGATTCCCCGAGCCGGTCACCGCCGTCATCCGGACCACTCCGGCCGAGCGGATGCTGCGGACGGATCTGTTCGGACGCCCGGAAGCCGTCTGGGGCACCGGCCGCGTCGCGCTGCTCGGGGACGCGAGTCACGCCATGCCGACCGTCTACGGTCAGGGTGCCTGCCAGGCCATCGAGGACGCCGTGGTGTTCGCCGACGCCCTCGCCGCCGCCGCTACCCCCGAGCAGGGGATCGAGGACTACGCACGCCGGCGCCGGGAGCGCGTCGGCTGGATCCGGCAGCGCACCTTCCAGCTCAGCCGGTACCAGGGCTGGGAACTCCCGCTGCTGATAGCCCTGCGCAACTCCACCATGCGGGCACTGCCGCCGGAGGCCACGGAGCGCACCTGGCAGACCCTGCTCACGTTCGACGACGGAAGCCCGGAGAGCCGCGATGCAGCCTGATCCCCTCGTACCCGGTCCGCCGCCG
The DNA here is from genome assembly GCF_042891825.1 of Streptomyces sp. NPDC001852. NCBI lineage: Bacteria > Bacillati > Actinomycetota > Actinomycetes > Kitasatosporales > Streptomycetaceae > Streptomyces > Streptomyces sp. NPDC001852. Next base: position 37,601 of record NZ_JBIATN010000017.1, read on the forward strand.
CCCCCGCTCACCCGTCTCGGTGCCGCCGACCGACGCTGGCGCGACCACGTGCGCGCGTTCGCGGAGAAGGAGATCCGGCCGCTGTCCGCCGAGATGGACCGCACCGGCACCCTCGATCCAGGGCTGCGGCAGCAGCTGTTCGCCTCCGGGCTGACGTCCGTCGCGATACCGCTCGAGTACGGCGGCCTGGGCGGAGGCCTGTTCCAGGTGGTCCTCGCCATCGAGGAGACCGCCCGCGTGGACGCCGGGGTGGCGGTCGCGGTCGACGTGCACAACGCCCTCGTCGTCGCGACGATCCTCAGGACCGCGGGCGGCGACCAGCGCAGGCGTTACCTTCCGCTGCTGGCCTCCGCGAAACTCGGTGCCTTCGCCATCTCCGAGGAACAGGCGGGCAGCGACGCCTTCGCCCTGCGGACCACCGCCCACAGCGAACCCGGAGCGTTCGTCCTCAACGGACGCAAGAGGTGGACCAGCAACGCCGCCCAGGCCGACGTGTTCCTGGTCTTCGCCACCGATCCCGAGGGCAGGGGCATCTCCGCCTTCCTCGTCGACCGGGACACCCCGGGGCTGTCCGTCGTACACCGCACCGAACAGCTCGGTGTGCGTGCCGCCTCCACCGCCGACCTCGTCCTCCAGGACGTACGCGTACGCGTGGGACAGTGCTTGGGAGGTGTGGGAGGCGGCCGGACACTCGCCGCGGAAGCCCTCGACGTCGGACGCCTGGGCATCGCCGCGCAACTGGTGGGACTGGCCCAGGGCGCCCTCGAACAGGCCACGGAGTACGCGAGGTCCCGCGAGCAGTTCGGGCAGCGGATCGCCGGCTATCAGGGCGTGCAGTTCACCCTGGCCCGGATGCGCGTCGACATCGAGGCGGCCCGCGTTGTGCTCTACAACGCCACGCGGATCTTCGAAGACGGCGCGGACCGTCTCGAACAGGCCAGGCAAGCCGCCATGGCCAAGTACCTCGCGGCCGAGGCCGCCGAGCGCACCGCGTCATCGGCCGTCGAGATCCTCGGCGGGAACGGTTACACCCGCGACTATCCGGTCGAGCGGATCTACCGGGACGCCAAGGCCGGCAAGATCTACGAGGGGACGAGCAACATGCTGCTGCGCACCATCGCCGCGACACTGACCGGTGAGGGCTCATGACCGGTTCCGACCGGCCCGTCCGCCTCTTCTGTCTGCCGTACGCCGGCGGCTCCGCCCGGTCCTACCTGCCTTGGTCACGGCAGCTCGCCGACGTCGCCGAGGTAGCTCCGCTCGAGCTCCCCGGCAGGGGCGAGCGGATCCGCGAACTTCCCTGCGACCGCATGGGGCCGCTCCTCGACGACCTGCTCCCGCGCATCGCCCGGACCGCGGACGAGCCCTTCGCCCTGTTCGGCCACAGCCTCGGCGCGGCGATCGCCTACGAACTCGCCCGCCGGCTGCGGGACCGCCACGGCGTCCAGCCGGTCCGGCTGTTCGTCTCCGCCCACCGAGCACCTCATCTGCCCCTGCGGGAGCGCCGGATCACCCATCTGCCGGACGAGGCCTTCGCCGCCCATCTGCGAGGCCTCGGCGGCACCCCGGCAGAGGTGTTCGACAGCCCGGACCTGATGCGGCTTCTCATGCCCGTGCTCCGTGCCGACTTCGCCCTGTCCGAGAACTACGGGCACCCCGCCGGTGACCCGTTGGACTGCCCCATCACCGCCCTCGGCGGCACCCACGACCCGGACGTCTCGGTGGAGGAGCTCGGCGCCTGGCGGCGCCACACCCGTGACCGCTGCCGGGTGCGGATGCTCGACGGTGATCACTTCTTCGTCCAGACCGCCCGGACGCACCTCCTCCAAGCCGTTCGGGAGGAACTCCGCCCGTCCCGCTCCGAAGCCCCGTCCCGTTCGATCGCCACCGCATGCCCTGGAGGGAAGCACCGATGACCCCGCCCGCCCGCGCCGCCGCCCCCGGTGCCTCCGAACGCATCCTCGTCATGGGACTCCTGAAAGGGGCCTGGCTCGCCCACGCCTGCTGCACGATCACGGAACTGAGCGTTCCGGACATCCTCGGAGAGAACACCCGGCCGGTGACCGAGATCGCCGCCGAAGCCGGAGCCGACACCGAGGCCCTCTACCGCGTGCTGCGCGCCCTCACCACGGTGGACATCGTCATCGAGTTCCCGGGGCGGTGCTTCGCTCTCACACCGGCCGGGTCCCTGCTGCGCTCGGACACGCAGGGGTCCCTGGTGCCCGTCGTCTCCGTGGTCCGCGACGAGGTGCTGGGACTGTTCGGTGAGCTCACCCACGCCGTCCGCACCGGTGAGCCGGCCTTCGAGAAGATCTACGGCAAGCCGTTCTACGACTACCTCGGCGCGAACCCCGATCGGAACCGTTCGATGACCTCAAGTCTCGCCGCATCCCGCAGGGTCCCGGCGATGCTGGCGTCCTGCGGGCTCGCCGACGCGCGCACCGTCGCCGACATAGGAGGAGGGAACGGAGCCCTGCTGGCCCGCATCCTGACGGACCATCCCCGCCTGACGGGAACCCTGCTGGAGCTGCCCGAAGCGGCGCGGCACGCCAGGCACGTACTGGCCGAGGCGGGCGTCGCGGACCGCAGCGAGGTCGTCGAGGGCGACTTCTTCGAAGCCGTCCCCACCGCGGACGTATACGTGCTCGCACGGATTCTGCGGAACTGGGACGACGAGCGCGCTCTGGCCCTGCTCAGGCGCATCCGTCGGACCTGCGGCGCGGGGGACAGGCTTCTGGTGTTCGAGAAGGTCATCCCCGACGAGCCCGTCTTCCACCCGGCGAAGATCGACGATCTGCTGATGCTCGTTCTCGTCCGCGGCCGGGACCGGACCGAGAGCGAGCACCGCACGCTGCTCGGCGCCGCGGGATTCCGCGTCGAGGAGGTCCGCACGCCCGTGACCGACCTCGACGCCGAGGCGGTCATCGAGGCGGTGGCCGAACAGGCATGACGTACCTCCGTGCAGAACGGCTCATCCCCGGCCGGGGCGAACCGGTCACCGACGCCGTGCTCGTCATGTCCGACGGCACCATCACCTACGCCGGTCCCCGGGCGAGCGCACCGCCCCCCGGTTCCGGCGAGGACGTCCTCCATGTTCCCGTGCTGATGCCGGGGATGTGGGACTGCCACACCCACCTCGTCGGCAGCCGAGCCGGACTCGGTCTCGACGCCGTGCTGCTCACCCCGCCGGCCGTGGCCGCGGCCAGGGCGGTCGGGGATCTCACCGCCGCGCTCGACGCCGGCATCACGAGTGTGCGCGAACTGGGCGGCTACGGGGCCGAACTGGCACAGGCGGTCGCCGAAGGCAGCGTCACAGGTCCGGACGTCCACGCGGCCGGCGCCGCGATCAGCCCCACCGGCGGGCACGGCGACGCCCACCGGGTTCCCCACCCGTGGGTGCGTGACTGCTCCGAGCACGGAGGGGTCCTCCAGACCGCCGACGGGGTGGACGAATGCCTCCGAGCCGTCCGGCTGCAGCTGCGGCGCGGCGCCCGTGTGATCAAAGTCTGCGCTTCGGGCGGTGTGATCAGCGACCTGGACCACCCGGAGCACCGTCAGTTCTCGCCCGCCGAACTCCGGGCCGTCGTGGAGGAAGCCGAACGCGCCGACCGGATCGTGGCCGCCCACTGCCACGGCAAAGGCGGCATCATGGCGGCCCTGACCGCAGGATGCCGGACCATCGAACACGGCAGCTGTCTGGACGAGGAGGCGGCGGCCATGATGAAGGAGCACGACGCCGTCCTCGTCCCGACGAGAACCATTTTCGAGGGCATCCTGGCAGCCCGGCACATGCTGGGCGAGCAGTCCTACGCCAAGGCCGTGGCCATGGCCGACCGCCACCTGAAGGCCATCGCCACCGCCCACGAGGCAGGCGTACGCATCGCCGCGGGAACGGACCTCGGAACCAGCAGGCCCGGCACCGCTCTCTCCTGGGGCCGCAACGGCGCAGAGGCGTCCCACCTCGTAGCCGCGGGGCTCACGCCACTCGAGGCGATCGAGGCCTGCACCGCGAACGGGCCCCTGACCCTCGGCCCCCAGGCCCCCAAGGCCGGCCGACTCGCCGCCGGCCATCAGGCCGATGTCCTGGCGCTGTCCGCCTGCCCCGTTCAGGACATCACCGTTCTCGCCGACCCGCAGCGGATCACCCACGTCTGGAAACACGGCGAACCGGTCAAGCAGCCCACGCCGGCACAAAGCCCTGGTTGACTTCAAGCCGACTTGAGGTGGAACGGTGGAACCGCCGCTCGGGCTCAATTCCCCCGTGGGTCCGGGCGGCCTTCGCACAGTCACCCTCATCCTCGTCGAAGCAGGAGTACGTGTGTCCACACCGCGCCGACCGGTCGGGCTGATCACGGCCGTCTTCCTCGGAACCTTCATGGCCCTGCTCGACATGAGCGTCGTCAACGTGGCGCTCCCGGACATGCAGACCCACCTGCACGCCCGGATCACGGACATCCAGTGGGTGGTGGACGGCTACACCCTGTGCCTGTCCGCCTTCATGCTCACCGGCGGCGCGCTGGGCGACCGCTTCGGACGCAAGAAGGTCTTCCTGACCGGGCTCGCCCTGTTCACCCTCAGCTCGGTGCTGTGCGCGGTGGCGCCCAACACCGCCACCTTGGTGATCGGGCGGCTGCTGCAGGGCACCGGAGCCTCCACGGTCACCCCCGGAGCACTGTCGCTGCTGGCACAGGGATTCCCGGACCAGGCCAAGCGGGCGCGGATGATCGGCCTGTGGGGCGCGTGCAGCGCCCTGGCCGTGGTGCTCGGGCCCCTGCTCGGCGGAGCGCTCACGGACTCCGTCGGCTGGCCCGCCATCTTCCTGATCAACGTGCCCCTCGGCATCATCGCCCTCACGGCGGCCCTCAAGGGCATCACCGAGTCCGCCGACCCGGAGCACGCGGCCACCGACCCCGTCGGCCAGGTCCTCGGCATTGTCTGGCTCGCCGCGCTCACCTACGCGGTGAACGAGGCCGGACGCGACGGCTGGACCGCGACCCAGAACCTGGTGCTCTTCGCCGTGGCGGCCGCCGCCTTCGTCGCCTTCGTCGCCGTCGAGCGCCGCGTCCCGCGCGCCATGCTGCCGGTGTCGCTCTTCGGCAACCAGCGGTTCGTCATCACCAACATCGCGTCGTTCATGCTCGGCTTCGGCGCCTACGGCACTTTCTACCTGCTCTCGCTCTACCTGCAGCAGGTCCAGGGCACCAGCGCGGCGATGACCGGCGTGAAGTTCCTCCCGTACTCGGCGGCGATCGCCATCGGCTCGACCCAGGCCGGCAAGCTGACCGCCCGCTTCGGCCCCCGAGGCGTCATGGTCGCCGGCTACGGACTGGTCAGCGTCGGCCTGCTGGGCCTGCTCACCCTCACCCCCAGCACCGGGTACGGGCAGGTGGGCGTGCTCTTCGCGGTGCTCGGCCTGGGCATGGGCCTCGGCATCGCACCCACCAACGCCGCCGCCATGGCCGCCGTTCCCCGGGAGCGGTCGGGCGCGGCCGCCTCCACGGTCAACGCCACCCGCCAGGTCGGCACGGCCCTCGGCATCGCCGTCCTCGGCTCCCTGCTCAACGCACGCGCCGAGATCTCGGTCGCCCGGGACCTCGCCCGCTCCGGCAGCGCCCTCGACCCGGGCGAGCGCGGCAGTGCGGCCCACCTCATCGTGACCCAGCACGGAGCAGCCCCCTCCCACCTCGGCCTGAACCTCCGTGCCGCACAGCGGTACTTCGGCTCCGGCTTCGTCGACGGGCTGCACACCAGCCTGCTGGTGGCAGGGGTCGCCACCGCGCTCGCCACCGTCGCGGTCCTCCTCCGTCTCCGGACGCCCAAGGCCGCGCCGCAGCCGCAGCGCCCCCCTCAGCAGGCGCGGGAGGAAGGCCAGATCACCGCCTGATCCGCGCACGCCGCCCCCGACCGGCCGTCGGCCGCCGGTCGGTGGGCACGGCTGCGGCGCTGGAGTGCCCGGGGCTCTGGGTCAGTCGACGGTCGGAGCGGCGGCGTACTCCTCGGGGGTGACGGGGGTCAGCCAGTGCACGACGTCGTGGTCGGTGTCGCTCTGAAGCCCGCCGCCGGCCCGATGATCGTGAGCTCGCCCCATGGGGTCGATGCCGTCGCTGCTCAGGAGTTCGCTCCCGCACGGTCGAGCGGTGTGCCGAAGGCGACGGTCTGGCCCGGGAGGCGGGTGTGGGGGTAAATCGCACAGGCGTGGACGATCGCCGCGAGTACGGCGGAGACCACCGTGACCAGCTCCAGCGGGACGGCGGGCCCGCCGAACGCGAAGCGTGCCATGCCGAGGAGTGACGACGCGGTCCCCGCGATCTCGGCGTGGTGCGCCAGGGCGGCGAGGCGGACGGCGGGGTGCCGGTGGCCACGCCGCTGACCATGGTGAGCGGGGACAGCACCATGGCGGCGAGCGGCAGGTGCAGGGCCGCGGTGACGAGCAGCGCGGCGCGCCGCGGCCCTTCGGCGTTCGAGACGGTGGCGGTCGGCCGGGCGAGGACGAGCGGAAGCTCGCCGAGGAACCGGGCGCGCGGCACCACCTCGACACCGGGCGACGGGAATCCGGCACGGCTTCTCCTGCAATCACCCCTGGCCGAACCGGGCATGGGCGCTCGCAGCGTCAGCGGTCATCCGGCCGGCAGCGGTCGCCACCGGTGTCCGCCCCTGGGTGCCGGCCTACGCCGGACGTCTGCGGCTACGTCGCGGGCTTGGTCAGGAGCAGCTCGGTGTTGTGGTCCGCGGCGGTGCCGATGCGGGTGGCGGGGGTGGCGTAGGGGTCGTTGTAGGCGAGTTCCCGGTACAGGGCGGCAAGGCCGGGATCGGAGGTGTCGGTGAAGTCGGTCCGGTAGGGGGCGGCCGACTCGATGAGCGTGGTGAACAGCGACAGCGTGCCGTCCTGGTTGTCGGCCACCTCGATGATCCGGGCGTGGTGCGGGTAGTCGACGTGGGAGGCGGTGTTGATCTCCCAGAAGGCGCGCTCGGGCACGGTGTGGCCGTGCGGGATGATCTGGTTGGTGTGGGTGTGCCCGTTGACCCAGGCCACCACGTTCGGGAAGCGCTGGAGGAGGGTGACCAGTTCGGCGCCGCTGTGGCGGGCTTCGAAGGGGTGGTACGGGTCGGGCAGCAGGTTGCCCATGGTGCCGCTGGTGTGGTGGCTGAAGACGACGACGAGCCGGCTGCCGGATCCGCCGCGCACCACGTGGCCGTCGCTGTCGTACCAGTGCCCGCTGTGCGCCTCGAGGACCGACTCCAGCCAGTTCAGCTGCGCGGTGCCGAGCGAACCGTCCGCGAATCCCGCCCGGTTGGTGGTGTCGAGGCTGATACCGAGGACGCCGTCGGCGAGGTCGAAGGTGTAGTAGAGGTGTCCGCTGCTGACGGAGTCGCCGGTGAAGCCGTGGCCGACGGGGCCGCTTCCGGTGTACGCGGGGTTCAGGTGCGCCTGGGCGAACTCGGCCGGCGTGAACGGGTGGCGCCGCTCGTCGGGGGTCACCGTGCGGATCGAGCCGCCACTGGTCAGCAGCTTGCCCAGCAGCAGCACGGCCTCCGCCGGGTCGTGCTGCACGGCGTCCGCCAGCCGGGCCGCGGTGGCGTCGTCGCAGCCCTCCAGCTTGCGGGAGCCGGTGTAGAGGTCGTTCAGCAGACCGAGGTCGGGCAGGCTGCCCTCGATGCTGTCGTCGTGGTTGCCGACCGTCGTGTACCACGGGACGCTCAGGCCGGGCGCGTCGAAGGGGCGCACGGCGCCGCTCAGGAAGCCCGGGATCTGCGGCAGGCCCTTGGCCTTGTAGGTGTCCTGGAGGGACGACTCGGGGTTCCAGTACTGGGCGCTGCCGGAGTTCTGCACGCCTTCGTAGCGGGCGAGGTCGCCGCTGTTCGGCGTGATCCGGCCGCCGCTCATGACCGTCAGGTACCAGTCGAGCTCGATCCGCTCGTGGTTGTCGGTGTTGTCGCCGGTGGCCATGACCAGACTGAACGGCAGCCCGGTGTACGGCCCTTGGCGCACCGCGTTGACCCGTTCGACGAGGGATGAGGCACCGCGCACGGTCAGCGTCTCCTGCGGCCGGTGCGCGCTGTCGTTGAGACGCGCCAGGTACTCGAACCGCACCGGCGACTCGGTGTCCGTCAGATGCAGGTCGGTGAACTGCACGAAGGAGGCGAGCCCGGTCCGCCGGTCGTCCCGCCCGGACCCGGCACCGGCCAGCTCGGCACGCACCACGAGCGGCCAGCCGGGCCCCGCCGTCAGCCGCTTGTACGCCCCGTCGCCGGACGGCGTGGCCACCTGTTCCAGCGTGGTGCCGCCGATCCGTACCGCACGCGCGGCCGTGGCGGCCAGGGCCCGGTCCCGGGCGTGTGCGGTGCTCGGTGTCAGCAGCGGCCACAAGGCTGCTCCCGCGGCTGCCGCGGATGCTCCCGACACGAACCGGCGACGGCTCATCCCGCTCATGAATCCCCCTGTCCACGGCGGCAGTCGAGTGTCACGCCCGAGGGCCGGACGCGTCCGCCGGGGCAACCTTACTGACGGGTAGACAAGTGTCCAGGGGGCGGAGGGAAACTTGAGGGAAACAAGGGGTCGTCAGGCGAGGCGGGTGGGGTCTGCTTCCGGTCGCCGAGCCGGGCCCCGGAGCCGGGCGAGGGCGCGCCGTGCGGCGTTGTAGCCGCACATTCCGTGGGCGCCGGCGCCGGGCGGGGTCGCGGCGGAGCAGAGGTGGACCCCGGGCACGCCGGTGGCGTACGGGTCGAGCGCGGCGCGCGGCCGGAAGAGAAGCTGCCAGGGGTCGTTGGCGCCCGTCACGACGTCACCGGCGACGTAGTTCTCGTTGTGCCGGCTCAGCTCCGTCGTGGAGCGCACGTACATCGCCCGGATCCGCTCACGGAAGCCGGGGGCGAACTGCTCGATCCGCGCGGTGATCGCCTCGGTGGCGTCGCCGCTGAAGCCGGCCGGCACATGGGCGTAGGCGTAGAGCGGGTGCACGTCGCCTGCCGAGCGGGACCGGTCGGCGAGGTACTGCTGGCCGACGAGCACGAACGGCCGCTCGGGCATCCGGCCGGCGGTCACGTCCCTCTCGGCCGCCGCCATCTCCGCCACGCCGCCGCCGAGGTGCACCGTGCCGGCCGAGCGCGCACCCTCGTGCGCCCACGGCACACCGCCCTCGACGGCGAAGTCCACCTTGAACACGCCCGGCCCGTGGCGGTAGTTCAGATACGCGCGGCGTATGTGACGGGGCATCCGGTCGCCCGCGATCCGCGCGGCCGCCGCCGGCGAGGTGTCCAGCATGACCAGGTCCGGGCCGCCCAGCTCGTCGAGCGAGGTCACCCGGCGGCCGGTCTCGAACTGCACGCCGTACTCGGCCGCGCGGACCAGGACCGCGTCCCGGATCGCCGCCGAACCGCTCTCGGCGACCGGCCAGCCGACGGCGTGCGCGGCCGTGGTCAGCGCCACCCCGATCGCCGAGGAGGCGAACGTGTCCAGGGGCCGGAAGGCGTGCACGGCGACGCCGGTGAAGAGCGCCCGCGCCTCCGGGGTACGGAAGCGGCGCGCCAGCACCGTGGCCGGCAGGCCGGCGTAGGCGCCGAAGAGGGCCAGGTGGAGCGGGTGCCGCGGAACGTGCAGCACCGGCTGCAGGAACTCCTGGCTGATCGTCCCGAAGCGCTCGGTGAGTGGCCCGAACGTGCGCAGCCATCCGCGGCCGCCCGCCCCGAGCCCGGCGGCGGTCCCCGCCACCGACCGGACCGCGACCGCGCCGCGCCCGCCGTCGAGCGGGTGCGCGAACTCGACCGGGGCCCAGCGCCAGGTCAGACCGGCCCCGGCCAGGTCGAACCGCTGGGCGAAGGCCGAGCCGGGCACCATGGCGTGCATGCCGGAGCACTCGTCGTGGATCAGGCCGGGCAGGGTCAGCTCGCCGGACCGGGTGCCGCCGCCGAGGACGTCCGCGGCCTCGATGACACGGACCCGCACGCCCGCCGCGGCGAGGGTGAGGGCGGCGGCGAGCCCGTTGGGCCCGCTGCCGACCACGACCGCCGTCGTCATACGCGTGCCTCCTCGCCGTTCGCCGTCCGGTGCACCGCGGGTGGTGCGTCGGGTGCCGCCGGGCGGGCTCGCGCACGCCCACCGGCCGCGCCCGACGATACCGAGGGCCGGTGGAAGGCAACGGCGCGACAGGGTCTCAGCCGGGCGGACCAGGGGCGTTCTCCTCGGTGCCGCCGGAGGCGGGGGTGCCGAAGAGGGGCAGACGGTGCACCGGGGGCGGCTCGCCCGGCAGGCCCAGGCGTTGCCAGGCCAGGCGGACCGTGGCGCGCAGCAGGCGGTGGGCGCGGACGAGCAGGAGACCGGCGAGGGGCAGTTCGATCAGGACGGCCGAGGCGACGGACTCCCAGATGTCAGGAGTGCCCCAGGCGAGCGAGACGTCGAACCAGGCGTCGCACACCAGCAGCGTGGCCGCGACGACGGCGCAGGGTATGAGGATCTGCCGGTGCAGCCACACCGCGAGCCCCGCGCCGAGGAGGGACAGCAACAGGAGCACGTCGAAGCCGACCCAGGCCGCCGGCCAGTACCGGGCCTGGAACCGGTCGGGCAGGGAGAGCGCGAGATAGACGGTCCACGGGACCAGGACGATCACACACAGGGCGAGGAAGCGCAGCGCGCGACGGCGGCGGCGCCGCAGTGCAGGGGCGGTGAGCAGGGCCTGGAGCCCGCCCGGTCCCACGGCCGGAGCGTCCACCGCTCCGTCGGCCCCGTCCGCCTTCTTCCCCGCCTTCTTCTCCACGGCCGGCTCCTCCACGTCGCACCCGACCAGCCTATGCGGACCCACCGCCCCCACGCCGTGCCGCCCGAACGCATCCGCACGACGCCTCACCCGCCCGCCGGGAGAGCGGCACGTCCCCGGGACATATCCGTACGGCGCCTCACCCGCCGGCCGGGGGCGCGGCACGCCCCCGGGATGCCTCCCGTACGACGACTCAGCCGCCCGTCGGCGGAGCCGCGCGCCCCCCGAAGACCTCCAGGATGCGGTCCGCCGCCAGGGTCGCCGTCAAGCGGCCCTCTCTGACCTGCCGCTCCAGGTCCGGCGCGGCCTGGCGTACCGCAGGGTCGGCGTGCAGTCGGCCGAGGAGTTCGTCGCGGACCATTGCCCAGGTCCAGCGGACCTGTTGATCGCGCCGCTTGGCGGTGAGCCGGCCGGTGGAGTCCAGCAGTGTGCGGTGCTGTTCCAGGCGGTCCCACACCGTGTCCAGGCCCGTCGACTCCCGCGCGCTGCAGTGCAGCACCGGCGGCGTCCAGAACGCCTCCTTGCCGTGCATCAGGCGCAGCGCGCCCGCCAGTTCACGGGCGGCGGCCCTCGCGTCGCGCTCGTGCGGTCCGTCCGCCTTGTTGACGGCGATCACGTCGGCCAGTTCCAGGACGCCCTTCTTGATGCCCTGCAGCTGGTCGCCGGTGCGGGCCAGGGTCAGCAGGAGGAAGGAGTCGACCAGCTCCGCGACCGTGGTCTCCGACTGGCCCACGCCGACGGTCTCCACCAGGATCACGTCGTAGCCCGCCGCCTCCATGACCACCATCGACTCCCGGGTGGCCTTCGCGACCCCGCCCAGCGTGCCCGCGCTGGGGGAGGGCCGGACGAAGGCGTTCGGGTCGACGGCCAGGCGCTCCATCCTCGTCTTGTCGCCCAGGATGGAGCCGCCGGTGCGGGTGGAGGAGGGGTCCACGGCGAGGACCGCGACCCGGTGGCCCAGCGAGGTCAGCAGCGTGCCGAACGCGTCGATGAACGTCGACTTGCCCACGCCCGGCACCCCGCTGATGCCGATCCGCCGTGCCCGGCCGCTGTGCGGAAGGAGCTGCGTCAGCAACTCCTGTGCCTGCGACCGGTGCTGGGGGCGGGTGGACTCGACGAGCGTGATCGCGCGGGCCACGATCGCCCGCTTTCCGTCGAGCACGCCCTTCACATACGTGTCGAGATCGATCGGTGCCACCCCGGGGCCCCCGCTACAGCTCGTGGCCGAGGTCGGCCGACAGCCGCTTGACCAGGTCGTACGCCGCGTCCGGAATCACCGTCCCGGGCCCGAACACGTCCGCGGCGCCCATCTCCAGCAGCGTCGGCACGTCCTGCGGAGGGATCACCCCGCCCACCACGATCATGATGTCCTCGCGGCCCTCCTCGGCGAGCTTCTCGCGCAGCGCCGGGACGAGGGTCAGGTGGCCCGCGGCCAGCGAGGACACGCCGACCACGTGCACGTCCGCCTCGACCGCCTGCCGGGCGACCTCCTCCGGCGTCTGGAACAGCGGGCCGACGTCGACGTCGAAGCCGAGGTCGGCGAAGCCGGTGGCGATCACCTTCTGGCCGCGGTCGTGGCCGTCCTGGCCCATCTTGGCGACCAGGATGCGCGGGCGGCGCCCCTCGGCCTCCTCGAAGGCGTCCACCAGGGCACGGGTGCGGTCCACGGACGGGGACTGGCCTGTCTCGTTGCGGTACACGCCGGAGATCGTACGGATCTGGCTCGCGTGCCGGCCGTACACCTTCTCCAGGGCGTCCGAGATCTCACCGACGGTCGCCTTGGCGCGGGCCGCGTGCACGGCCAGCTCCAGCAGGTTCTCCTTGCCGTCGGCGGCCCGGGTGAGCGCGTCCAGGGCGTCCTGGCAGGCCTGCTCGTCCCGCTCCGCGCGCAGCCGCCGCAGCTTCTCGATCTGCTGGGCGCGTACGGCGGAGTTGTCGACCTTCAGGACCTCGATCTGCTCGTCGCTGTCCACGCGGTACTTGTTGACGCCGATCACCGGCTGCCGGCCGGAGTCGATACGGGCCTGGGTGCGGGCCGCGGCCTCCTCCACGCGCAGCTTCGGGATGCCGGCGTCGATGGCCTGCGCCATGCCGCCCGCCTGCTCGACCTCCTGGATGTGTGCCCAGGCCTTGCGCGCGAGGTCGTACGTCAGCCTCTCCACGTACGCGCTGCCGCCCCACGGGTCGATGACGCGGGTGGTGCCCGACTCCTGCTGGATGAGCAGCTGGGTGTTGCGGGCGATGCGCGCCGAGAAGTCGGTCGGCAGGGCCAGGGCCTCGTCGAGCGCGTTGGTGTGCAGCGACTGGGTGTGGCCCTGGGTCGCCGCCATCGCCTCCACGGCCGTACGCGTGACGTTGTTGAACACGTCCTGCGCGGTCAGCGACCAGCCCGAGGTCTGCGAATGCGTGCGCAGGGACAGGGACTTGGTGTTCTGCGGCTCGAACTGGGAGACCAGCTTGGCCCACAGCAGCCGGGCCGCCCTGAGCTTCGCGACCTCCATGAAGAAGTTCATGCCGATCGCCCAGAAGAACGACAGCCGGGGCGCGAACGCGTCCACGTCCAGGCCCGCCTCCCGGCCCGCGCGGATGTACTCCACGCCGTCCGCGAGCGTGTACGCCAGCTCCAGGTCGGCCGTCGCCCCGGCCTCCTGGATGTGGTAGCCGGAGATGGAGATGGAGTTGTAGCGGGGCATCCGCTGCGAGGTGTACGCGAAGATGTCGGAGATGATCCGCATCGACGGCTTCGGCGGGTAGATGTACGTGTTGCGGACCATGAACTCCTTCAGAATGTCGTTCTGAATGGTTCCGGCCAGCTTCTCGGGCGGTACGCCCTGTTCCTCCGCCGCCACGATGTACAGCGCGAGCACGGGCAGCACGGCGCCGTTCATCGTCATCGACACGGTCATCTTGTCCAGCGGGATGCCGTCGAACAGCTGCCGCATGTCGTAGATGGAGTCGATGGCCACGCCCGCCATGCCGACGTCACCGGTCACGCGCGGGTGGTCGCTGTCGTAGCCCCGGTGGGTGGGCAGGTCGAAGGCGACCGACAGGCCCTTCTGACCGGCCGCCAGGTTGCGCCGGTAGAACGCGTTGGACTCCTCGGCGGTGGAGAAGCCCGCGTACTGGCGGATCGTCCAGGGCTGGTTGACGTACATCGTCGGGTAGGGGCCGCGCAGATACGGCGCGATGCCCGGGTAGGTGCCGAGGAAGTCCAGGCCCTCCAGGTCACGGCCGGTGTACAGCGGCTTGACCCCGATGCCCTCCGGGGTCTCCCACAGCGGTTCGTCGGTACCGGTCGCCCGCGCGACGGCCGCCCGCCACTCGTCGGCACTGCCGTCAGCGACCGGTGTCCCCAGCTCGAGGCCGGAGAAGTCGGGGATTCCCATCAGGACACTCCCATGCGGTCGAGGGTCGCGGACAGGACGTCGATGGCGTCGCAGCCCGCGAAGACGTAACGGTCGATGCCGGCGTACTCGCCCCGGCCCGCCAGGAACACCTGCCGGGCGCCCGCCGCGCGCAGCGACGCGGCGGCCTGCTCGGCCTGTTCGGCGTACAGGGCGTCGCTGGAGCACAGCACGGCCTCGGTGGCGCCGCTGTCCTCGAAGGTGCCCTCGGTGACCGGCTCGATGCCGCCGGCCTGGAAGAGGTTCGCCGCGAAGGTGGCGCGCGCGGTGTACGCGGCGGCCGGGCCGAGCGTGGCGAGGAAGATCCGGGGGCGGGCGCCGGTCGCTGCGAGGTGGGCGTCGGAGCGGGCGCGCAGCTCCTCGTACGCCTCGTCGCGGCGCACCCGCGGCAGTCCGCCGGACGGCGGCTCGGGCGCACGCTCGCGCTCCACCGGCTTCTCGGTGAGCAGCGGGAACTCGCTGACGCCGGTGATGGGTTCGCGCCGCTTGGCGAGCTTCTTGGAGCGCTCCGCCCAGGTCGTCGCGAGGTCGGTGCGCAGCCGGCCGGAGCGCAGCACGGCCGCCTGGCCGCCGTCGCGCTCGATCGTCCGGAAGAACTCCCAGGCGGCCCGGGCGAGTTGGTCGGTGAGCTGCTCGACGTACCAGGAGCCGCCCGCCGGGTCGATGACCCGGGCCAGGTGGGACTCCTCGATGAGGATCGTGGAGGTGTTGCGGGCGATCCGGCGGGAGAACGCGTCGGGCAGGCCGAGGGCGTGGTCGAAGGGCAGGACGGTCACGGAGTCGGCGCCGCCGACCCCGGCGGCGAGCGTCGCGATCGTCGTGCGGAGCATGTTCACCCACGGGTCGCGCCGGGTCATCATCACCGGGGAGGTCACCACGTGCTGCACCTGCGCGCCCTGCGCTCCGCAGACCTCGGCGACCCGGGCCCACAGCCGGCGCGCGGCGCGCAGCTTGGCGACGGTGAGGAACTGGTCGGCGGTGGCGGCGTAGCGGAACTCCAGCTGTCCGGCGGCCTGTTCGACGCTCAGCCCCGCCTCGGTGAGCTCCCGCAGGTACGCCACGCCGGTGGCGAGCGAGGCACCCAGCTCCTGTGCGGCCGAGCCGCCCGCCTCGTGGTACGGCAGCGCGTCCACGGTGAGGGCGCGCAGGCCGGGGTACCGCTCGGCGCAGCGGGCGGCCAGGGCGGCGTACGGCGCGAAGTCCAGCGGGGTGCCGGTGCGGGCCTCGTGGCCGAGCGGGTCGCCGCCCAGGTTGCCGCGTACGGCCTCGGCGGCCACGCCCTTGTCCGCGTACAGCCGCAGCAGCGCCTCGGCGGCCCGCTCGGTGTCCCGGCCGGCGTCCAGGACCACCGGCGCCAGGTCGAGGTACACACCCTCCAGCGCCCGGCCCAGCCCGTCGACCGGAAGGCCGCCCTCGCCCAGCACGAGCCACAGCGAGGTGCCGCCGTTCTCCAGGTCGGCCAGGACGGCGCCGTCCGCGAGGGCGGTGTGCCGCTGCCGTACGTCCCAGCCGCCCGCGGTGCTGCCCTCGGGGCGGCTGCCGCGCACGTAGGGCGCGAAGCCGGGCAGGCCGGGGTCGGGCGCGGCGTCGCGCGCGGTGTACAGAGGCCGGGTGCGCAGCCCGTCCTCCAGCGTCGTGGACAGGGCGTCCTCAGCTGCCGCGCCCGAGACTTCCTTGCCCGACTTGCGCAGCACGCCTTCGACCAGGCGTTGCCACTGCTCGTGCGTCGCGTCAGGGAACTCGGCGGCCAGTGAGAGCCCGTCGTCAGGCAGGACCGTCATGGCTCGGATGCTAGGGCAGTGCGCTCAAGTGACAGTAAAAGGCGGGCTGTGACGTTGCCCTCCCCGCGGTTGTGACCTGCGCCGCTCAGCCGTCGGAGGGCTCGCCGGCCCGGTCCGGAAGGCCCGGTACGAGCGCGCACATGGCCGCCTGCTGCTCGGGTCCCATGGAGTCGGCGAGGGCCTGCCGGACGGTCCCGGCGAGCAGGGCGGAGGTCTCGCTCAGCAGGTCGCGGGCCTTGGCGGTGAGGGCTACCTGCACCCCGCGCCTGTCGCCGCACACGGACGTGCGGGCGACCAGACCGGCCCGCTGCAGGCAGGCGACCTGGTAGGTCAGCCGGGTCTTGGGGCGCCCGAGGAGGTCGGCGACCTGGGTCATGCGCAGTCCCGTGCGGGGCTGCTCCGCCAGCAGGCACAGGATGAGGAACTCGTCGTGGGAGACGTCGAGGGTCTCCTTCACGACCGACCGCAGCCGCTGCTCCACGGCGCCCGTGGCGGCCAGCAGGATCATCCAGGCGCGCAGCTCGGCGGGCAGCAGGCCGCCCGCTGAGGCGGGACATTCGAGCTGGTCGGCGGGGTGCGTGTCGGAGGCGGACATGGGTCGAGTCTACCTGTCGTCCAATTTTGGACCAGCAGCTTGTTCAATTTTGGATGACGCGCTAGCGTGCAGGTCAGTCATCCAAATTTGAACCATTCGACTTCGGAGTACGACCATGACCGTCGCCGTGCAGACCGGCACCTGGCAGCTCGACCCGGCCGCGTCCACCGTGGGACTGCGGCACAAGACCCTGTGGGGACTCGTCACCGTGAAGGGCACGTTCGCCACCGTCGCCGGCGGGGGCGAGGTGCACGCCGACGGCTCGGCCACCGGCACCGTGACCCTGCAGGCGGCCTCCCTGGACACCGGGCACACCAAGCGGGACACGCACCTGCGCTCGGCCGACTTCTTCGATGCCGGCAACCACCCGGAGATCACGTTCGCCGCCCGTGGCGCCGACCGCCTCGACGGCGACGGCGTACGGGTCACCGGTCAGCTGACCGTGCGGGGCGTCAGCAGGCCCCTGACCTTCACCGCTCGCCTGGCCGAGGCGGACGCCGGGGCGCTCACCCTGGACGGCGAGTTCACCGTGGACCGCGAGCAGTTCGGCATGGGCTGGAACCAGCTGGGCATGATGCGCGGGCTCACCACGGTGACGGCGCGGCTGCGCTTCACGCGGGCCGGGGCGTGAGCCGCCCGTTCAGCCCTTGAGGCCCAGCTCGGCCCGGCTCACGTCCTTGGTGGAGAGGGTCTGCGGGGTCGCCGTGAAGGCGCGCAGCCGGATGTGCGCGCTCTTCTTCGTGGGCAACGGGAAGCCGCCCTTGGGTGCCCGCAGCTCGACGGTCGCCGTGCCGTGCGCGGGGATCGTGGCCGGGCCGTGCGCGAGTGACCAGTACCGGCTCATGCCCTGGCCGTCCGTCAGCATGTAGTGCGGGGTCAGCGCGCTGCTCCCGGTGTTGGTGACCTTCACGGTCAGCGTCGACACCGTGCGCTTCGAGCCGTGCCGGGCCGCCGTGATGTCCATGCTGAGCGGCGGCTTCCCCGTCACCGCCAGGGTCGCGCTCACCAGCGCGGGCGTGATCAGCAGGACGACCGCGCCGACCAGGGCCGGCCGGCGGCGCGGGCCGGTCAGCCACCGGGGCCGCGGCTGCCAGGCGTTCCTGAACTCCGACAGGGGCACGGTGATCGCCGCCGCCAGCCACAGCGGCGTGTACATCAGGTAGTAGCCGTCCTGGGACCGCGTCGCCAGGTAGAAGGCGCACCAGGGCAGCACGGTCGCGGCCGGGCCCAGCCGCCGTACGAACAGCACGAACAGCGCCAGCAGGGCCGCGGCGAGCAGCATGCTCGCGTGGCCGTACCAGTCGAGCCGGTCGCTGCCGTGGGTGAAGTACAGGGAGATGTCGACCAGGCCCTGGCCGTGCAGCACCGCGCCCTGGGTCAGCGGCAGGGCGATGCCCTCCAGCCACGGGCCCGGTTCGCTCACGATGAAGTAAGCGTTGATCAGCAGCCAGGTGAGAACCGCGATCCCGGCGATCCGCAGCACCACCCGCGCGGCCTCGCGCCCGCCGAGCTCGCCGCGGCGCACGGCGTAGATCCCGGCCAGCAGGAACGGGGTGACGAACCAGGGGAGCTGCTGTGCCGCGCACGCCGCTCCGATGCACGCGGCCCGCGCGATCCCGGCGGGACCCAGCCGGCCCCCGGCGCCGAACCGCGGCCAGCGCACCACCACCGGCACCAGCAGGACCAGGCCGACGATCGCCGGATAGCCCTGCCGGGCGTACATCGGCAGGAAGCTGAAGCCCAGGCAGACCATCGTGGCCGCCGACCGCCACGGCGTCGGCAGCAGCCGCCACAGCACCACCGTGCCCACGATCAGTACGACCGTCACCGCCAGCGTCGCCGGTGCCCCGGCGTGGCCGAGCCACAGGAAGGGTGCGGTGAGCAGCGGCGCCAGCGGGGGATAGCCGTACGTGAAGTCGTAACCGCCGGTCGTCGTCGCCGTGAGGGCGACGCCCTTGATGTGGAAGAGCCAGGGCCACGGCTGGTCGTACACCTGGTGTCCGCCGACGATCTGCTTCGCGGCCTGCGTGGTCAGGACCGCCTCGTCGCCGCCCGCGTGGTTCAGCGCCCAGGTGCACAGGGTGAGTGCGATCGCGGTCACCAGCACCACGAGGTCGAGGCGGGCCAGCGAACGCGCCCGGCGGACCGTCAGCGTGAGCACGCCGGTCACCAGGATCGAGGCGTAGCAGACGGAGATGATCCCCGCGAGGACCAGCTTGTGCGTGGCCGCCTGGGTCCACACCGAGCGGGTGCCGATGAACAGGCTGACGTCGGCGAGCAGCGTCAGCACGCGGTGCCACTGCGCGGGCGGCTCATGGAGTTCCGCGCGGGCGACCGGTACGGCGGACACCGCCGACTGCGTCCGCCGGCCGGCTGTCACCTGCTGTGTTTCTGCCAAGTGCACGGGACGGGACGCTATCGGGGGCTGATGAGCGACACGTGGCCGGGGGTCAAGAGGGCAGTGAGAGGGAGGTAAGAAGCGGGTGTATTCGTACGTGTGGCGCAGGTCGCTCCCGGCCGCGCGCCATCGGATCGGTCGCGCAGTGTGTCGCTGTTGGGCCGAACGGGTGACTTGGCGTAAGAATTGGCTGGTGCAGGCATGGAGTGCGAGTCAGGTCGGGGGGAGCCGGTGAGCCGCTACGACGTCACCGATGAACAGTGGGAGGGGCTCGCCCAGGTCGTGCCGCTGCGGGGCCGGGACGCCTGGCCGTCCGCGGTGAACCACCGCTCGCTGCCGGATGCCGAGACCGAGACGCGGCGCCGGTTCGTCGTCCTGCGCGTCAACGTCTTCGCCGACGCCCGGGAAGTCGCCGAGACCCTCATGGCCGGCGCGCCGGTCCTGCTCGACCTGACCGGCGCGGAGACCGAGGTCGCCAAGCGCGTCCTCGACTTCAGCACGGGCGTGGTCTTCGGCCTGGGCAGCGGAATGCACCGCGTCGACCGCAACGTGTTTCTTCTCACCCCTCCCGGCACCGAGGTCAGCGGCCTGATGGAGGGAGTGGGGGCATCGGGCGGCTGAACACCTGCCTCCGGCGCCTGAGCGGGTGCCTGGGTGCGGCGCGGTTCGTGGTGTCCGGGTCGCTGTGGGCTGGGACTTCTGGCCGGGTGGCCGAGCGGTGTTGCCTTCGGTGGCTGGGCGGGTGTGCCTGGTGGTCGGCTCACGGCCACGGAAGGCCGCCCACCGCCATGGAAGGCGGCCCGTGGTCACGGAGTGCCGTGCGCGCCGTGTGCCGGGGTGGCGGCGTTGTCACCCGACCGAGTGTCCCCGGTCCCGTTTGGGCCTGCGCGACCGCTCGTTCGTAGGAAGCTGCCGGGCAGGAAACGGTTCGGCGGGAAGGGCGGGTTCTACGGTCCGGACATGGCCGTGCCTTCCGTGTCCGCCGATCCCCCCGCCGCCGACGCACCCGCCGGGACCGTCCCCGCACAGTTCCGGCGGTGCCCCGATGTGCGGGCCCGGATCACCGAGCTGCGGCTGTCGGCCTTCGCCGGGCACCGGCGGGCCGGCTTCCCGCTGGGGTCCGTCACCCTGCTCGCCGGGCCCAGCGGAACGGGGAAGACGACCGCGCTCACGGCGTACGAGGCGCTGGCCCGGCTCGGTGGCGGCGCCTCGCTCTTCGAGGTGTTCCCGGATCCGGTGGCCTGCGTGCCGCAGCGGGCCCGCCCCGACGCCGGAGGGCGGCGCGGCTTCCGGATCGGCTGCACGGCCGACGGCGCCGAGGGACCGGTCCGGCTCGACGTCGCCGTACAGGCCGAACCGGACCTCAGGATCGTGGGGGAGCGGCTGACCGCGGGCGGGGTCGTCCTGCTGGAGACCGCGCTGCGCGATCCCGGACGCCGCACCGTCCAGGCCGCCTGGCACACCGCGGGCTCCGCCCCGGTGACCCGCGCCCCGCTCCCTGACGACCGCCTCGGCACCGCCCTGCTGCCGCTGCGCGTGGCCGGCAAGACCGACGGACAGCGCCGTGTGCTCGCCGCGGCCGAGCAGATGGTGGTCGCCCTGCGCTCCGTCTTCCCCTGCGACCCCCGCCCCGAGCACATGCGCACGCCCGTGCCCACCGGCTCCGGCCGGCTGCTGTCGGGCTGCGACAACCTCGCCGACGTACTGTGGCGCACCCGCGCGGAATGCGGCCGCCGGCACGGACTGCTGGTCGACGCCCTGCGCGCGGGCTGTGCGGGGCCGGTGACCGATCTCGTCGCGGAGCCGCTGCCGGACGGGACGGTACGGGCGCTGCTCGACCGCGGCGACGGCCCGCGCACCGAACTCGCCCGGCTCGGCGACGGCGAACTGCGCTATCTGGCGCTGACGCTGGTGCTGCTGACCGGCCCCGGCGTCCTGGACGTGGACACCCCGGGCGAGGTGCCCGACGCCCTGCGCACCCTCACCGTCCTCGCCGACGGCTTCGACCGCGGCCTCGACCCGTCCCAGCGCCGGGAACTGCTGCGGACGGCCGCCCGGATGGGCGAGCGCGGGCACATCCGGTGCGTGGGCGCGGTGAGCGACGCCTCGTGGGCCGCCGGGACCGAGGGCGTCACAGTGGTACACCTGGACGCGTGACGGAACCCCTCGACCTGGCCCGACTCCAGCGCAGGCTGGCCCAGTTCGCGGCCGCGCGGAACTGGCAGCCCTTCCACACCCCCAAGAACCTCGTCGCCGCGCTCAGCGTGGAGGCTTCCGAGCTGGTCGAGATCTTCCAGTGGCTGACCCCGGAGGAGTCCGCCCGGGTGATGGACGACCCGGACACCGCGCACCGGGTCACCGACGAGGTCGCCGATGTCCTCGCGTACCTGCTGCAGTTCTGCGACGTCCTCGGCGTCGACCCGCTGGCCGCGCTGGCCGCCAAGATCGACCGCAACGAACGGCGCTTCCCCGCGCCGGGGGCGCAGGGCGGGTCCGAGCGCCCCCAACTGCCGGAGGACTGAACTCCGTTATAACTCTCCGGAGTTAAACTGCCTGTCGAATCCGAATTGTTGTCCACAGATTTCCGTCTACCTCTGGCTTTTCGCCCCAAGCGCCTTCACTCTGGGTAGTGGATAAGGGAGTTCAAGCGGGCGTGCGAGGAAGCACGCGGAAGGACGGGGGCGACGCATGGATGCGATACGGCTCATCCTCGCGAGCAGGCGTGCGCTGGCGTGCGGTGCCGACGCGGCCGAGATCATGGCGGAGGTGTGGCAGGCGCAGGCCCTGGCCCAGGCGATCGGCAGCAGGCTCGCGGTCTCCGGCCCGCCCGAGCTGCGCGGCGAGGCGCTCGGCCTGACCGAACTGGCGGGCCGGGGCTGCGGGGTTCTGGACCCGCCCGAGCTCGACCTGGGCGACCTGCGCGCCGCCCAGCTCACCGAGCTGGCCGACGCCCGCGAGACCCTGGTCTGCCTCGGGGGTCTGCTCGGCGAGGTCGGCATGGCCCTGGTCGGCCTGGCCAGCGCGGCCGACGACGAGACGACGTACTGGCAGTGCATGGAGGCCATCGACGCGGCCGACGAGTCCCGCGACCGCGTCGTGGAGATGCTGCGCAAACTGGCCGCGCGGGAGGAGGCGTTACAGGAGGACGGCAGCGAGAACAGCCCGTCGGGCGCCTTGTAGACGCGGAGCCCCCAGGACGGCGGCTCAGCTCAGGTCGGCTTCCTCGGCGGGGACCTGCCCGCCCTGCAGGTCCGCCCACTCCGACAGGTCCGCGTTCAACGTCGCCATCAGCTCTTCCATCTGCTCCAGCAGCCCTTTCGGCTGACCGGCGCAGCCACTCTCTTCGGACATGACGGCCTCTCCTCGGCGCCGGGCCGGACGGTCCGGCTCCGACCGCCCAACGATCACCACCGGGGCCGGTCACCGGCCCGCGCGGCACCGACGCGCCCGGCGGGCGAATTTCACCCGACCGGGGACGGCCGTGCCGGGCGGTACCGGCGAGGTTGCCGTGGTGTGCGGCGTGCAGGATGGATGTATGGACCTTCGAATCTTCACCGAGCCCCAGCAGGGGGCCACCTACGACACCTTGCTCACCGTGGCGAAGGCCACCGAGGACCTCGGGTTCGACGCCTTCTTCCGCAGCGACCACTACCTCCGGATGGGCAGCGTCGACGGCCTGCCCGGTCCCACGGACGCCTGGATCACGCTCGCCGGACTGGCCCGCGAGACCAGGCGCATCCGCCTCGGCACGCTGATGACGGCCGGCACATTCCGCCTGCCCGGCGTGCTCGCCATCCAGGTCGCCCAGGTCGACCAGATGTCCGGCGGCCGGGTGGAACTCGGCCTCGGCGCGGGCTGGTTCGAGGAGGAGCACAGGGCGTACGGCATCCCGTTCCCGAAGGAGAGGTTCGCGCGGCTGGAGGAGCAGCTCGCGATCGTCACCGGGCTGTGGGCGACCGAGGCCGGCAAGACCTTCGACTTCCACGGCAGGTACTACGACCTGACCGACTCGCCCGCGCTGCCCAAGCCGGCCCAGCGCAAGGTCCCGGTCCTGGTCGGCGGGCACGGCGCGACCCGTACGCCGCGGCTGGCCGCCCGCTATGCCGACGAGTTCAACATCCCGTTCGCCTCGATCGAGGACAGCGAGCGGCAGTTCGGCCGGGTGCGTGCCGCCGCCGAGCAGGCCGGCCGGGGCGCGGACGCGCTGACGTACTCCAACGCGCTCGTGGTCTGCGTCGGCCGCGACGACCAGGAGGTCGCCCGCCGCGCCGCCGCGATCGGCCGCGAGGTGGACGAGCTCAAGTCCAACGGCCTGGCAGGCTCGCCCGCCGAGGTCGTCGACAAGATCGGCCGGTACGCCGCGATCGGCTCCCGGCGGATCTATCTGCAGATCCTGGACCTCGACGACCTGGACCACCTGGAGCTGATCTCCACCCAGGTCCAGTCGCAGCTGCCGTAACGCCGCCCGCGCCGACGGGCAGTCGACCGCATGGCCTCTTCCGCTGCCGTGCCTGCGCGAGCCGCTTCGCCGAGGCCGGCTTCACACGAGGCCCCCCGGGGAGAGGGCCGCCGCCGTGGCCCACGGCGGCGGCCCCTCACCCGACTCAGCCGCTCTGAGCGAAGCCGTAGTCGAGGATCTTCGCCGCGTCCTGGAAACGCTGGTCCGGCGAGGTGTCGGCGAGGATCGAGCCCACGACCGTCCGGCCGCCCCGGGTCGCCGCGAACACCAGGCAGAACTGCGCCTCCGGCCCGGAGCCGGTCTTCACGCCGATCGCGCCCCGGTAGGAGCCGAGCAGCTTGTTGGTGTTGTCCCACGGCGCCATCGCGTGCGTGCCGCCACCCGGACGGTAGGACTGCATGTCCTTGTACTGCTTGGTGCCGACGACCGTCTTGAACGTCGTGTCCTTCAGCGCCACCCCGGCCAGCTTCGCCAGGTCGCGCGGCGAGGCGTAGTTGTTGCCGTTGGACACCCCGTCGAAGGAGTCGAAGTGGGTGTTGGTCAGGCCCAGTTCACGTGCCTTGGCGTTCATCCTGGCGATGAACGAGCTGGTCCGCTGGGCCGTCGTCGACCCGGTGCCGTAGGTGTCCGCGAGTGCGTAGGCCGCGTCGCAGCCCGAGGGCAGCAGCAGCCCGTACAGCAGGTCGCGCACCTTCATCGAGTCGCCGAGGATCAGGTGGGCGCTCGAATAGCGAAGGCCCCCCGTGGCGGGGTCGATGACGTAGTCGGTGTACTCCTTCTTGATCTTCACCTTCCGGTCGAGGTCCAGGTGCGGCTGCGACAGCACCACCAGCGCCGTCATGATCTTCGTCGTGGACCCGGTCCGCAGCCGTCCGTCCGGTGCCTTGCCGAACAGCGCCTTGCCGGTGGCCGGGTTCAGCGCGAACGCGCCCTGGGCCGACACCTGCGGTGCCGTGGCGGCCTGGGCGGGAGCGGCCGCGAGGACCCCCGTGCCGAGGACCGCACCCGCCAGTGCCGCCACGACGGCTCTTCTGCCGGGGCGGACGCTGTGGCGGTGGGACATGGTTCCCCCTTGAGTCAGTGGTCAGTTGACGGTGGATCACTATGCCGTAACTGTGTACGTTCCGTGTCGGAAGTGTGGGCTCCACCACAGCGCAGCCGATCACGGCCTGATCGGATGACCAGGTGCGCAAAGTGCTCCCTCTCGCCCTCACCGGATCCCTCGTCCTCACCGGCCTCCTCGCCCTGTCGGCATGCCGGTTCGCCGGACACGACGACCCCGCCGACAAGGCCCGCAGCCTCAACACCATGGCCGCGCTCCCGTTGCACGCCTACCTCCCGGACCCCGCGTCGGACGGTGCGAAGGCCGTCGGCAGGGCTCAGTGGATCCTCGGGAAGCAGTGCATGATCCGCCTGGGCTTCGCCGGCTTCGCGGCGCTCGACACCAGGTCCGTCGAGTCGGCCTACCCGGTGCGTCAGGGCACGATCACGGAGGACGACGACATGCCCGGCGACGACACGCCGTACGGCGTCGTCGACCCCGGCCTCGCCGCCGAGCACGGATACCACAACCGCACGCCGGAGACCTCCGGCCGGTCCCAGGAGTGGCCCGCCGACCAGTACACCGCCCTCACCGGATCCTTCGAGCCCGGCGACAGCCACGCCACCCACGGGCACCGCATTCCCGAGGGCGGCTGCCTGGGCCAGGCGATGCGGAAGATCTACGGTGCCCCGCCCCAGGCGATGAAGGTCGGCGGTGTGCGGCTGTCCGGCTACTACTCGCTCGCCCTCGAACTCTGGCACGACTCCCGCGAGCGGGCGAGCAAGGACCCGGCCTGGAAGAAGGCCGACCGGGCGTGGTCGGCCTGCATGCAGAAGCAGGGCTTCCACTACGCCGACCCGGACAAGGCCTCCTTCGACTCCCGCTGGTTCGGGCACAAGGAGCCCTCGGAGAAGGAGAGGAAGACGGCGAGCGCCGACGCCCGCTGCAAGCTCGACACCGGCTACGTCCCCGCCGTCCACTCCCTGGAAGCACGCACCCAGAACGCCGCCATCGCCCGGCACGAGCAGAGGCTCGACGCGCTGCGGACGGCCGACGAGCGGGCGATGCGCAAGGCCCGGACGATCAACGCCCACCCGCCCCGATGACCCGGGCAACCTGAGAAAACCGGTGGTCAGCGGGCGTTCCAAGCGGAAGACTCGGACACGTGTTCCTGACGATCTCCACGCGCGGCGACGCCGCCCACCCGGCCACCGACCTCGGGTACCTGCTGCACAAGCACCCCGACAAGGCGCAGAAGTTCTCCACGTCCTACGGCACGGCGCACGTCTTCTACCCCGAGGCGGACGACCGGCGCTGCACGGCGGCGCTGCTGCTGGAGATCGACACGCTCGCGCTGGTCCGCCGGGGCAAGGGCAAGGGCCGCGGCGGGGCCCCCGACGCGGCACTCGCGCAGTACGTCAACGACCGCCCCTATGCCGCCTCCTCACTGCTCGCGGTCGCGCTGAGCGGTGTGTTCTCCAGCGCCCTGCGCGGCGTGTGCACCGCCCGCCCCGAGCGGGCCGCCACCCCGCTGCCCCTGCGCATCGAGGTACCCGCGCTGCCCGCACGCGGCGGCGCCGGCCTCGTACGACGGCTGTTCGAGCCGCTCGGCTGGACCGTGACCGCCGAGCCGGTCCCGCTCGACACCGAGTTCCCGCAGTGGGGCGACTCGCGGTACGTCCGCCTGGTCCTGGAGGCGGAGACGCTGACCCTCGCCGAGGCGCTGCGCCATCTGTACGTCCTGCTGCCGGTCCTCGACGACGCCAAGCACTACTGGGTCTCCTCCGACGAGGTCGACAAGCTGCTGCGGGCCGGCGAGGGCTGGCTGCCCACCCACCCGGAGCAGAAGCTGATCACCAGCCGGTACCTCTCCCGCCGCTGGTCGCTGACCCGGCAGGCGATGGAGCGGCTGGAGCTGGTGCGCCTGGCCGAGGCCGACGACAGCGAGGTCGAGGAGATCGACAACGCGGTCGAGGAGGAGACCGAGACGGAGGAGAAGCCGACGCCGCTCGCCGTACAGCGCCGGGAAGCGATCATCGAGGCGCTGCGCGCCTCCGAAGCCGCCCGGGTCCTCGACCTCGGGTGCGGACAGGGCGAGCTGGTCCGGGAGCTGCTGAAGGACGCGCGGTTCACCGAGATCGTCGGGCTCGACGTGTCCGTGCGGGCGCTCACCATCGCCGCCCGCCGGCTGAAGCTGGACCGCATGGGGGAGCGGCAGGCGTCCCGTGTCAAGCTGGTGCAGGGCTCGCTCGCCTACACCGACAAGCGGCTCAAGGGCTATGACGCCGCCGTGCTCAGCGAGGTGATCGAGCACCTAGACCTGCCCCGGCTGCCCGCCCTGGAGTACGCCGTGTTCGGCCACGCCCGCCCCCGCACGGTCCTCGTGACCACCCCGAACGTCGAGTACAACGTCCGCTGGGAGACCCTGCCCGCCGGACACGCCCGGCACGGCGACCACCGCTTCGAGTGGACCCGGGAGGAGTTCCGCAGCTGGGCGCGGACGGTGGCCGAACGGCACGGCTACGACGTCCGGTTCGCGCCCGTCGGACCGGACGACCCCGAGGTGGGCCCGCCCACCCAGATGGCACTGTTCGTGATCAGGACCGAGAAGGAGGCGAAGGCGGCATGACCGAAGCAACAGAGAAGAAGGGACGGGTCCTCCCCGTCACCGACCTCTCCCTCGTCGTCCTCGTCGGCGCCTCCGGCTCCGGCAAGTCCACCTTCGCGCGCCGGCACTTCAAGCCGACCGAGGTGATCTCCTCGGACTTCTGCCGCGGTCTCGTCTCCGACGACGAGAACGACCAGAGCGCCACCCGGGACGCCTTCGACGTCCTGCACTACATCGCCGGCAAGCGGCTGGCCGCCGGCCGCCGCACCGTCGTGGACGCCACCAGCGTGCAGCAGGACGCCCGGCGCCAACTCCTCGACCTGGCCAGGCAGTACGACGTGCTGCCCATCGCCATCGTGCTGGACATGCCGGAAGAGGTGTGCGCCGAGCGCAACGCCGCCCGCACCGACCGCGCCGACATGCCCCGCCGGGTCATCCAGCGCCACATCCGCGAACTGCGCCGGTCCCTGCGTCACCTGGAGCGCGAGGGCTTCCGCAAGGTGCACGTGCTGCGCGGCGTCGAGGAGGCGGAGCACGCCACCGTCGTCACGGAGAAGCGCTTCAACGACCTCACCCACCTCACCGGCCCCTTCGACATCATCGGCGACATCCACGGCTGCTCCGCCGAACTGGAGGCGCTGCTCGCCAAGCTGGGCTACACCGACGGCGTCCACCCCGAGGGCCGTACCGCCGTCTTCGTCGGCGACCTGGTCGACCGCGGCCCGGACACCCCGGGCGTGCTGCGCCGGGTGATGACGATGGTCGAGACGGGCAACGCGCTGTGCGTGCCCGGCAACCACGAGAACAAGTACGGCCGCTACCTGGCAGGCCGCAAGGTCCAGCACACCCATGGGCTGGCCGAGACCATCGAGCAGATGGAGGGCGAGAGCGAGGAGTTCGAGAAGCGGGTACGGCGGTTCCTTGCGGGCCTGGTCAGCCACTACGTCCTCGACGGCGGCAGGCTGGTCGTCTGCCACGCCGGCCTGCCCGAGAAGTACCACGGCCGCACCTCCGGCCGGGTCCGCTCGCACGCCCTGTACGGCGACACCACGGGCGAGACCGACGAGTTCGGTCTGCCGGTGCGCTACCCGTGGGCGGAGGACTACCGGGGCCGCGCGGCGGTGGTCTACGGCCACACACCCGTCCCCGAGGCGACCTGGCTGAACAACACCATCTGCCTGGACACCGGAGCCGTCTTCGGCGGCAAGCTGACCGCGCTGCGCTGGCCGGAGCGCGAGCTGGTCGACGTGCCGGCCGAGCGGGTCTGGTACGAGCCGACGAAGCCGCTGCGCTCGGAAGCGCCCGGCGGACACGACGGCCGGCCGCTGGACCTGGCGGACGTGTACGGCCGCAGGGCCGTGGAGACCCGGCACGCCGGCCGGGTGGCGGTCCGCGAGGAGAACGCGGCGGCGGCCCTGGAGGTCATGAGCCGCTTCGCGACCGACCCGCGCCTGCTGCCGTACCTGCCGCCGACCATGGCACCGACGGCGACCTCGCAGATCGATGGCTACCTGGAGCACCCGGCGGAGGCCTTCGCGCAGTACGCGGCGGACGGCGTCGAGCGGGTCGTGTGCGAGGAGAAGCACATGGGCTCGCGGGCGGTCGCCCTGGTGTGCCGGGACGCGGAGGCGGCGCGGAAGCGGTTCGGTGTGGACCGTCCCACCGGGGCCCTCTACACCCGTACCGGACGGCCGTTCTTCGACGACGGGCAGGTGACCGAGGAGATCCTCGGCCGGCTGCGCGCGGCGATCGACAGCGCCGGCCTCTGGGACGAACTGGCCACCGACTGGCTGCTGCTGGACGCCGAGCTGATGCCCTGGTCACTCAAGGCCTCCGGGCTGCTGCGCAGCCAGTACGCGGCCGTCGGCGCCGCGTCCGGCGCGGTGTTCCCCGGTGCGCTGGCCGCCCTGGAGGCCGCCGCGGCGCGGGGGGTCGACCTCACCGGCCTGCGGGACCGGCAGCGGGACCGCGCCGCCGACGCGGCCGCGTTCACCGCCGCCTACCGCCGTTACTGCTGGACCACGGACGGCCTGGACGGCGTACGCCTGGCTCCCTTCCAGCTGCTGGCCGTCCAGGGCCGCAGTCTCGCCGCGCTGCCGCACGACGAGCAACTGGCCCTGATCGACCGGCTGGTGGAGCACGACGGCACCGGACTGCTGCAGACCACCCGGCGGCTGTACGTCGACACCGGCGAGGCGGAGTCGGTGCGCGCGGGAGTCGACTGGTGGCTGGAGATGACCGGCCGCGGCGGCGAGGGCATGGTCGTCAAGCCGGTCGGCGCGCTGGTCCTGGGCCGGGACGGCCGGCTGGTGCAGCCCGGCATCAAGTGCCGGGGCCGGGAGTACCTGCGGATCATCTACGGCCCCGAGTACACCCGCCCGGACAACCTGGCCAGGCTCCGCCGGCGCTTCCTGAACCACAAGCGGTCCCTCGCCCTGCGCGAGTACGCCCTCGGCCTGGAGGCCCTGGACCGGCTCGCGGACGGGGAGCCGCTGTGGCGGGTGCACGAGGCGGTGTTCGGGGTGCTGGCCCTGGAGTCGGAGCCGGTGGATCCGCGTCTGTGAACCCGCGGGTCCACGACCGCCCGGGGGCGGGCGGTGCCGGTGCCGCCCACCCGCCGCTTGCCGTCCCTCCCCGGCCATGGCCGGGGAGGGCACTCGCTCCTGGCAGCGGCTGCTGAGTCTCCCTGGATAGGCGGGAGCCGACGTGCTACGTTCGCTGGCGGTCAGGGGTGCCGGCTCGTGGGGGAAGGTCGGTGGAAACAGCGGCGGGATTAGGCGAGTTCGGGCGAGTGCCGGGAAGGGACCTGCTGTTCCGTCTGACGGAGGCACTGTGCGCCCTGAGCTGCCTGGAGGACCAGGCGGGGCGCGCCTTCTTCGCGGGCGTCCTCTCGGAGCACCTCGACGTGCACGTCGATCTGCGGGGAACCAAGCAGCGCGAGGACGTCATCGCCCTGGTGCGTACGGCGTTGAACGTGCCGTCCGGCGCATGGGTGCTGGCCGATGTCGTGCGCCTCTTCGAAGGAGCATCGGCCGCCGCCGCAATCGAGCAGCTGATCCATGACGGGGCGGGCGCACCCGCCGATCTCCCGCCGCCCCTTCCAGGCCCCCTGACCCGGCAGGACGTCGATTCCGCCCTGGCCCTCCTGGACGCCGTCGAGGGAAAGCTGTCCGCGGCCGGACTGCGTGACGGCCTGGCCGGCGAACTGCACGTCGACCTGCCTCCCCATCTCTCACCCACCCGGCTCTTCGCCTATGTCGCCGACCTCAACGTCCAGCCGGACGGCATGCCGCCCGCCGTGCTCCTGGTGGAACACGCCGCCGAGCTGATCCGTGCGGAGGAGTGGCGACGGGCCCTGTCCTCCTGGGCCGTGGCCTGGGCCGAGCGGACCGGCCTGCGCACCGCACTCGAACGACGCCGCGCCGACCGGGCGGAGACCGAGCCCGACCCGGCCATTCCCAGATGCCTGGTCGTGGCCGTCGAACCGGCGGATGACGGCTCCGGAGACATCGTCGTCCGCCCCTGGCTGAACACCGTCCCCGGTCACTGGCACCCCCAGCCCGCCGATCCCGAGACGACCAGCCTCGACAGACTCGGGAGCGCCGTCGAACGCGCGCTGCGGCAGGTCCTCCGGCTCGCCTCGCCCCAGCGCGACAGCGTGTCCGGCGCGTCGCAACCCCTGGCGCCCTATGTGGAGTTCGTGCTCCCGTACGAGTTGCTCAACCACAACGTCGCCGGTCTGACCGTGCAGTCGGGGGACGGAAAGCCGCTGCCACTGGGCCTCAGGTACGGCGTGCACCTGCGCAGCCTGGAACGGATGCGCAGCAACGACGTCCTGGTGAGGGCCCAGTGGCAGGAACGGTGGAGCGCCCTGCAGAACCGGGGCATCGCGGTCCACGGCTGGCGGGCGTCCGACGCCGACGGGCTGGACGAGTGGCAGGCCGCCCTGGCCGCGGAGCCCGGCCGCACGGCCGCCGTCCTCGACGCCCCCGACGGAGGTCCGGCCACGGAGGCGCTCAAGGCGGCCATCGCCGAGGGGATCGGGCTCGCCGTCTGGGACCGCAGAGGTGAGTTCCTGGACGAACGCCGGGAAGTGGTGACGGCCGTGTTCGCCGCCGTCCAGCAGCCGGCGCGCCTTCCGGCCGTGATCCACCAGCTGAGACGGACGGCGGAACTGCATGCGGCCGGCCCCCTGCTGCTCGGCAGGCACATCGCCTTCTTCTGGGACGACCCGAACCGGCTGGTCGACATCCAGACCGCCGCCGACTACGGACCCGCCCACCACGTCGGGCCCCCGGTCGGCCGGGGCACCATCGACAGCGAGGAGACACCGGTATGAGCGGGCCGGAAACCGCGGACGGACGCGACTGGCGGGTCTTTCGTGCCACCGGCGCGGCCCCGAGCGGACCGCCTCCCCAACTGCTGCCGGCCCCACCGTGGCGCCGCTTCCGCGGTGGCCCCGCGCAACCCGCGCCACCCCACGACGAGCAGGCCGCGCTGCGCCGACTCGGCGAGGTCGACGCGGTGCCGCAGCTCGACGGGGACAGCATCGACGTCGTCAACGCCGCTCTGCTGCTGCGCCGCCCCCTGCTCGTCACCGGAGCGCCGGGCGTGGGAAAGTCGACACTCGCCCACCTCGTGTCCCGTGAACTCGGGCTGGGGCGTGTCCTGGAGTGGAACATCGTCAGCCGCACCACCCTGCGCGACGGGTTGTACGCCCATGACGCGCTGGGCCGCGCCCAGGCCATCGCCGCGTGGCGGGCCGGCCTGCGTCCGCACGGAACGACCGGCGCCGACGACCGGGACGAGGAGGAGCCGCTGCCGCCCGCCCTCGGTGACTTCATCACCCTGGGCCCCCTGGGCACCGCTCTGCTTCCCTATGACCGCCCCCGCGTCCTGCTCGTCGACGAACTCGACAAGAGCGACATCGACCTGCCCAACGACCTGCTGCACGTCCTGGAGAACGGCAGTTACGAGATCCCCGAGCTGGTGCGGGACGCGGCGGACGGCGCACGCGTCCGCACCAGCGACCCGGGATGTTCCGCCCAGCTGCGGCAAGGCCGGGTGGAATGCCGGGAGTTCCCGGTCGTGGTCATCACCAGCAACGGGGAACGGGAGTTCCCCGCGGCCTTCCGCAGGCGCTGTCTCCCCCTCGAAATGCGCACACCCACCCGGGAGCAGCTGCTCGCCATCGTCGACAGCCACCTCAGGGTGCGACCGCCCGACGCGGAAGCCCTGGTCGACCTGTTCACCAGGCAGGTCGAGGAGGGCGGGACACACTCGCTGGACCAGCTCCTCAACGCCGTCCAGATGACCACCGCGGGCGCCTTCCCCGCCGACGCGAGCGGACGCAAGCTCCTGGACATGCTCCTGCGTGACCTCGCGAAGGGTCGCTGAATGAAGGAGAAGGGACCGCCCGCCGGCGACCGGCCGCAGTCCGTTCCGCACTGGCAGGAGCTGGCCGACGCCGTCTGGCTGGGCGCCCACTGGATCCGCGCAGGTCGCCCCACCACGACGGACGGCGCGCAGCCGGCCGTCGAGGACGGGACGGACGGCCCCGCGCCACGCACCGTTCCCGACCGGCCGCCCGAGGAGCAGCCGGAGCAGCCGGGCGGGGGCGGCCCCGCCCCGGACCCGCTGTTCTCGCCCGACCCGGACGGCACGGCCCGGGTGCATCTGGGGCTGCCCAGAATGCACCGACCGGGACCCGGAGGGCGAGGGCCGGACGGACGCTCTGCGGGACTGGCCCGCGCCCTGCACCGGCTGGTACGCCGTGTGCCGTCACGTGACGCCGTACAGCTGGACGAGGAGCGCACGGCCGAACGGGGGGTCTTCGACGAGCTGTGGATGCCGTGGTTCCGGCCCTCCGACGCCACCGCGTTCGATCTGGTCGTCCTCGTCGACGACGGTCCCACCATGGCCGTCTGGGCCGATGAGACGGCCGGCCTCCGTGCCGCCGCAGAACACAGCGGCGCCTTCCGCGCCGTGCGCACCGCCAGGGTGGCCGTACCGCTCACGGGGGAGGCGCGGCTGCGATGGGGCGACGCCCGGGCCACCGTGTCCCCCGGGGAGATCCTCAACGGCAGGGGAGACCGGGTCTTCCTCCTCGTCACGGACGGCTTGGGCCACGGCTGGACCGGATCCGCCGCCGACCGCCTTCTCGGCCGTCTGGGCCGGGCCGGTCCCACGGCCCTCGTGCATCTGCTGCCGCCCCATCTGCGCCACCGGTCCTCGCTCCACCCCTACCCGGCCGTCCTGGAGGCCGGCGGCTTCGGCGCCGCCGACACCGGACTCGTGCACCGGGCGCCGCCCGGCGGGCCCGACCCGCTGCGGCCCCTGCCCGACGCGGGCGGCGGCAGCCTGCCCGTGCCCGTGCTGTCCCTCAAACCCGGCTCCCTCGCCGCCTGGGCCGACCTCGTGACCGGCGAACGCGGAGTACGCCGTGTCCTGCCGGTCGTCCTGGCGGGCACCCTCACCAAGGGCGAGCCCGCACCCGGCCTGCGCGCCCCCGGCTCGAGACGGGCCGCGGTCACCGCCGTACACCGCTTCCTGACCCTCGCCACTCCGGCCGCGCGCCGACTCGCCACGCAACTGGCCGTCATTCCCCTGGAGTTCGACCTCGTGACCCAGCTCCAGCAGCGGGTCATGCCGGAGACCGGTGCCGAGCACCTCGCC
This sequence comes from Streptomyces sp. NPDC001852, assembly GCF_042891825.1. Taxonomy (NCBI): domain Bacteria; kingdom Bacillati; phylum Actinomycetota; class Actinomycetes; order Kitasatosporales; family Streptomycetaceae; genus Streptomyces; species Streptomyces sp. NPDC001852. The sequence goes on from NZ_JBIATN010000017.1 coordinate 71,314, forward strand.
GAGATCCTGATGGGCGGGCTCATCGACTGGCGCGGCGACGACGGACCGCCCGACTTCGCCGACGGAGTCCGCGAGGCACTGCTCGCCACCACAACCCGCACCCAACTCGCCCGCACGGTCGGCATCGTGGGAGAGCTGCCCGCCGCGGGCGAGCGGGGCGTCGCGCTGCGTGCCGCCCTGCGCAACCCGGCGGGGGCCACCCTGCCCGACCCGGCCGAGCGGGGCTGGGTGAGCAGCGAGCTGGCGGTGCTGCGCGCCCTCTCCGGACCCTATTCCGAACGCGCCGGCCGCATCGAGACGGACCGCGGAGGGGATGTCTCCGCCGACCGGCCGGGCGCGCTGAACCCGACGCCGGTCGCGGCGAGGGTTCCCGAGGCATCAGCGGTCGACGCGGCAACGCGTTCCGACCTGACCGAGCGAGCGATGGGGGCAAGGCCGGGCATGAAAAGCACGTCGGCGGGAACGCCTGCCCTCCTGGTGAACGTTCCCTTGCGGAACAGCTCTTTCGTGGGCCGTCAGGAGCTGCTCAGGGTCGTGGACGAACAGCTGGCCGCTCAGGACACGGCCGCCGTACTGCCGCACGCGCTGCACGGACTGGGCGGTGTCGGCAAGTCCCAGCTCGTCCTGGAGTACGTCTACCGGCACCAGCACGACTACACGGTGATCTGCTGGATCCCCGCGGAGCGCGAGAGCCTCGTCCTGGCCGCACTGGCGAGCCTGGCGGCGCACCTGGGCCTCGTTCCGTCGGAGCGCGACGAAGGGGCACCCGCCGCGGACACGGCCGTCCCGGCCGTGCTGGAGGCACTGCGCATCGGTGAGCCGTACGCCGACTGGCTGCTGGTCTTCGACAACGCCGAGGACGTCGCGGCGGTGCGCAAGTACTTCCCGGCCAACGGGCCGGGGAAGATCATCGTCACCTCCCGCAACCGTGACTGGGAGCGGGTGGCCACCCCGCTGCCGGTGAACGTCTTCGAGCGGGAGGAGTCCGTGGAACTGCTCCAGAGGCGCTCACCCGACCTGTCGGCAGAGGACGCGGACCGGCTCGCGGAGGCCCTCGGCGACCTTCCCCTCGGTGTGGAGCAGGCCGGTACGTGGCACGCCGTCACGGGCATGCCGGTCGACGAGTACCTCGGCCTGCTCGCCCAGCGCAGCCCGGACATCCTCGACCTGGATCCGGCCCCCGACTATCCGGTCTCCGTCGCCGCCGCCTGGGACATCTCCCTGGAGCGACTGCGGGAGAGCAACCCCGGCGCCCGCCAGCTCCTCGACATCTGCGCCTCCCTGGCCCCCGAGCCCATCCCCAGGACGGTGCTGCGCGGGAGCCGCGGGGTCAGCATCACACCCGAGATCGACCCCCTGCTGCGCGATCCGATCAGGCTGAACCGCGCGGTCCGCGACCTCAGTCAGTTCTCCCTGGTCAAGGTCGATCCGCGGTCCGACACCCTGCAGATGCACCGCCTGCTGCAGACCGTGCTCCTGGCCAAGCTGGGGCGCGAGGAGCGTGAGCGGAGGCGGGACGCCGCGCACCAGCTGTTGTCGGCGGCCAAGCCGGGGCCGTTCGCCTCCGCCACGGAGTGGCGCGACTACCAGGCCCTGCTGCCGCACGTACTGGCGTCGCAGGCGGTGACCAGCACCGACAACTGGGTGCGTGATCTCGTCCAGGACACGGTGTGGTTCCTGTACTACTGGGGCGACCAGGCGGGCGCCGCGAGCCTCGCGCGACAGGCCCACCGGGCCTGGCTCGCGGCCTCCGGGGAGGAGGACATCCACGTCATCCGGGTGTCGAGGAGCCTGTCGTTCGTGCTGCGCCAGATCGGACAGGTCGCCGAGTCGATCCCCCTCAGCGAGGAGGCGCTCGAGGCGTCGCGCCGGATCGACGCCGAGCCGGAGGACATGATCGACTCCTTGTGCGAGCTGGCGGACGCCCGCCGCTACCAGGGCCGGTTCCAGGAGGCGCGGGAGCTGAGCGAGGAGGCCACCGAGCTGGCCCGGTCCCTGTTCGGCCCCGACGACCCCATCACTCTGCGCGCAACGCACAGCTGGGGTGTGGATCTGCGGCAGTGCGGACTGTTCAGGGAGGCGCTGCCCCTGGACCAGGAGACCGCACGGATGCGCGAGCTCCTGCTGGGCCCCGCCAACTTCCTCACCCTCAACAGCCTCAACGCCCTCGCCATCGACATGCTGGAAGCCGGCGACTACCCGGGCGCGCACGAGTTCCAGGAGGACGTCCACCGCAGGGCGCGCGCCGCGCTCGGCGCGGAGAACCCGCTCACCCTGCGCATCGACCGCACCCTCGCCGTCTGCCGGCGCCGCGCCGGAGCCATCGCCGAGGCCGCCAGGCTCTCGGAGGCGACACTGCGGCGCACCGTCGCCCGGTTCGGGGCGGAGCACTTCGACTCGCTGTCGACGTCGGTCAACGTGTCCGTCGACCGACGCCTGTCCGGGGATCTCGAGGGCTCCCGCCAACTGGCCGAGACCACCTTGCGACGGTACGAGCAGCGGCTGGGCGGCGGTCACGCCCACACCCTGCTGACCAAGGCCAATCTGGCCGCCACCCTGCGTGCGCTCGGTTCCTTCGACGCCGCCCGGGAGTTGGAGGACGACGCGGCCCGCACGCTCCGCGAGACACTGGGCCCCGGCAACGTCACCATGCTGACCGTCGCCGTCGGCCAGGCGAACACGGCGTACGCGCGCCTGGACTTCGAGCGCGCGCACGAGATCGACGGGGCGAGTCTGCCACTGCTCGCCGAGGCGGCGGGCGAGCAGCACCCGTTGACCCTGTGCTGCACCGCGAATCTCTCCCTCGACCTGCGGGGTCTGGGCCGCGGGGCGGAGGCGGACGAACTGCAGCGCACCGCAGTGACGCACCTGGCCCGTGTGGTCCGTGCCGACCACCCCTGGCTCCTGGCGGCGCGCCGGCGACGGCGCATCGAGTGCGACCTGGCCCCCACACCGCTCTAGACCACGGACCGCTCCCGGCACATCACCCACCTCGCCCACGAAGGAGAGGCTGCATGTCCACGGTTGTCCTCATCCACGGAACCGGCGTGCGCCGGCCGGGCTTCTCGGCGCTGACCGGACGCGTCGGCGCCGGGCTCACCGCACTGCGCGACGGACTGCGGATCGTGCCCTACTACTGGGGAGGCACGCACGGGGCCACGCTGGCCGCCGGCGGGGCGAGCCTGCCGGCACCGGGCGCGGCCCGCGCACTCACCGAGGCCCCGGCCGCAGCGGACGCCGACGACGGCACGACCGCTGCCTGGGCCGCCCTGTATGCCGACCCCTACGCCGAACTCGCCCTGGCCGCCGCCCGAGCGGCGCCCGGCACCGAGCGCCCGCCCGGCTTCGTACCGCCGGAGCAGCACCTCCAGGCACGCCTGGCCGCGCTTGCCGCCCGGGGCGACGCACCCGCCACCGAGCTGGGCCCCGGGCTGGCCCACGCCGCCACCGACCTGGCCGCCCATCCGCTGCTGGCATCCGCCGCCGAGGCCCTCGACGCGGACGGCCTCGCGGCCCTCGCCGCCCGCAGCCTGGTCGCCCGTGTCATCGCCGACGCCCTCGACGGCGATGCACCGTTCATCCCGGTCGGCGACACCCGGGACGCGGTCGCCGACCGGCTCGCCGAGGCCCTCGGCGCTCCGCCGCGCGGCACCGGACGCGGACTGCGCTCGCGGCTGCTGCGGGCCGCGGGCTCCGCCGCCTCCCGGGCCGTCGTGCGCCGCCGGCGCGCCCTCACCGAGGCCGCCCACCCCGCCGCCGGGGACGTGCTGCGCTACCTCAGCCGCGGCGCCGCGTTCCGCGCCGACCTGCATGCCCTCGTCTCGGGGCTCGAACCCCCGGTGACCCTGATCGGCCACAGCCTCGGCGGAATCATCGCCCTCGACACCCTCGTCGGCAGCGAACTGCCCCAGGTCCGGCTGCTGGTCACGGTGGGCTCCCAGGGACCGTTCCTCTACGAGTCCGGTTCCCTGCCCTCCCTCGTCCACCCCGAACCGCTGCCAGCCCACGTACCGGACTGGCTCAACCTGTACGACCGGCGCGACCTTCTCGGCTACCTGGGGGCCGGGCTCTTTCCCGGCCGGGTCACCGACGTCGCCGTCGACAACCGGCAGCCGTTCCCCGCCGCGCACAGCGCCTACTGGACCAACCCCGAGGTGTACCGGCTCATCGCGGAGCGCCTGCCATGAGCGGGCCGGCGGACTCCTCGGCTCCCCGCGTCGATCCTGCCCGGGTGCATGCCCTGATCGTCGGCATCGAGGCCTACGAGGCAGGCGTCGGCTGGGACCTGCCAGGGCCCGCGCGGGACGCCGTGGCCTTCCACCGGCTGCTGCGTGCCGCCGGAGTGCCCGAGCCGCAACTGCGCCTCCATCTCGCGCCGTTGCCCCCCTATGTGCCGGACGTCGGGCACCGCCCCGCCGATCACGCCACACTGCGCCGCGTCCTGGTACGCGACCTGCCACAGGCCGCGGGTGACTTCCTGTGCGTGTGGTGGGGAGGACACGGCGTCCTGGACCGGGCCGCCGGGCACACCCGGCTGTTCTGCGCCGATGCCACGACGCACGACAAGGTCTCCATCGACCTGGAGTCCGCACTCGCCCGTTACGCCGGTGACGCCGTCCCCGGGTTCACCGAACAACTGTGGATCGTGGACGCCTGCGAGACGTTCGAGGAGGCTCTCGGCTTCCGGGATCCGCTGCCGTCCGAGGCACTGCCCGCCGGGCGGCGCACTCTCGCCCACCGGCAGACACTGCTGCGTGCGGCGGGCCGGGGCCGGCAGGCGGTCAACGACCCCGTACGGGCGACCGGCCTCTTCTCGGACGTGCTCCTCGGCCTCCTCACCGGACACTCCTCGGTCCTGTCCGCCCTCCTCGACCCCGAGGAACTGTTCACCTCCGTCCGGGACCGGATCGCTGAACTGCGTGAGGCCGGACGCACCCTCCAGCAGCCCGAGATGCAGCTGCGCGCTCCCGGGCGCACGGAGGTGCTGGCCGCGGACGAGGAACGTGTGCCCGAGGAGCGTCCGGCGTCCGCGCTGCGCCGTGCCGTGGAGGCGTTGCTCGCCTACCCGTCGATGAGCGACCCCCTCGAACGGCAGGCCGTCGTCACGGCGTTGGGACCGGAGCTGGCCGGAACACTGCCGCGGCACAGCAGGGCCCGCACCGATGCCGTCGGCATCCTCACCGCGCTGGCCCGCCAGCATCCCGATGCGCTGTGGGAGCTGTACGAGGCCGTACTGTCGGTCGACGGCCACCCCGGGCGGCGTGCGGAACTGGGGGCGGCACTGCGGGAACTGGCGCACTCGCGCGGGACGGGCGAGAACGCCGCTCGCCATGTGCGATGATCTGGCCGTCGCCTGACGTCGGACAGGCCCCCAGTGCCTCGTGCGCCGGCATGACAACAAAGGGGGAGACACCTTGGAGCAGCCGACCGCCCAGTTCAACGCCGACCCCCACGAGCCGGCCCCCGCCGCGGGCGCCGGTGTGTGGGAGTCGGACCTCGCGGACGTCGCGGCGCTGCCCCTGACGTTCGTGGAGGGTCTCGCCCCGCTTCCGCCCGACGCCCGCCTGCTCAAGGAGGTTCTGAGGGCACGCGGCGGTATGAGGGGCGGGGGCGAGGGCGGCGGCGCCGCACGGGCCGAGTAGCCGCCGCGACCGTACCGGTGCGGGGGCTGCGACGAGGGTCGCGCGCCCGCATTCCCCCAACGCCCGCCCCCGTGTCCGGAGGTCCCGTCCATGACCGGCGAGCAGCCCATGGCTCCCCTCTGCATGCCTGAGCGGCTCTTCGCGGAGCTGGCCGCCGGCGGCGGCTCGGCGCAGGCCGTCGCCTTCCTGGAACGGGGGGAGCGGGCACGCCGACTGCTGCTCCTGAGAACGCTGCTGGACCGCATCGAGCAGCTGCCCACGCCACTGACGCCGCCGGATGCGGCCTGGCGCGCCCTCAAGCAGGCGGCACAGCGGGCGCCTGAAGCGGTCGACCGGCTGCTGCTCGCCCCGGCGACCGGCGGCTGGATGGCCCATGTACTGCGCCGCCTGCACGGCACAGCGTCGGGGCCGCCGCTGTGGGCGGAGGCGGGCCACCTGTGCGCCCTGGCCGTCTCGGCGTCCCTGGGGGCAGGCACGGTCACGGATCTGGCCGTCCCCCTGACCGACGGCGGTCTTTCCCTCCCCGGCCTGGGACTGGCCCGGCTCCCGGACGCCGCAGCCGGGCTGACGGTCGGCCGGGCGCGTACCCGCCGGGGCGTCCTGAACCTCAGCGGACCCGGACGGGACGGCACCAGGGCGTCCCTGACGATCCGTCCGGCGACGACACCCGTGGGAGAGCCGGTGATCCTGCCGGAACCCGGCGCGGGTGGCCGGGGCGTCTGCTGGCTCCCCCTGCGCACCCTGACCCTCCACTCTCCCACCGGGCCGGTCGCCATCCCCCTCGACGACCTCGACCCCTACCGCGACCTCGACGACCCGCTGCCACCGGCCCGGCTGGACGACGCGGAGGCCGGGGAGTGGCAGCGGCTGTTCCAGGAGGCCTGCGCGCTGCTCGCCGCACCGGGCGGTGCCGGACCCGGGCGGCTCGACCCGGCCGCCGTCCGCGCTGTCGTGCCCTGGGGCCGCACCGCCGCCGTGCCCCCCGCTCCGCCGGCCGTCCGGGTCTCCGCCTCCAGCGGCGACGCATACGGCGCCATGGTGATCGCACGTCCTGCCACCGCGCTGCCCCTCGCCGAGACCCTCGTGCACGAGTTCCAGCACAGCAAGCTCGCCGCCCTCCTCCACCTCTTCCCCCTGCTCGACGACGACCGCGAGGAGCGCTATTACGCCCCGTGGCGGTCCGACCCCCGGCACCTCACCGGACTGCTGCACGGCGCCTACGCGTTCACGGGTGTCGCCGGCTTCTGGCGGGACCGGCTGGCCGGGGCCCGGGAGGACCGGGCGGCCGAGGAGGCCGGCTACCACTTCGCCCTGCGCCGGCTGCAGAGCCGGCTCGTGGTGCGCACCCTGCTGGCCACCGGCCGGCTCACCGCCGAGGGGCGCGCCCTCGTGTCGGGGCTCGCGGGCACCCTGGACGGCTGGCTGCGCGAGTCCGTGCCGCCGGCCGCCCTCACCCGTGCCCGCACCGCCGCCGCACTGCACCGCACGGAGTGGCGGCTGCGCAACGTCGCCCCGTCCGATCCGTCGGCACCGGCCGGCCTCCGGTTCCGCTCCGACCGCGGCTTCTGGCCGGACCTGCGCACCCACGCCTTCGCCACCCGCCCCACGACCCCGCGCACCGCCGACGAACACCTCGCCGCCGGCGATCCGGCCATCGCGCTCGACCGCTACGCCGACGCCCTCGCCGACGACCCGGCCGAACCCCACGCCCTGGCCGGATGGATCGTCGCCCGCGCCGCCCTGGCCCCCGGCCGTGCCACCCGCCGCGAGCTGGCCCGCCCGGAACTGTCACACCCGCGACCCGGTGGCTGAGCACGGCCCCCTCGCCGCCTGCGCCGAGGAGGTGCCGGCGGCCACGGCCGGACGTCGTCGGATTCACCACCGCTTTTATGCAGAACGTCTCCTCTCTCGCGCTCACCCGTGAACTCATGTACAGACAGCCGGAGTTGACGGTGGTCTTCGGCAGCAGCAACTGCGACGGGGCCGATGGGGCACGCCGGGCGGTGGCCCTGCCCCCACGCATGCGGCGCCGGCCGGTGTCCTGCACCGCGATCCGACCGTCCCGACCGTCACCGGAGGAGCACTTCTCGTCGTAGGGACGAAAACAGGAGGGGTCGGAAACGGTCGACAAGGGCGTGAAGACGGGCGGGTGCGGCCAGGATGGAGGCATGGCATACCACGTCGACTCCGAGGCCGGGCGGCTGCGCCGCGTGATCCTGCACCGGCCCGACCTCGAGCTCAAGAGGCTCACCCCCAGCAACAAGGACGCCCTGCTCTTCGACGACGTGCTGTGGGTGCGCCGGGCGCGCGCCGAGCACGACGGGTTCGCCGACGTCCTGCGCGACCGCGGGGTCGCCGTCCACCTCTTCGGTGACCTGCTCGCCGAGACCCTGGAGTTCCCCGAGGCGCGCGCCCTCGTCCTCGACCGGGTCTTCCACGAGAAGGAGTACGGCCCCCTCGCCACCGACCACCTGCGCGCCGCCTTCGACTCCCTGCCCGCATGCGAGCTGGCCGAGGCGCTGGTGGGCGGCATGACCAAGCGGGAGTTCCTCCAGGCGCACGCGGAGCCGACCTCCGTCCGCTTCCATGTGATGGACCTCGACGACTTCCTCCTCGCCCCCCTGCCCAACCACCTCTTCACCCGCGACACCTCCGCCTGGGTCTACGACGGGGTCGCGATCAACGCCATGCGACTGCCCGCACGGCAGCGCGAGACCGTCCACTTCGAGGCGATCTACCGCCACCACCCGCTGTTCCGCGACGGGACGTTCAACATCTGGTCCCAGGGGCAGGCCGACCACCCCTCCACCATCGAGGGCGGCGACGTCCTGGTGATCGGCAACGGTGCCGTCCTCGTCGGCATGAGCGAGCGCACCACCCCACAGGCCGTGGAGATGCTGGCGTACAAGCTGTTCGCGGCGGGCTCGGCGCGCACCATCGTCGCGCTGGACATGCCCAAGCGGCGGGCGTTCATGCACCTCGACACCGTGATGACCATGGTCGACGGCGACACCTTCACCCAGTACGCGGGGCTCGGCATGCTGCGCTCGTACACCATCGAGCCGGGGGTCGGCGAGAAGGAGCTGAAGGTCACCGACCATCCGCCGGAGCACATGCACCGCGCGATCGCCGCCGCCCTCGGCCTCGGCGAGATCCGGGTGCTGACCGCCACCCAGGACGTGCACGCCGCCGAGCGGGAGCAGTGGGACGACGGCTGCAACGTGCTCGCCGTCGAGCCGGGGGTGGTGGTCGCCTACGAGCGCAACTCGACCACCAACACCCATCTGCGCAAACAGGGCATCGAGGTGATCGAGATCCCGGGCAGCGAGCTGGGCCGGGGCCGGGGCGGGCCGCGCTGCATGAGCTGTCCCGTGGAGCGTGACGCTGTATAGAAATGTGGATGGTCGTATAGACTTCCAGTGTCATCCGTAGTCGTACGTCTGGAGCGCCCCCATGGCGACCGTCCCGTCCGCCCTCGCCGGGCGCCACTTCCTCAAGGAGCTGGACTTCACCGAGGCGGAGTTCCGCGGCCTGGTCGAGCTGGCGGCCGAGCTGAAGGCGGCCAAGAAGGCGGGGAGCGAGACGCAGTACCTGCGCGGCCGGAACATCGCGCTGATCTTCGAGAAGACCTCGACGCGCACCCGTTGCGCGTTCGAGGTCGCCGCCGCCGACCAGGGCGCGCACACGACCTACCTGGATCCGTCCGGCTCGCAGATCGGCCACAAGGAGTCCGTGAGGGACACCGCGCGGGTGCTGGGCCGGATGTACGACGGCATCGAGTACCGCGGGGACAGCCAGGCCAAGGTCGAGGAGCTGGCGGCGTACGCAGGCGTGCCCGTCTACAACGGCCTCACCGACGGCTGGCACCCCACCCAGATGCTCGCCGACGTGCTCACCATGACCGAGCACAGCGCCGGGCCGCTGAACGAGATCAGCTTCGCCTACCTCGGGGACGCCCGCTTCAACATGGGCAACTCCTACCTGGTCACCGGCGCCCTGCTCGGCATGGACGTGCGGATCGTCGCGCCCAAGGCCTACTGGCCCGCCCAGGAGATCGTCGACCGCGCCCAGGAGCTGGCCGCCTCCAGCGGCGCCCGGATCACCCTCACCGAGGACATCGCCGAGGGCGTCTCGGGCGCCGGCTTCGTCGCCACCGACGTCTGGGTCTCCATGGGCGAGCCCAAGGAGGTCTGGGCCGAGCGGATCAAGGCGCTTGCGCCGTACGCCGTGACCATGGACGTGCTGCGCGCCAGCGGAAACCCGGACGTGAAGTTCCTGCACTGCCTGCCCGCCTTCCACGACCTCGGCACCGCGGTCGGCCGTGAGGTCCACGAGACCTACGGCCTGGACTCGCTCGAGGTCACCGACGAGGTCTTCGAGTCGGCGCACTCGATCGTCTTCGACGAGGCGGAGAACCGGATGCACACCATCAAGGCGGTGCTGGTCGCCACACTCGCCCGCTGATCCTGGTCCACCGTCCCGACCAGGCCTTATCCTGACCGGCGGCCCGGAACTACCCCTTCCGGCGCCGTCGCCGCGACCGAACACCCCCGGTCGCCCGCACCACCCAGAAACGAGCACCACCCGCAATGCCCGCTCCCCGCATCAAGTCCCCGCACCTGCTCGTCGCCGAATCCGGCGCCGACCGCGAGGGCCACGGCCTCAAGCGCACGATGGGCCTCTTCCAGCTCATCTGCTTCGGCGTCGGCGCCATCGTCGGCACCGGCATCTTCGTCGGCCTCTCCGACTCCGTCGCCCAGGCCGGTCCGGCCGTCGTCGTCTCGTTCGTCCTCGCCGCGATCACCTGCGTCTTCACCGCCTTCTCCTTCGCGGAGCTGGGCGGCGCGATCCCGGTCTCCGGCTCCTCGTACTCCTTCGCCTACGCCGGCTTCGGCGAGTCCACCGCCTTCCTGGTCGGCTGGTGCCTGCTGCTGGAGTACGGCATCTCCATCTCGGCCGTCGCCGTCGGCTGGAGCCAGTACGTCAACGAACTGCTGCACAGCCTCACCGGCATCCAGCTCCCGGCCGCCCTGTCCGCCGGGCCCGGCGACGGCAGGATCGTCAACCTCCCCGCCGTGATCGTCATCGCCATGGCCTCACTGCTGCTGGTGCGCGGCGTGCGCGAGAGCGCCCGGGCGACGGCCGCCATGGCCGCGGTCAAGCTCGTCATCCTGCTGGCCTTCTGCGTGATCGGCTACAGCGCCTTCAAGCACGGCAACCTCACCCCGTTCTCCCCGGCCGGCCTCGGCGGCATCGGCGCGGGCACCACCGCCGCCTTCTTCTCCTACATCGGCTTCGACGCGATCACCACCGCCGGCGAGGAGGCGAAGAACCCCCGCCGGGACATCCCGGTCGCGATCATGGTCTGCATGGGCATCGTGACCCTGCTGTACTGCGCGGTCGCGCTCGCCGCGATCGGCGCCATCGGCGGCAGGCAGGTCGCCGGCCGCCCCGCGGCCCTCTCCTACGTCGTCAACGAGGTCACCGGCTCGACCGTCGGCGGCGGCGTGATCGCCTTCGGCGCGGTCGTCGCCATCGCCTCGGTCGTCCTCGCGGTGATGTACGGCCAGACCCGCATCCTGATGTCGATGTCCCGGGACGGCCTGATCCCGCGCGTCTTCGAGAAGGTCAACCCGAAGACCTCCACGCCGGTCGCGGGCACGCTGATCGTCGCGGTCGTCTTCGCGCTCCCGGCGGCCTTCGCCTCCCTCGACGCCGTGATGAACCTGTGCACCATCGGCACGCTCGCCATCATGGCCGTCGTCAACATCGCGGTGATCGCCCTGCGCCGCCGCGAGCCGGGCCTCACCCGCAGCTTCCGGGTGCCGCTCTACCCGGTGGGCCCGCTGCTCGGCGTCGCCTTCTGCCTGTACCTGATGTACGAGACCGGCTGGCAGACGTGGGTCCAGTTCGCCGTGTTCCTCGCGGTGGGCCTGGTCCTCTATCTCGCCTACGGCCGCCGGCACTCCACGCTGGCGCGGACGGCCGTCCCCGAGGTCACGCCGAGCGCCGCCGCTGAGCGGGAACCACAGGCAGTCTGAACCACACCGCCTTGCCCGACGGGGTGGGGCGGTGACCGCAGGACGAGCTGAGGGCGCGGATCAGCAGCAGCCCGCGCCCGCCCTCCTGCCAGACGTCGGGCTCCTCGATCACCGGCCGGGTCAGATGGCCGGGCGGCGCCGGGTCCGGGTCGTGGACCTCGACCTGGCAGCCGCTCGGCAACAGCTCCACCACCAGCTCGATCGGGCCGCGCCCGGCGGTGTGCTCCACCGCGTTGGCCACCAGCTCCGCCGTGAGCAGTTCCGCGGTGTCGCTGTCGGCCTGGTGCTCCACCTCCGCCAGGGCCGTGCGCACCAGGGCACGGGCCACGGGCACCGCCGCGGCGGTGTGCGGCAGCGCGATGCGCCAGGAGGCCGGTCCGGTGGGGCGTTCGTGCAAGGCGAGTCCGTTCATGGAGCAGGCTGTCCTGCTTTCGACTGTAGGAATGGTACGGGCCCGGCCACGGGGACCGTCGGCGGGCTTCGCCCGGGACCTTCGGCCCCGGTACCGGGCGGCTTACCCCGGCGAACGGCCCGCCTCGCCCGCCGGTGCCCACTGTTACGGCTCTGTCGAGGACCGGTGACGCACGTGACCGGAATCGGCCGAACGGCAGGACCCTGTCGCGCACTCGTGACGACAGTCACAAAGAAGTGATAACTTCATGGGACAGCGCAACGTACGGCACCGCCGCCCTAGGAGGCCGCACGTCATGAGTCCCTTCACCGGCTCCGCCGCCCGCACCTGCGACTGGGAGCATCTGCGCCTCCAGCTCGCCGACGGCGTCGCCACCGTGACCCTCGACCGTCCCGCAAAGCTCAACGCGCTCACCTTCGGCGCCTACGCCGACCTGCGCGACCTGCTGGCCGAGCTGTCCCGGGAGCGCGCCGTACGCGCCCTGGTGCTGGCCGGCGAGGGGCGTGGCTTCTGCTCCGGCGGCGACGTCGACGAGATCATCGGCGCCACCCTCGGCATGGACACCGCCCGGCTGCTCGACTTCAACCGGATGACCGGCCAGGTGGTACGGGCGATCAGGGAGTGCCCCTTCCCCGTGATCGCCGCGGTGCACGGAGTGGCGGCCGGCGCGGGAGCGGTCCTCGCCCTCGCGGCCGACTTCCGCGTCGCGGACCCGACCGCACGCTTCGCCTTCCTCTTCACCCGCGTCGGCCTGTCCGGCGGCGACATGGGCGCGGCCTACCTGCTGCCCCGCGTCGTCGGACTCGGCCACGCCACCCGGCTGCTCATGCTGGGCGAACCGGTCCGGGCACCCGAGGCCGAGCGCATCGGCCTGATCAGCGAGCTGACGGACGAGGGCCGGGCCGACGAGGCGGCGCATGCGCTGGCCCGCCGCCTGGCCGACGGCCCGGCACTGGCGTACGCCCAGACGAAGGCGCTGCTGACGGCCGAGCTGGACATGCCCCTCGCGGCCGCGGTCGAGCTGGACGCCTCGACCCAGGCGTTGCTGATGAACGGCGAGGACTACGCCGAGTTCCACGCGGCCTTCACGGAGAAGCGCCCGCCGAAGTGGCGGGGGAGGTGAGCCGCCATGCGGGTGGCGATCATCGGCGGCGGCCCCGGTGGCCTGTACGCGGCGGCACTCCTCAAGCGGCTCGGTCCCAGCCGTGACGTCACCGTCTGGGAACGCAACGCCCCGGAGGAGACCTTCGGCTTCGGAGTCGTCCTCTCCGACGAGACCCTAGGCGGCATCGAACACGCCGATCCCGTGGTCTACGAGGCCCTGCAACGCGACTTCGTCCGCTGGGACGACATCGACATCGTGCGCCGAGGCGTACAACACCGCTCCGGAGGGCACGGGTTCGCCGCACTGGGCAGGCGGCGGCTCCTGGCGATCCTGCACGACCGCTGCCGGTCCCTGGGCGTGGACCTGAGGTTCTCCGCCGAGGCCCCCCACCCGGACACGCTCTCCGCCGAGTACGACCTCGTCATCGCCGCCGACGGGGTCAACAGCGCCACCCGCGCCGCCTTCGCCGATGTGTTCGGCCCGCGGGTGACGACACACCGCTGCCGCTACATCTGGCTCGCCGCGGACTTCGCCTTCGACGCCTTCCGCTTCGAGATCGCCGAGACCGAACACGGCGTGATGCAGCTGCACGGCTACCCGTACGCCCACCCGTCTCCCGACCACCACCCCTCAACGAGGCCCTCCGGGCCACGGAATCAATCCGGCGCCTCCACCGTGATCGTCGAGATGCGCGAGGAGGTGTGGCGGGCGGCGGGATTCGACGAACTCGACACCCACGAATCCATCGAGCGCTGCGCCAAGATCTTCGGGGAAGCGCTGCGCGGCCGCCCCCTGCGCTCCAACAACTCGGCGTGGACCACCTTCCGCACGGTGGTCAACGACCGCTGGTCCCACGGGAACGTCGTCCTCCTCGGCGACGCCGCCCACACCGCCCACTTCTCCATCGGCTCCGGCACCAAGCTCGCCGTCGAGGACGCGCTGGCCCTGGCCGCCTGCCTGCGGGAACAGCCGGACGTGCCCCGCGCGTTGGCGGCCTACGAGGAGGAGCGCAAACCCGTCGTCGCCTCCACCCAGCGGGCCGCCCGGGCGAGCCTGGAGTGGTTCGAGAACCTGGGGCTGTACCTCGACCAGCCGCCCCGCCGGTTCGCCTTCAACCTGCTCACCCGCAGCCGTCGCGTCACCCACGACAACCTCCGGCTGCGCGACGCCCGCTTCACCGAGGCGGTCGAGCGCGAGTTCGGCTGCCCGCCCGGCACACCCCCGATGTTCACCCCCTTCCGGCTGCGCGGCCTGACCCTGCGCAACCGGGTCGTGGTGTCGCCGATGGACATGTACTCCGCCACCGACGGCGTGCCCGGCGACTTCCACCTGGTCCATCTCGGCGCCCGCGCCCTCGGCGGGGCCGGTCTGGTCATGACCGAGATGGTGTGCGTGAGCGAGGAGGGCCGCATCACACCGGGCTGCACCGGCCTCTACAGCGGCCGGCAGGCCGAGGCATGGCGGCGCGTCACCGACTTCGTGCACACGCAGGCGCCCGGCGCCGCGATCGGCGTGCAGCTCGGGCACTCCGGCCGCAAGGGGTCCACGAAGCTGATGTGGGAGGGCATGGACGAGCCGCTGCCGCGGGGCAACTGGCCACTCGTCGCCGCCTCCCCGCTGCCGTACAAGGCGGGCAGCCAGACGCCTCGGCAGCTCACCCGCGCCCAACTCACCGACATCCGCGAGCAGTTCACCGCGGCCGCCTGGCGGGCCGCGCGGGCCGGCTTCGACCTGCTCGAACTGCACTGCGCCCACGGCTACCTCCTCTCCGGCTTCCTCTCCCCGCTCACCAACCGGCGCACCGACGCCTACGGCGGCTCGCCGGAGCGACGGCTGAGGTTCCCGCTGGAGGTCTTCGACGCCGTACGCGCGGTGTGGCCGGCGGAGCGGCCCATGACGGTCCGCATCTCGGCCACGGACTGGGCCGAGGGCGGTACCACCGCCGAGGACGCGGTGGAGATCGCCCGCGCCTTCGCCGCGCACGGGGCCGACGCGATCGACGTCTCCACCGGGCAGGTCGTCGCCGAGGAGCGGCCGGAGTTCGGGCGGTCGTACCAGACGCCGTTCGCCGACCGCATCCGGCACGAGGTGGGCGTCCCGGTGATCGCGGTCGGCGCGATCTCCTCCTGGGACGACGTCAACTCCCTGATCCTGGCCGGGCGTACGGACCTGTGCGCACTGGGGCGTCCGCACCTGTACGACCCGCACTGGACCCTGCACGCGGCGTCCGAGCAGGGGTACGAAGGCCCCGGTGCCGCCTGGCCGGCGCCCTACCGGGCGGGCGGCCGCCGTCCGCAGACCGGCCGCACGGACGCCCCGAAGCCGCGGTTGACCCTCGGCGGATGACGGTCGGTGCCGTCTGCTGTACTCGACTCGTGGGGGCAGTGGGACGAACGGAGACGTCATGGGCGTGTCGCACGAGTACTTCCTCGCCGGTGGCCGGGGCACGGCGGTGGATCAGGTCATCGGACCGGACGGTGAGCGGCTGGGCGTGGACGGGCTCGATGTGGGGGGCATCGACCCCCACCTGGCGCTGGATCGGCTGATCGCCTTCGCGACGGGCACACCGCCCGCCCGCGGGACCAAGCCGGAGCCGGTCTGGCCCGACCCGGACGAGGTGCCGCATTCCGACGGCGGGGCGTTCCTCGAGGAACTGCCCGACGCCTGGCGGGACGCGCTCGCCGACGTGGTCGAGGACGCGGTGCCGATGCTCGCGCTCCAGGCGTGCGACATGGACGACGCACACTTCGCCGACTACCTGCACGCCGAGGACAGCATCCGCAGGTTCGTCGGCCTGGCCCACCGCGCCCGGACGGAAGGAGCACACCTGTACTGCCTGACCTCGCTGTGAGCCGACGCCGCCTCACGCCCCCGCGAACTCCGCCCCCGCGTCCCGCAGCCGCTCGTGCAGCGTGCGGAAGACCTCCGCCGAGCGCACGCCCGGCCAGCCCGTGGGGAGCAGATGCGCGGGCAGGCCGGGATCGGTGTACGGCAGGTGGCGCCAGGAGTCGAGGGCGAGGAGGTAGTCGCGGTAGGCCTCCTCGGGCGGGGTGGCCGGACGGCGTTCCCAGGCGCGCAGCACCGGGCCGTGCGCGTCCAGGAAGCGCTCGTGCTCCTTGGCGATCGCGGCCAGGTCCCACCAGCGGGCGACCGCCTCGGCCGTCGGCGCGAAGCCCAGGTGCTCGCCGCGGAACAGGTCCACGTACGGGTCCAGGTGCAGTCGGCACAGGGTGTGCCGCGTCTCCTCGTGGAGCCGGGCCGGGGCGATCCACACGCCGGGTGCGGCGGTGCCGAAGCCCAGGCCCGCCAGCCGGGAGCGCAGCACATGCCGCTTCTGCCGCTCCGACTCGGGCACCGAGAACACCGCGAGCACCCAGCCCTCGTCCCGCGGTGGTGCGCCGGCGTAGATCCGGCGGTCGCCGTCCTCCAGCAACTGCCGTGCCTCCGACGAGAGTTCGTACCCGGCCGCGCCGGACTCCGTGCGGGCCGGCAGCAGCAGACCGCGCCGTTTGAGCCGGGACACCGAGGAGCGGACGGAGGGCGCGTCCACGCCGACCGCGGCCAGGAGCCGGATCAGCTCGGCGACGGGCACCGGGCCGGGCATGAAGCGGCCGTACGCGCCGTAGAGCGTGACGATGAGGGACCTGGGGGCGTGCTGCTCGGACACGTTGATCATTTTAGGTCGTCCGCATCACTGCCGGTCACCTTCGGTGCGCAGCCGGAAGCGCTGCAGCTTGCCGGTGGCGGTGCGCGGGAGCGCGTCGAGGAAGACGAACTCCCGCGGGCACTTGTACGGTGCCAGTTCGGACCTGACGAACGCGCGCAGGGCCTCCGGGTCGCGCCGGGCGCCCTCGCGCAGCACGGTGTAGGCGACCACCACCTGTCCGCGGGCCTCGTCCGGCCGGCCCACGACGGCCGTCTCCACCACGTCCGGGTGCCGCAGCAGCGCGTCCTCCACCTCCGGCCCGGCGATGTTGTACCCGGCGGAGATGATCATGTCGTCGGCGCGGGCCACATAGCGGAACCAGCCGTCGGGCTCCCGGACATAGGTGTCACCGGTGATGTTCCAGCCGTCGCGCACATAGGCGCGCTGGCGGGGGTCGGCGAGGTAGCGGCAGCCGACCGGGCCGCGCACGGCGAGCAGACCGGGCTCGCCGTCCGGCACCGGCGTGCCGTGCGCGTCCTGCACCCGCGCCTGCCAGCCCGGCACCGGCACACCCGTGGTGCCCGGCCTGATCCGCTCGTCGGCCGCGGAGACGAAGATGTGCAGCAACTCGGTCGCGCCGATGCCGTTGATGAGGCGCAGGCCGGTGCGCTCGTGCCAGGCCCGCCAGGTGGCCGCGGGCAGGTTCTCGCCGGCCGACACACAGCGCCGCAGCGAGGTGACGTCGTACCCGTCGAGCCGCTCCAGCATGGCGCGGTAGGCGGTCGGGGCGGTGAACAGGACGGAGACGCGGTGCCCGGCGATCGCGGGGAGCAACTGGCGGGGGCCCGCCTGTTCCAGGAGCAGGGAGCTGGCGCCGGCCCGCATCGGGAAGACGACCAGCCCGCCCAGGCCGAAGGTGAAGCCGAGCGGGGGGCTGCCGGTGAAGACGTCGTCCGCGCGGGGGCGCAGCACATGCTTCGAGAAGGTGTCCGCGATCGCCAGCACGTCCCGGTGGAAGTGCATGCACCCTTTCGGACGGCCCGTGGTGCCCGAGGTGAACGCGATCAGGGCCACGTCGTCGGCCGCGGTGTCGACCGCCGGGTACGGCGTGCCGGGCCCGGGGCGGTGCAGGAGGTCGTCGGGACCGTCACCGCCGTACGTCGTGATCCGCAGCCCGGGTATGTCGGCCTTCGCCAGGTCAGCCACCGACCGGATGTCGCACAGCGCGTGCCGGACCAGGGCGATCTCGCACATCGTGGCCAGCTCGTGCGGGCGCTGCCGGTCCAGCACGGTGACGGCCACCGCGCCCGCCTTCAGCACGGCCAGCCAGCAGGCGGCGAGCCAGGGCGTGGTGGGGCCGCGCAGCAGCACCCGGTTGCCGGGGACCACGCCGAGGTCGCCGGTGAGCACGTGCGCGATCCGGTCCACGTGCGTGCGCAGTTCGCCGTACGTCCAGGTGGGGCCGTCCTGGGTGTGGAAGACCGGGTGGTCCGCCCCGGCGTGGTCGAGGAGTTCGGCGGCGCAGTTCAGCCGGTCGGGGTACTGCAGCTCCGGCAGGTCGAACCGCAGCTCGGGCCACTCGTCCGGCGGCGGCAGATGGTCGCGCGCGAAGGTGTCGACGTGGGCCGAGCGATGCATGGCGGTTCGCCCCCTTGCCGTGACAGACGTCCGGACGGGCTTCCTGGTGCGCTTGCAGTTGGAGCGTATCGTGTTGGTGACGGCAGTCAACTGTGCGCGATAACCTCGGTCCGGTGGCCACCACGGCCCGACTCGGAGGGAGGACCGGCAGTGCCCGCATTCTCGCTCGAACCGGAGCAGACCGCCTGGTGTGCCGAGCTGCGCACGACGGCCGCGCAGCGGCTGCGGCCGCTCGCCGACAAGGGCGAGCCCGGACACGTCAACCGGCCGCTCCTCGCCGAGCTCGGCCAACTGGGTCTCCTGGCCCGGCTGTTCGGCTCCGGCGCCCTCGACCTGTGCCTGATGCGGGAGTCCCTCGCCCAGTCCTGCACCGAGGCCGAGACCGCGCTCGCCCTGCAGGGCCTGGGCGCCCACCCGGTGCACGCCCACGGCAGCCCCGCCCAGCGCGAGCGCTGGCTGCCCCGGGTCTCCGACGGCAGCGCGGTCGCCGCCTTCGCGCTGAGCGAGCCGGGGGCCGGCTCGGACGCGGCCGCGCTGTCCCTGGCGGCCGAGCCCGAGGGCGCCGGCCGCTGGCGGCTCACCGGTGCCAAGCGCTGGATCTCCAACGCCCCCGAGGCCGACTTCTACACCGTCTTCGCCCGCACCACGCCCGGCGCCGGAGCCCGCGGTGTGACCGCCTTCCTCGTCCCCGCCGACCGGCCCGGGCTCACCGGCACCCCGCTGGACATGCTCTCGCCGCACCCCATCGGCGCCCTGGACTTCGACGCCGTGCCGGTCACCGCGGACGACGTGCTCGGCGAGCCCGACCGGGGCTTCGCCGTCGCCATGGGCACCCTCAACCTCTTCCGTCCCAGCGTCGGCGCCTTCGCGGTCGGCATGGCCCGGGCCGCGCTCGACGCCACCCTCGAACACACCCGCCGCCGCGAGGCCTTCGGCGGCCGGCTGATGGACCTGCAGACCGTCTCCCACCAGGTCGCCGAGATGGCCCTGCGCACGGAGGCGGCCCGGCTGATGGTCTATGCGGCGGCCACGGCGTACGACGAGGGTGCCGCCGACGTCCCGAAGCGCGCCGCGATGGCCAAGCTGCTCGCCACCGAGACCGCGCAGTACGTCGTCGACACCGCCGTCCAGCTGCACGGCGCCCGCGCCCTGCGCCGCGGCCACCTCCTCGAACACCTCTACCGCGAGGTGCGCGCCCCGCGCATCTACGAGGGCGCAAGCGAGGTCCAGCGGGCCATCATCGCCAAGGAGTTGTACGCGACGACGCAGGAGGGACCCCGGTGACGACCGAGCGCGTCAACCCGCCCGAGCTGTCCCCGCCCACGGGCTTCTCGCACGCCGTCGTCGCCTGCGGTTCGCGCGTGGTGTTCCTCGCGGGCCAGACCGCCCTCGACGCCGACGGCAAGGTCACCGGGGCCACGCTCCCCGAGCAGTTCGAGCGGGCCCTCGGGAACCTCCTCGCCGCCCTGCGCGCGGCCGGCGGCACCCCCGCCGACCTCGCCCGGGTCACCGTCTACGCCACGGACGTCGCCGCGTACCGCGCCCACGCCGGCCGGCTCGGCCGCATCTGGCGGGACCTGGCGGGCCGGGACTACCCGGCGATGGCCGTCGTACAGGTCGTACGTCTGTGGGACGAGCAGGCCATGGTGGAGCTGGACGGGTTCGCGGTGCTGCCGTAGGTCCTGTCGTCACCTTCCGGGGGAGGCCGACGGTTCCATGACGCGCCACCGATGGGGTGACGGTCACGCCCGACGGCCCGGCAGACCGGTACCAGTGGAACCCCCAATTCCGTGGATCCGGAGGTACCCGTGCCCCTACGCCCCGCCCTCGCCGCGGCCCTGGGCGCAGCCGCTCTGCTGTGCACCGCCGTCGCCCCGGCAGCCGCCGCCGACTCTTCCGAGACCGTGACGGTCGATCCGACCGGCCACATCGCCAAGGACGGCACGATCACGCTCACCGGCACCTACCGCTGCACCGATGCCTCCGGTGTCGCCTTCGTGAGCTCCACGGTCAGCCAGGGTGACCGCACGTCCGTGTACGGCATCGGCGGCACCCCCGCCCGGTGTGACGGCGCCGAGCACCGCTGGGAGAACACCGGCACGATCTCGCCGAAGTCCCTGAAGGCCGGCAAGGCCCATGTGCAGGCGACGGTCACGGACCTGCGCTCCGGCGGCGGCCTGCTGCTGTTGCTGCCGGACTTCCACGCCGTCCAGGAGCAGGACGTCACGCTCACCCAGAAGTGACGGACGTCCCCCCGCGCCGGGTGGCCCGGCACACCCTCCCGTGCCGGGCCACCCGGCGCACGTGCGGCGCCCGGCGTCAGGAGCGCTGCCAGCTGTGCGGCGCGTGGAAGGCGTGCGGGCGCCAGGAGGTGGTGCCGGGGGAGGAGGGCTCCGCACCGGCGCCGGCGAGGGCGCCCCGGCTGAGCAGCAGCACCGTGAGGGCGGCCAGCTCCTCGTCGGTGGCCTCGCCCTTCTCGACGCGGATCGGGGGAACGGGGGCGGGCGTGGGGGACAGGGACATGGGGACCTCCGTCACTGAGGGGGATTGCCGTGCTTGCGTGCGGGGCGCTCGGCGTGTTTGGCGCGGAGCATCGCGAGCGCGCCGATGAGGACGGCACGGGTGTCGGCCGGGTCGATCACGTCGTCGACCAGGCCGCGTTCGGCCGCGTAGTACGGGTGCATCAGCTCGGCCCTGTACTCCTTGACCAGCTCCGCCCGCATGGCCTCGGGATCGTCGGCCTCGGCGATCCGCCGGCGGAAGATGACGTTCGCGGCGCCCTCGGCGCCCATCACGGCGATCTCGTTGGTCGGCCAGGCGTAGGTCAGGTCGGCGCCGATCGACCGGGAGTCCATGACGATGTACGCGCCGCCGTAGGCCTTGCGCAGGATCAGCGAGATGCGGGGCACGGTGGCGTCGCAGTAGGCGTAGAGCAGCTTGGCGCCGTGCCGGATGATGCCGCCGTGCTCCTGGCCGACGCCCGGCAGGAAGCCGGGCACGTCGAGCAGGGTGACGATCGGGATGCTGAACGCGTCGCACAGCTGCACGAACCGGGCCGCCTTCTCGGACGCCTCGATGTCCAGCACACCGGCCAGGGTCTGCGGCTGGTTGGCGACGATCCCGACGACGTGGCCGTCCAGCCGGGCCAGGGCGCAGATGATGTTGCGGGCCCAGCGCTGGTGCACCTCCAGGTACTCGCCGTGGTCGACGATCTCCTCGATCACCCGGGTCATGTCGTACGGCCGGTTGCCGTCGGCCGGCACCAGGTCCGCGAGCGCGGGGCAGCGCCGGCCGGCCGGGTCGTCGCAGGGCACCGCGGGCGGGTTCTCCCGGTTGTTGCGGGGCAGGAGGGAGAGCAGGTACCGGACCTCCTCCAGACAGGTCTCCTCGTCGTCGTAGGCGAAGTGGCAGACGCCGGAGGTCTCGGCGTGGACGTCGGCGCCGCCGAGGCCGTTCTGGGTGATCTCCTCGCCGGTCACCGCCTTGACCACGTCCGGGCCCGTGATGAACATCTGCGAGGTCCCGCGGACCATGAAGACGAAGTCGGTCAGGGCGGGCGAGTAGGCGGCGCCGCCGGCGCAGGGCCCGAGCATCACGCTGATCTGCGGGATCACCCCGGAGGCGGCGGTGTTGCGGCGGAAGATGCCGCCGTACCCGGCGAGCGCGGTCACGCCCTCCTGGATGCGGGCGCCCGCACCGTCGTTCAGGGAGACCAGGGGCGCGCCGGCCGCGATGGCCATGTCCATGATCTTGTGGATCTTGGCGGCGTGGGCCTCGCCCAGCGCCCCGCCGAAGATGCGGAAGTCATGGGCGTAGACGAAGACGGTACGGCCCTCGACGGCACCCCAGCCGGTGACCACGCCGTCGGTGTACGGCCGCTTCGCCTCCAGGCCGAACCCGGTCGCCCGGTGCCGGCGCAGCGGCTCGACCTCGTGGAACGAGCCCTCGTCGAGGAGCAGGCCGATCCGCTCGCGCACGGTCAGCTTGCCCTTGGCCCGCTGGGCGGCCGTCGCCTTCTCGCCGGGGCCGGCGAGTACGCGTGCGCGCAGTTCGGCCAGTTCCGCGACCTGGGACTTCATGTCTGCCTGCCTCTGCGTGAGGGGTTCTCTTCGGTGGCGTCACCCCGCCGATCGTGACAACCGGGGCTGACCGTCGGCTGACGGGCCGTCTGTGCGTCAACGACCCGGTGACTCATGCTGGTTGGAGGAGCCGGTCGCCGGTGAGGGCCGGGTCGTGGGAGAGGATCGCGTTCTCGACCCGGCGCAGCGCGGGGGAGGGCTGGATGCCGAGTTCCTCGTCCAGCCGGCGCCGCATCCGGTGGAAGACGTCGAGGGCGTCGGCCTGCCGTCCCGAGCAGTACAGGGCGATCATCAGCTGCTCGCAGAACCGTTCCCGCAACGGGTGGTTGGCATGGGCGTCGGTCAGTTCCGCGAGCACGGCGGCGGGCCGGCCCAGCCGCAGCTCGGCGTCGAAGCGCAGCTCCATCGCCCGCATCCGGTGCTCCTCGTAGCGGGCGCCCGCCAGCTGGCACAGGGTCCCGCCGGGAAAGCCGCCGAAGACCGGCCCGCGCCACAGCGCCAGCGCGTCCCCGAGCAGCCGGGCGGTGCGCTCGGCGTCCCGAGGCCCGGCGGACTCGGCCAGCCGCACCGCCCGGACGAACTCGGCCGCGTCCAGCTCCCCCTCGCCCAGCCCCAGCCGGTAGCCGGCCGGATGCATCGTCACCCGCGACACCGGCCGGTCCGGCTCCAGCGCGCGGAGCCTGCGGCGCAGCCGGCTGATGTGCGCCTGCAGGGCGTTGGCCTGGTTGTCGGGCAAGGCCTCGCCCCACATCTCCTCGGCCAGGCTCTCCCCGGAGACCGGCCGGCCCTCGCAGACCAGCAGCGTCTGCACCAGGATGCGCTGCAGATCGCCCGGCACGTCCGCCGGACCGGCGTCGGTGCGTATCTGCAGTGGCCCGAGAACGGAGAACCTCAGCATGTCATTCCCCCTTGATGACCTTTGACGACAATTCCTCGGCGACGGTGTTTCCGGTGCGGTGCGGTGGAATGCGGGAGGCCGAACGCGCCACGCCCCGGCGGGCCTTTTCTCGAGCGGCCCGCCGGGGCGGTTGCTCCGCCGGGACGGGGGGCGGCCGGCGGACCTGGGAGGGTGAATCTGTTTCCGCGCGACGGACCGGTTAATTCGATTTCACCCGTGTACGGAAATCTTGGTACGACTGCCGTTCATGTCCCACACCCTCGCAGTGCGCGCTGACGGAATGCTGACGCGCTTCTGACACACGGCAATGAATTTCCAACTGCCCTTTTCCTGGGCGTCCCGGCGGTGCTGTACTCGCTTCGACACTCCCTTGCCGTGAAAACGCTCCCGAAAGGGGTACGGGAATGACCGCGACCACCACCGAAACCGCCACCGGAAACCGGGTGCTCGAGGCGATAGGCAGGCACACCGCGAGCGAGAACCCGAGTTCGTTCCTGGCACTCAACAGCGGAAACAGCATCTTCACCGTCCCGGGCACGGACGGCGTCGTCGTCCACCGCCGCACCGGCCGCTGGGCCGTGCAGTTCGGCGGCCCCTTCGCCGCCGAGGAGGACTACGACACCCTCCTGGAAGCCTTCCGGAGCCACGTCCGCGCCGAGGGCCTGAACCTCGTCGGCGTCCAGCTCCAGCGCACGGACGCCGAGCGCTACGCCCGGCGCGGCTTCACCGTCAACCAGGTCGGCGCCTCCTGGGCGGTGAGCCTCGACGGGTTCACCCTGCGCGGCACCAAGTTCATGCAGCTGCGCAACAAGATCTCCCGCGCCCACCGCAACGGCCTGACGATCCAGGAGGTCGACGCGGCCGACGTGACCGAGGCCATCGCCACCATCGACGCGGCCTGGCTCGGCTCCAAGGGCGGCGCCCAGCAACTGGAGTTCCTCGTCGGCCAGATCGGCGGCGAGGCCCAGGCGCACCGCCGGCTGTTCACCGGCACCATCGACGGCGCCCCGGTCGCCTACATCTCCTACTCGCCGGTGTACGGCAGCCGCGCCGGCTGGATGCACGACCTCAGCCGCCGCATCCCCGAGGGCTCCCCCGGCCTGATGGAGGCCATCAACGCGCACGCCGTCGAGGTGTTCCGGGCCGAGGGCGTCGAGTGGCTGCACTTCGGGTTCACGCCGTTCACCGGCCTGGACGCGAGCCATGAACTCGACGGCCACAGCCCGGCGTTCCAGTGGCTGATGCACGCCCTGTGGGCCGAGGGCGCGGCGCTGTACCCGGCGCAGACCCAGCTGTCGTACAAGCAGAAGTGGGCGCCGGACCTGCTCATCCCCGAGTACGTCGCCTTCGACGGCCCGCAGGCCTCACTGCCCGGGTTCGCGCACATCTTCCGTGCCTGCAACGCCTTCTGACGTCACATCACCCAGACGGGAGACCCATCATGAGCCAGTCCACCGAGGAACTCCAGCACGCCATGGTCGAGCAGCTCATGGCCGTCATCGGCGCCCCCGACGACCAGCAGGTCGCCGAGACCGCCGACACGGTCGTCCGCGCCCTCGACGAGCGGCTGCGCGCCGAGGCCGCCGCCTGAGCGCGCCCGGCTGGATCAGACCGGTATCAGTGCCACATCAGTACGGCACGGAACGCTGGACACACGTCCGCCCGGCGGTCCGGACCCGGGAGCACCGCACTGTGCTCCCGTCGCCCGGATCCGCCGGGCGGACCCCGACAGGACCTGTCCCGCGACGGTGACCGCACGCGGGAGCCGAAGTCGACTCGCGGCGCCCGCAGCTCCGCGGGGCAGCGGCGCCGCCGCCCGCACCGGGCACTTCTCCCAAGGAGAGCAACGCATGCAGCGTCCGCACACCCAGACGGCCGGGGTACCGGCTTTCGAGGCCGCCCCGCGCCCCGGCGCCTCGGCGACCTTCGCCGAACTGCTCAAACGGGTCAAGGCCGAGGGCCTGCTCGACCTCGACCCCCGCTACTACGTGGGCAAGCTCGCCCTCAACACCACCCTGCTGCTCATCGGCTTCGCCGCCTTCTTCGAGCTCGGCGACACCTGGTGGCAGCTCGTCACGGCCCTGTGGATGGGCCTGTGCGGCGGCCAGTCGGCGTTCATGTGGCACGACGCCGGCCACAAGGCGATGTTCCGCAGCAAGAAGGCCGCCTCCGCGGTCGGCTACATCCACGCCAACCTGGTCAACGGCGTCAGCTACGGCTGGTGGGTCAACCACCACAACCGGCACCACAGCAACCCCAACCACCTGGACATGGACCCGGACATCGGCCGGCGCACCGCCATCTTCGACATCAAGCAGTACCCCACCCGCAAGGGCACCCAGAAGTTCGTCGTGCGCTACCAGAGCGTGCTGTTCTTCGTGCTGCTCGTGCTGGAGGGCTTCAAGATGCTGAAGACGGCCGTCCTGTCGATCGTCCAGGGCAGGACCAAGCGGCCCGCGCTGGAGACGTTCCTGATCCTGCTGCGCGCCGCCGTGTATCTCACCTGCGTCTTCACCGTCCTGTCCCCGGCGCTCGCGGTCGCGTTCATCGTCGTCCAGCACGCCTCCCTCGGCGTCTACTTCGGCATGATCTTCGCCCCGAACCACAAGGGCATGCAGATCCGCGACGGCGAGGAGGAGACCCTGGACTGGCTGGAACGCCAGGTCCTCACCTCCCGCAACATCCGGCCCAGCCTGCTCATCGACTTCCTCTACGGCGGTCTCAACTACCAGGTGGAACACCACCTGTTCCCGGCCATGCCGCAGAAGAACCTGCCGCGTGCCCGGGAGCTGACCATGCAGTACTGCGCCGAACGCGGCGTGCCGTACCACGAGGTCGGGTTCTGGGCCTCCTACCGCGAGGTCGCCTCCTACCTCCACGAGGTCAGCGCGCCCGTCCGCCGCGGTGACGTGGAGGAACAGATCCGGCGCCGCGCCATGGAATCGGTCTGATCACCCACTCCCTTACGACAGCGCCCACTTCACCCCACACCCCACACCCCACACCCCGGCCCCCGGGCCGCACGCCCGGGCCCGCCGGTGGCCCGGGCGGTTCCTTGGCCGGGGGCGGACCTGAACCCCACGCAGGAGTCAGTAAGGAGCCAGCCCATGTCCCAGACCACCGCGGCGGCGGGCGGTGTCACCGCTGCCGCCCCGATCGGCGCCCGCCTGGACCGGCTGCCGATCACCGCGCTGCACCGCAGACTCACCGCGGTCGTCGGTGTCGGCCTGTTCTTCGACACCTTCGAGAACAACCTGTCCGGCACCATCGGCAAGGTGCTGCAGAGCGACTTCGGCTTCGGCGCGACCTCGCTCAAGCTCGTCCTCGCCTCCGCGTTCCTCGGCCAGTTCATCGGCTCGCTGACGCTCGGCCGGATCGCCGACCGGTTCGGCCGGCGCCGGGCCTTCCAGGTCAACCTGGCCGTCTACTCGGTCTGTTCCCTGCTCGGCGCCCTCTCGCCGGACGCCGCCTGGCTGATCGTGACCCGTTTCCTCGCCGGTCTCGGCATCGGCGCCGAACAGGCCCTGTCGGACTGCTACCTGGCGGACGTACTGCCCGCCTCGAAGCGCGGCCGCTTCATCGCCCGGGCCTACACCCTCGCCTTCTGCGGGGTCCCCGCGGTCGGCTTCGCCGCGCTGTGGCTGGTGCCCCGGACCCCGCTCGGCGTGGCCGGCTGGCGCTGGCTCTTCGTGCTCGGCGCGCTCGGCTCGGCCGTCGTGTGGCTGCTGCGCCGGGGCCTGATCGAGTCCCCACGCTGGCTCGCGGCGAAGGGCCGCACCGCGGAGGCCGAGAGGCTGGTGGGCCGGATGGAGGCCGAGGCGGCCGGTCGGGGTCTCCTGCCGGAGGGGCCCGCACCCCGTACCGAGGCCGTGGCGGACGGCGCCCGGCTGCGGGACGTGCTTGGCCCCGGCCTGCGCCGCCGCACCCTCGTGCTCTGGCTCTTCTGCGCGCTCTCGGTCGTCGGCTACTACGGCTTCGGCACCCTCGCCCCGCAGATCGTCGCCGCCAAGGGCTACGGCGTCGTCGCCGGACTCGGCTTCACCGCGCTGTCCTTCCTCGGCTACCCCGTGGGTTCCGCGCTCGCCCTGCCGATCGTGGACCGCGTCGAGCGCCGTACCCTGATCGCCCTCTCTGCGGCGGCGATGGTCGTGGCCGGACTCGGCTTCGCGTACGCGGCCTCGGCGGAACTGGTCGTGGTGTGCGGCTTCGCCTACACGCTCTGCAGCAACGTCTTCTCCAGCGTCTCCCACGTGTACCTGTCCGAGCAGTACCCCACCGCGATCCGGGCCACCGCCGCCGGCGCCGCCTACTCGCTGTCCAAACTCGGCGCCGCCGCACTGCCCTTCGTCCTGCTGCCGGTCCTCGACGCACACGGCGCCGGCGCCCTGTTCGCCGTGATCGCCGCAGCCATGGCCGTCCTGGCGCTCACCGTGCTGACCCTGGGCGAGCGCACCACCGGGACCCCGGTCGACTGAACCCTCCCAGTACCAGAAGGAGTTGAAGATGGCCTACGTCATCGGACTGCCCTGCGTCGACGTCAAGGACCGCTCCTGCATCGACGAATGCCCCGTCGACTGCATCTACGAAGGCCGCCGCGCCCTGTACATCCACCCGGACGAATGCGTGGACTGCGGGGCCTGCGAACCGGTCTGCCCGGTCGACGCCATCTACTTCCAGGACGACCTGCCCGAGGAGTGGGGCGGCGACCACGCGGCCTCCAACGCCGAGTTCTTCGCGGACCTCGGCTCGCCCGGCGGCGGCACCGCCCTCGGCCCCCAGGACCACGACTCGGCACTGGTGAGCGCGCTGCCCAAGGGGGTGTCGGTGGCATGAGCGGCATCCTCGCCGGGAAGCGGGTGCTGGTCACCGGAATGGTCACGGACGCCTCCATCGCCTTCCACGTGGCCCGGATCGCCCAGGAGGAGGGCGCCGAGGTGCTGCTCACCGGCTTCGGCCGGCTCTCCCTGATCGAGCGGTTCGCGGGCAAACTCCCCAAGGCCGCCCCGGTGATCGAGCTGGACGTCACCGACCAGGACCACCTGGACCGCCTCGCCGACCGGATCGGCGCCCACACCGACTCCCTCGACGGTGTGGTGCACTCCATCGCCTACGGGCCCGAGGGCGCCTTCTCCTTCCTCGACGGCACCTGGGCCGACGTGGCGACGGCCGTGCACGTCTCGGCGTACTCCCTGAAGGCCCTCACCACGGCCTGCCTGCCGCTGATGGAGCGGCGCGGCGGCTCGGTCGTCGGACTCACCTTCGACGCGAGCGTGGCCTGGCCGCACTACGACTGGATGGGCGTCGCCAAGGCCGCCCTGGAGTCCACCAGCCGCTACCTCGCCCGCGACCTCGGCGGCCACGGCATCCGCTGCAACCTCGTCGCGGCCGGCCCCCTGCGCTCCATGGCCGCCAGGTCCATCCCCGGCTTCTCCGAGCTGGCCGACGTCTGGGCCACCGGCCGCGCCCCGGCCGGCTGGGACCTCACCGACCCCGATCCGGCCGCCCGCGGCGTCGTAGCCCTGCTCTCGGACTTCTTCCCGCGCACCACGGGCGAGATCGTGCACGTGGACGGCGGGGTGCACATGACGGGCGCGTGAGACGCGCACGGCGAAGGGGCGGGAGTCCGACTCCCGCCCCTTCGCCGTGCCCTCACTCGGTCGCGCCCCCGGGCAGGATCCGCCGGAAGCCGGTGTACGGCACCAGCGCCTCGGGCAGCACCACGGACCCGTCGTCCCGGACGCCCTGCTCCAGCAGCGCCGCCACGGTCCGCCCGATGGGCAGGGCCGACCCGTTCAGGGTGGCCGCCGGGGTCTTCCGGCCGTCGGCACGCCTGACCCGGATGTCCGCGCGGCGGGCCTGGAAGGTGCCGCAGTCGGAGACCGAGGAGATCTCCCGGAAGGAGCCGCCGCCCGGCAGCCAGACCTCGATGTCGTACGTCATCCGCGCCGAGAAGCCCATGTCGCCCGCGGGCAACAGCACGGTACGGAAGGACAGTTCCAGCCGGCGCAGGCACTCCTCGGCGTGCCCGACCATCAGCTGAAGCTGCTCCTGCGCCTGCTCCGGCGCGCAGATCCGCACCAGCTCCACCTTCTCGAACTGGTGCAGCCTGAGCACACCGCGGGTGTCCCTGCCGTACGCCCCCGCCTCCGCGCGGAAGCAGGGGGTGCGGGCGGTGAAGGCGTACGGCAGGCTCCGCGCGTCCAGCAGCTGCCCGGCCACCAGGTTGGTCAGCGGCACCTCGGCGGTCGGGATCAGGAACAGTTCCCGGTCGCCGACCTGGGTGCGGAACAGGTCCTCCTCGAACTTGGGCAGTTGACCCGTGCCGGTCATGGTGTCCCGGCTGACCAGGAACGGCACGGACTGCTCGGTGTAGCCGTGCTCGCGGGTGTGCAGGTCGAGGAAGAAGTCGCCGAGGGCCCGCTCCAGCCGGGCACCGGCACCCCGGGCCACGCTGAACCGGGCGCCGGACAGCCGGGCCGCCGCGGGGGAGTCCAGGATGCCGAGCGCCTCACCGATCTCGGCGTGGTGGCGGGCCCCGTCCGCCGGACGCGGCGCGGGCCCGTCCCGCCGTATCTCCACGGCCTCCTTCTCCGAGTCACCGTCCGGGACGGCGTCCAGCGGCAGGTTGGGGATCGAGAGCATCAGCTCGCACAGCTCGCCTGCGGCCTTCCGGGCGGCGCTCTCCGCCTGCTGCACCTCGGCCCGCAGCGCACGCGCGGCCTCCTTCTCCGCCTCGGTCGGCGGGCCGGAGCGGCGCGCCCTGGCCGTACGGTTCAGCTCGGTGCGCAGCCGGGTGACCTCGGCCTGCGCGGCGGAGCGGTGGCGCAGGGCGGCGCTCAGCGCCTCCAGGTCGAGGTCGTGGCGGCGGCGGGCCAGGCGCCGTACGGCGTCCGGGCCCGCCTCGATCAGCTCGTGGGCGTCATGCATGGCGGTCTCCAGTCAGGGCGGGGGAGGGTGCCGGTGCGGGGGAGGCGAGGTGCCGGGTACCGAGCCGGCGGTAGCGCAGCGGGTGGGCCGAGCGCATGCGGGCGGCGTACGCCAGACCGCCCAGCGCGACCAGCGGCAGCAGCCAGGGCAGGGCGGCGATCACCTTCGAGGGGGACCCGGTGAGCATGTCGAAGTTGCCGACGACCAGCCAGACGGAGGCGGCCAGCCCGGCGAAGCCGAGCAGCGGGGCGAGGGTCTCCCGCCACCAGTGCCCGCCGCCCCCGCGCAGCCGCAGCCCGAGCACGGACAGCGCGGCCAGTGCCTGCAGCGCGACGATGCCGAGGGTGCCGAGGCCGAGCATGCTGGTGGTCAGGTCGGCGTACGGGTCGAGGCCCGCCACGGCGAAGGCGGCCACGACCACCGCGGTCAGCGCGCTCTGCGCGAGGCTCGCCCGGTGCGGGGAGCCGTGCCGTGCGTGCTCGGCGGCCAGGGCGCCCGGCAGCAGACCGTCCTCGGCGAGGACCTGCGCATACCGGTTGGCGGCGCTGTGCAGAGCCAGCGTCGCCGCGAACAGGCTGGTGCACAGCAGCACTTGGAGCCCCGTGCTGCCCGCCTTGCCGAGGAAGTCGTCGCCGAGTACGAAGAACAGGTCGCCCATCTCCTTGGCCGCGACCTCCCGCACCCGGCCACTGCCGACCGCACCCACCGCGAGCCAGCTGGTCAGCGCGTAGAAGCCGGCGATCAGCACGACGGCCGCGTACGTGGCCCGGGGCACGCTGCGCCGGGGATCCCTCGCCTCCTTGCCGTACAGCGCGGCCGACTCGAAGCCGATGAAGGAGACGAACGCGAACATCAGCGAGACGCCGGCGCCGGGGCCGGTGGCCGTGTGGGGGGAGAAGGAGGCGGTGGGCAGGGCATGCAGTCCGTGCCGTGCGAGGATGGCCACGTCGAGCGCCGCCAGCACACCGATCTCGCCCAGCATCAGCAGGGCGAGCACCCGGGCGCTGAGCGCGATCTCCCGGTACCCGAGCACGGCGGTCAGCACCAGCCCGACGGCCGCACACCACTCCCAGGACACCGTCAATCCATGGGCGGCGAGGACGAGTTGGGTGAAGTAGCCGAGCGCGCCCGCGAGCCCGATGGTGGCGCAGTTGTAGGAGAGCAGCGCGACATACCCGGCCGCGACGGCGGGCGGCCTGCCGAGTCCGTCGGCGACGGAGGCGTAGAAGCCGCCGGAGCCTCCGGTACGGCGGGCACTGACGGCATACCCGACCGAGAAGCACAGCAGGGTCACTCCGGCGAAGAGGAAGGCCGCGGGCACGCCGGCGCCGTCACCGAAGGCGAACGCGAGCGGGACCGTACCGACCATCGCGGACAGCGGTGCGGCCGCGGCGACGATGAGAAACAGGATGTGCCCGGTACCGAGCCGGCCGGGTGGGGAGGGGGAACGAGGGGTGGAACCACTGGTGGACATGGGGACTCCAGAGCAGGGAGGACCTGAAAAGGGGAACAGCCGCCCGCGGAGCTCTCTCGGCGGACGGCTGCTTGCGCATGTGCGCTCAGGCGGGGGCGATCGCCAGCGCCGTGTTCTGCCCGCCGAAGCCGAGGGAGTTGCTCAGGGCCAGGTCGATGGGCATCTCGGTCAGGGTCTGGGCCAGCTTGATCTCGATCCGGGGATCGGGCATGACCAGGTTGGCGACGGGCGGAATCAGCTCACGTTCCACGCTCAGCACGGCGAACACCGCTTCCACGGCCCCCGCCGCGCCGAGCAGATGACCGGTGACTCCCTTCGTGGAGGTGACGAGCGGATCCCCGCGCAGGGTCCGCTGGATCATGCGGGCCTCGGACAGGTCGTTCAGCGGTGTCGACGTGCCGTGGGCGTTCACGTGCTGCACGTCGTCCGGGTCCGCACCCGCGTCCGCGAGAGCGGCTCGCACCGCGGCCTCGATGCCCGTGCCGTCCGGGTGCGGGGACGTCATGTGGTGGGCGTCGGCCGTCGCTCCGTAGCCGATGATCCGGCCGTGGATGTGGGCGCCCCGCGCCCGCGCGTCGGCCACCCGCTCCATCACGAGGATCCCGGCACCCTCGCCCGCGACGAACCCGTCCCGGTCGGCGTCGAACGGCCGGGACGCGGACGCCGGATCGTCGTGCCGCTTCGACAGGGCGCCCATCTGCGCGAACCCGGCCATGACCAGTGGGGTGATCATGGCCTCGCTGCCCCCGGCCAGCACGATGTCGCACCGGCCGAGCGCCAGCAGGTCCCGCGCGGTGCCGATGGCGGTCGCGCCCGAGGCACAGGCCGTCGCCACCACCAGGTTGGGCCCGGTCGCCCCGAACTCGATGGCCGTCTGGCCGGCCAGCATGTTCGGCAGCTGCATGGGCAGCAGCAGCGGCGACACCCGGTCGGCGCCCTGCTCGCGCAGCACATGGTGCTGGTCCTCGACCGTGCCCGGACCGCCGTCGGCGCAGCCCAGCACCACACCCACCCGCGCGCCGTCCCAGGTCTGCGGGTCCAGGCCCGCGTCGGCCACCGCCTCGTGCGCGGCGACCAGCGCGAACTGCACGAAGCGGTCCAGCCGGTGGGCGCGCCGCGCGCTCAGCAGGGTCTCGGGGTCGAAGCCGGGCACCCGGCAGGAGATCTGTACGGGGTTGTCCGCCAGCACCGGATCGAGGGCGGCGGCCGGCCTGCCGTCGCAGACCGCCGCCCAGCTCGGCCCGACCCCGATCCCGCCCGGGGTGATCAGGCCGAGCCCGGTGACGGCGATGTCCATGCCGGCCATCAGACCGTCGCGCTCCGCTCCTCCATGAGCCGGACCATGTCGGCCACGGTCTCGGCCTCCAGGAGGTCGTCGTCGCTGATGTCCAGGTCCAGCTCGGACTTCAGCAGCAGCGACAGCTCCACCACGGCCAGCGAGTCCAGCTCGATGTCCTCCCGGGTGGCCTGCGGGGTGATGGCCTCGGGTGACACCTTGAGCTTGTTGGACAGGATTTCCTTGAGCTGCTCCAGCATGTCGGTTCCTTTCACAGGTATGTGCTGACGGTCGATCAGATGGTCTGCAGCTCCGGCCAGATGACAGTGGCCGCACCCCACGACAGGCCGCCGCCGAACGCGGTGAGCAGCACTCGGTGGCCCGCGGCGAGCCGCCCCTCGGCGGTGGCCTCGGCGAGCAGCAGCGGAATCGAGGCGGCGCCGGTGTTGCCGACCCGCTCGATGTTGCTCAGCCGGCCTTCGGCGGGGATGCCGAGCCGGTTCGAAACCGCCTCCAGGATCCGGGCGTTGGCCTGGTGGGCCACGAAACGGTCGACGCTGCCCAGGTGCCAGCCGGCCCGCACGGCGGCCTCGGTGGACGCGGCGGTCATGTGCTCCACCGCGTGCCGGTAGGTGTCCCGGCCGAGCATCTGGAAGAAGTGGTCCCGCGCGGCGGCCTCACGGCCGGTGGACCGCTGCCGGGAGCCGCCCGCGGGCACCTCGATCAGATGGCTCAGCTCGCCGTCGCTGCCGAGCACCAGTGGCCCGATCGCCCCCGGTTCGGCGGGCGAGCCGGCCCGCAGCACGACCGCGCCCGCGCCGTCCGCGAAGATCACCGCGGTGGTGCGGTCGGCCGGGTCGATGATCGTCGTGAAGGCGTCGGCGGCGATCAGCAGCACGCTGTCCGCGACGCCGGCCGCGATCAGCCCCGCGGCGGACGCGAGGCCGTAGAGGAACCCGGAGCAGACGGCCGCCACGTCGAAGGCCGGCACGGGTCCGAGCCCCAGCCGCGCGGCCACCTGCGGTGCGGTGGCCGGGCAGGGCTGGTCCGGGGTGGTGGTGGCGAGCACCACCGCCCCGACGCGCTCGTCCCCGGCGGACTTCAGGGCCCGCAGGCCCGCCTCGACCGCCAGGTCGCCGGTGGAGGTGCCCGGCGAGACGACGTACCGTTCGGCGATCCCGGTGCGGGACCGGATCCAGGCGTCGGAGGTCTCCAGCCGGGCCGAAAGGTCGTCGTTGGTCACCCGGTTGGGCGGGACGTACGACCCGATCCCGGCGACGACCGCGGCCCGCCCGCTGCTCATGCGCCGGCCTCCGACGAGAGGACCTCGACGGGCAGGCCCATGTAGGCGATGCGGACCTCGGCCATCTCGTCGGTCCACCGCTCGGCCATGTCGTAGCGCTGCTCGGCGGTGGTGTCGAGCAGCCGTACGCCCGGCCAGATCTCGTAGTCGCCGATGAGGTCCGCGTGCCGGCCCATGCCCTCCTGGAACAGTTCCTCGCGGTGGAGGACGAACTCCCGGTCCGGGATCTCGTCCCACAGCTCGACGCCCGCGCGCAGGATCTGAAGCAGCCTGGGTTTGTACTCGGGATGCTCGGCGACGTGGTCGCGCAGGATGGTGCTGGCCACGGTCAGGTGCCTGATCTCGTCGATGGCCGTGCCGCGCGAGATCTCGCCGGTCGCCGGGGACAGCGGGGTCCACTTGCGCTCGCTCAGCTCGGCGGCCGGGGCGAGCACGCCCTCGATGATGATGGCGAACACGGCGACCCCGCCGGGGAAGTCGGCCTGGTCGCGGACGATGTCCAGGGTGAAGTCCACCACCGGGTCCAGGACCCGCTTGCGGTAGTCCCGGGCCATCTCCTCGATGTCCTTCAGCAGGGTCCGCTGCGGGATGCCCAGCTCCACCAGGTGCTGGCGGAAGACCCGGGCGTGCCGGGCCTCGTCGAGCAGCTGGGTGGCGTAGAACTCCATCTGGGGGATGCCGGGCGCGATCGAGACGTAGTGGCCGAGCAGCCGGGTGGCCAGCTCCTCCGCCAGCGCCCGGAAGCCGAACTCCAGCACCAGCGCCTGGCGCAGCGGGCCGGGCGCCTTCAGGAAGTCCGGGGTGAGCGCGTTCTCGTGGTGGCCGGTCGCCCCGCGGTCGCGCAGGGTGCCCTGGGCGACCGAGGTGATCCAGTAGGCGAGGTCGCACTCCTCGGGGCCGAGGGTGAGTTCCTTCGCGCCGTCCAGCAGACCGGGCGCCTTCTCCCAGTCCGCCTCCGGTGCCACAGGTGCGGTCATGACGCGGCGGCCTCCTTCGCCGAGCGCAGGGAGCCGGCGTACAGCCCGCCGGCGTAGGACAACAGCGGGATCCCGTCGTCCGCGGTGGCCCGCACGACGTGGCCGAGCAGCAGTTCGCTGTCGCCCGCCGGGTGCGCGGAGTGGAAGCGGCAGACGTAGTGGGCGAGCGCGCCCGCGACCAGCGGGGCGTGCGCGTACCGGTCCGCCGTCCAGGCGAGGCCCGCGAAGGCCGCGTCGCCGTCGGGCCGGGAGCTGTCCGCGAACCGCCGTGCCACATCGGCCTGTTCGGCGCCGAGCACATTGATCGCGAACCGGCCCTCCGCGGCCGCCAGCCGGGCGAAGGACGAGCCCGCCCGCAGCACGACCCCGACGAGCAGGGGCTCGCGCGAGACGAGGGTGACCGTGCTGGCGGTCGTGCCGTGCATCTGGTCCTCGGGGCCGGTGGTCAGCAGGGACACCGGGGAGGCGAGGTGGTACAGGGCGCGCCGGCGCTCCGCGGGGTCCTGCCGGACCGGGCGTCGTACCTCCGTGGCGGTGGTCATCGCACGGCCTCCGTCTCGCGTACGACACGTGCGGGCACGTGTCCGACCGGCACCGGGTCCATGGCGTGCCCGACCGGCTTCGGGTGGGGCAGGCCCAGGTCGTCGAGGAGGCGCAGATAGCCCTCCTGGCGGACCGGTTCGAAGGGCAGCGCGAAGGACTTCATGAAGTTGCCGAACAGGCCGCGGTCGCCGAACAGATGGAAGGGCAGCACCAGCAGCGCCCACTCCGGCCTGACCAGCCAGCACCACAGCGCGGCGACCGCGCCCTGGGTGATGAGGCTGTGCATGACGTTGTAGAGGACGTAGTAGGCCTTGGGGATCGGCCGGCCGCCGCTCCTGCGGAACGCGATCGCGCCGGGGATGTAGCCGATCAGGTCGATGTAGAGGAACAGTCCGAGCGCCGGCAGCCAGCGGATGTCGCCGAAGTGGTAGACGATCAGGCCGGTGGTGACGGCGAGGCCCACCAGGTACTCGGCGCGGTGCAGCGAGTAGGTGCGCGGGGTCTCGAAGGGGTTCGCCTGGTCCATGGTCAGCTCCTCGCGCGGGTCCTAGGCGCCGACCGCGGCGGGCGTGGTGAGTTCGATGCCGCCCTGGATGCGCACGGCCGGGAACAGGCCGGTCAGCGCCCAGGCGACGGTCTCCTTGATGACCCGCTCGGCGATCGGGTCGAGGATGCCCTCCAGGCTCGGGATGCCGAAGTCGAAGTCGGCGTCGAAGCGGACCGTGACGTCCGCGCCGGACTGCCGGACGGACCAGGTCCCGGAGAAGGAGTCGAAGTCCCCGTCGGACTGCTCGAAGCGGATCGCGCCCTCCTCCGGCACGACCACGTCGTCCTCGGTCCAGCGCAGCAGGCCGCTGCGGAAGTGCAGCTCCCAGCTGGAGGAGGCCTTCGGGTCGGGGTAGGAGGCGTGCACGGTCGTCGCGTTGACGTGGGGCGCCAGGTCGGGGTACTTCTCCCAGCGCCGTACGGCGTGCAGGACCGTGTCGGCCTGCTCCGCGGGTATCAGGGCATCGAGTTCGACGTGCCGCACGATCAGTTACCGCCTTCCGGCATCTTGGCCGCGCCCTTGATCAGGTCGCGGGTGGCCAGGTCGAAGGAGTTGACGAGGAAGTCCACGTCGGTGTCGTCCAGCACGGCGGGCGGGGTGAACCGCACCACCGAGCTGCCGTTCATGGAGTGGTTGGCGACCACGCCGTGGTTGAACAGCTCGATCAGCAGCTCGCCGGCGAGGCCCGCCTCGACCAGCTCGACGCCGATGAGCAGGCCCCGGCCGCGCACGTCCACCAACAGCTCGGGGATGTTGCGCCGGGCGACCTCCGCGATCCGCGGCAGCAGCCGGGCGCCGAGGTCCATGGCCCGGGTGACCAGGCGCTCCTCCTTCACGGCCCGGATCGCGCCCTGCACGGCGGCCATCAGCACCGGCTGCCCGGAGAAGGTGGCGGTGTGGACGTAGGGGTCCTTGTCGAAGGGGCGGAACGCCTTGCGGGTGGCGACGGCCGCCGACACCGGCATCACCCCGCCGCCGAGCGCCTTGCCGGTGAGCAGGACGTCCGGGACGACGCCCTCGATGTCGGCGCCCCACCACTCGCCGAGCCGCCCGAACCCGGACTGCACCTCGTCGAGGATCAGGAAGCCGTCGTACTCGCGGACCAGTTCCTCGACCCGCTTCAGGTAACCCTTCGGCGGGACGATCACCCCGCCCTCGCCCTGCACCGGCTCCAGGATCACGCACACCTCGCCCGGGTGGGCCCTCAGCTCGGCCTCCAGGGCGTCGGCGTCGCCGTACGGCAGGTGCTGGAAGTCGGGGACGAGCGGGCGGAACGGCGCCTGGTAGACGTCCTTGGCGGTCGCCGACAGCGCGCCCAGCGTCTTGCCGTGGTAGCCGCCGCGCATCGAGACGGTCCGCTTGCGGCCGCCCGCGCGGGCCAGCTTCAGCCCCGTCTCGACCGCCTCGGCGCCGGACAGCGCGAAGTGCACGCGGTCGAGACCGGGCGGCAGCACCGACACCAGCGCCTCGGCGGCGCGGGCCACCGTCGGCTCCAGCAGGATGCGGGTCGCGGTGGGGTGGGTGCGCAGCTGGCGCTCCACCTCCTCCATGACGATCGGGTGCCGGGCGCCCATGATGAACACGCCGTAGCCGCCCGCGTTCAGGAAGCGCTCACCGTCACTGGTGGTGAGCCAGGCGCCCTCGGACGCCACCTCCATATGACTGCCGAACAACTCGGCGAGCGTGGCCCGGCCCTTGCTGAGGTGGGCGCGGTAGAGGTTGAGGATCTCGGCCTCGTCGTCGACGGCCGGGGCGGATGGTGATTCCTGTACAACGGTCACGTGTCACTCACTCCAGAAACAGGGTGGTGGGGAAGCGGTCTTCCAGCCGAGCTCTACGCCAGAACCAGCGGCCCCCCGCCGAAATAGGCGAGAAGCGGCTCGGACGCACCGATACGGGACGGCGGATGAAAGGCCAGCGCACGCGTAGCCGCAGCGGCCTGTGCGCCGGCCGAGTTGCTGATGAACTCCAGCCCGCCCAGCAGCTCCAGCGCCCGCCCCACGATGTCCGGCAGAGCGTTCTGCACCGCGTAGCGGGCGACCAGCACCCGCGCCACCGACTCCTCGTCGCCGGGCTCGGGCCCGGTGCCGCGGGCCACGCCCTCCAGCAGAGCCAGCCCGGCCTCCATGTCGACGGCGAGAGCCGCCCGCTCCTCGGCGCCGCCCCGCTTGCGCTCCAGCACCTGCTCCACCAGCGCGGCGGCGGCGCCGGCGTACCCGCCGGAGATCAGCATCTCGAACCAGACGAACCCGGCCGACTGCAGGTCGTCCAGGCGGGTCGGGTCGTCGTCGCCGGCCCGTACGACCATCTCGGCCGGGACGAACACGTCCTCCAGCCGCACCTCGTCGCTCTCCGCGCCCGCCAGCAGGTCGTTGCCCCAGAACGGGTGCACGGACAGGCCGGGCGCGTCGGCGGGCACGACCGCCAGTGCCAGTTCCGGCTCGCCGCCGTCCTCGCCGTGGATCGCGATGGACGCGGTCAGCAGGCTCATCGAACGGGACAGGCTGCACGGCTTCTTCGCGCCGGACAGCAGGAACCCGCCCTCCACCGGGCGCGCGGTGACGGCCGGCTTGAGGATGTTCTGCGCGGTACGGCCCTCGGCCCAGCCGGACGCCATCACCTGCTGCTCCGGCACGATCCGGTGCAGCAGCTCGGTCTGCGCGGCGGTGAGCCGGCCCGACTTCACCGCGAGCGAGTACAGCATGGCCGCGGTGAAGTGGTGCATGGACACCGCCGCGACCAGGGACGGCGACAGCGCGCCCAGGGCCAGCTGCACCCGCAGCGCCTCCAGCGGGGCCGCGCCGTGGCCGCCGTAGGCCTCGGGTATGAGCAGGCCGACCCCGCCGTGGATGCGGAAGAGGTCGATCACGGGGCTGCCGGGCCGCTCCCGCTCGTCGTACGGGATCTGCTCCAGCTCCTTGAGCAGTCCGGGGTGGAACCGCTCGCAGACGGTCCGGGCGGCATCGAGGGAACGCACGGGAAACCTCCGCAGGTCGGGGTGTGGTCAGGCGCCGAAGACCGCGTCGTACGGGCTCACGTCGCGGGCGATGCTGACTCCCTGCACGTGGGAGGTCTTGAGCATCGGGTAGTTGGCCTCGCCGAAGGCGCCGCCGGTGCGGCCGGTGCCGCCGTGGCTCGGCAGGTACGGCAGGAAGCCGATGTGGGAGTCGTTGACCTTCAGCAGGCCGCCGTTGACCGTGCGCCGCACGAAGGTCTCCACGACGTGGTCCGAGCGGGACCACAGGGAGTTGCGCAGCCCGTAGTCGTTGCTGTTGACGAACTGCAGGAACGCTTCCAGAAGGGCGTCGTCGTTGTCGCGTTCGGCGACCACGATCGGGATCAGCGGGAAGAAGGTCTCCTCGCGGACCACGTCGTACGTCCGCGCCCGGTCCAGTCCCTCCACCCGCACCACCGTCGGCTGCAGGAACACGCCCGTCTCCGAGACCGTGCCGTCCAGCTCGGTGCGGTGCCCGCCGGTCACCAGCTCGGCGCCGTTGTCCAGGGCCTGCCGCAGCAGCCGGAAGAACCGCTCGCTGCGCCGGACCGGCGACAGCAGTACGTCCTCCTCCTCGGGCAGGCCCGGCCGGATGCCCTTGACCTGCTCCTTCACCTCGGCGATCAGCGCCTCGGCGACATCGGGGTGGACGAGGACGTAGTTGGGCACCATGCAGATCTGCCCGGAGCCGTAGAAGGCCTCCGTGATCGCCTCGGCCGCCCACTTCACGTCGGCGTCCTTCCACACCACGATGCCGTCATTGCCGGCGAGCTCGAGGATGGGCTTCTTGCCGTGCGCCACGCAGCTCTGCTCGAAGCGCAGGCC
Organism: Streptomyces sp. NPDC001852; assembly: GCF_042891825.1. NCBI lineage: Bacteria > Bacillati > Actinomycetota > Actinomycetes > Kitasatosporales > Streptomycetaceae > Streptomyces > Streptomyces sp. NPDC001852. The sequence continues at coordinate 111,642 of NZ_JBIATN010000017.1, forward strand.
CTCCTGGCTGCCGCCGATGTAGAAGATGTCGTTGATCAGCGGGTCGGCGATCCAGCGGTCCATGGTCTGCTTCGGATTGGAGCAGACCGCGTTGAGCACCCCGGCCGGCGCGTCGGCCTCCTCCAGCAGCGGGGCGACGACGTCCCGCAGCAGCCACATCGTGGACAGCGCGATGCTGCGCGGCGCCCGCACCACTACCGCGTTGCCGGCCATCAGCGCCAGCACGCACAGGGCGGCGCTCGGCAGCGGGGCGTTCTGCGGCGGGTTGAAGGCGACGACGCCGTCCGGCTGGCGGTGCAGGATCAGCTTGCGGCCGTTGTACTCCTTCTCCACCCGCATCTGCTTCAGGTACCAGCGCAGGGAGCCGGGAGCGTAGATCTGCAGCAGGCAGCTCAGCTCCCAGCGGGCGAGCTTCACCGGGTGGGACTCGGCGACCAGCATGCGCAGGAACTCGTCCTGGTGCTTGATCAGTTCCTCGCGGAAGCGGGTGCCCAGCCGCATCCGCCGCTCCAGCGGTACGGCCGCCCAGTCGGGCGCGGCAGCGGCGGCGGCCTGGGTGGCCAGGTCGATGGCGGAGTCGTCGGCGATCGCGCAGCGGCCGACGACATAGGGGTGCCGCGCCGCCTCGGACTCCGGGTCCTGTTCGAGGGAGCGCTTCAGGCTCACGCTGGTGAACACGTCTTCCAGCAGGGAGCGCCCGCTGACGGTGTAGACCCAGCCGTCGCCGGCCACGTCCTTGCCCGCGATGTAGAGGTCGTAGCTCTTCAATCCGGAAGGTGCCTCAGCACTCTCCTCCTGCGCGGCTTCGCGAAGCATCTTCAGCCTTTCGGATATGGCGTGTGGATTTCTTGAAGCAAGGCGAGCCTGGCAGCGGAATCTGACCCCGCGCTGACGCCCGACTGACCGGCCCGATCCGGCCAACTGCCGCGTGGGAAGCCGTCAGTGGGGTGTCAGGCGGCGCTGCTTGCATGAGCTGCATGCCACCTGTCGACAGCACGAGCCGGCGCCTGCGCGAGCTGCCGCGCAGCGAACTCGCTGAAGAAATCGAGTCAATCGTCCTCGGGAAATTCAAAGCCGTTCTGCTCATGGACGATTCCGAGGACCTCCCGCTCGACGTCAGCTATTTCGATCTCGGCCTCACCTCGCTGCGGCTGACCGAGATACGGCAGAGCCTGGAACAGCTCCTGGACCTGTCGATCAACGTCAGCGTGCTCTTCAACGAGCCGACGATCGCCCATCTCGTGGACCACCTGACCCAGGCCATCAAGGAAGCTTGAGGAGTCGCTCCCATGCCGCGTACGGAGACAGAGCAGGCGCCCGAGCCGGTCGCGATCGTCGGAATCGGTCTGCGGTTCCCCGGCGGCAGCGGCTCGCCCGGCGAGTTCGACGCCTTCCTGCGGGAGGGCAGGAGCGGGATCGGCCCGATCCCCCGGGACCGCTGGGACGTCGAGGCGTTCACCCCCGAGGGCCCCGACGACAAGGGCAAGATCATCGCCTCGGCCGGCGGGTTCCTGGACCGCATCGACCTGTTCGACGCGGGCTTCTTCAACATCTCCCCGAAGGAAGCCCGGTACATGGACCCCCAGCAGCGGCTGCTGCTGGAGACCGCCTGGCAGGCCCTGGAGCACGCGGGCATCGACCCGGCCCCGCTGCGCCGCGGCAACGGAGGCGTCTACATCGGCGCCAGCTCCATCGACTATGCCCTGGAGCTGGACTCACTGCCGTACGAGGAGCTGGACGGCCATCTGGCCTCCGGCATCACCATGTTCCCGCTGTCGGGCCGGCTGTCGTACTTCCTGGGCTGGCGCGGCCCGAGCATGAGCGTCGACACCGCCTGCTCCTCCTCCCTGGTCGCCCTGCACCTCGCCGTGCAGGCGCTGCGCGCGGGCGAGACCGACATCGCGCTGTGCGGCGGCGTCAACGCCCTGCACCACCCGCGCATCCCGGTGATGTTCTCCAACGCCCAGATGCTCGCCCCGGACGGGCGGTGCAAGACCTTCGACGAGTCCGCCGACGGCTACGCGCGCGCCGAGGGCTGCGGCATCGTCGTCCTCAAGCTGCTCTCCGACGCCGAGCGCGACGGCGACCGGATCCTCGCGCTGGTGCGCGGCACGGCGGTCGGCCAGGACGGCGACAGCGCCGGGCTCACCGTGCCCAACGGGCCCGCCCAGGAGAAGGTCATCCGCAGCGCGCTCACCGCCGCCCGCCTGGGCCCCGAGGACATCCAGTACGTCGAGGCGCACGGCACCGGCACCCCGCTCGGCGACCCCATCGAGTTCGGCGCCATCGGGGACGTCTTCGTGGACTCCCACACCAAGGACCGCCCGGTGCTGGTCGGTTCGGTGAAGACCAACCTCGGCCACATGGAACCGGCCTCCGGCATCGTCGGCGTCATCAAGACCGTGCTCCAGCTGCGCTCCGGCACGATCTACCCGCACCTCAACCTGGAGACGCCCTCCGGACGCATCCCCTGGGACCTCTACCCGCTGCGGGTGCCCACCGCCTGCGAGCCGTGGGACGCCGGGGTCCGGCGGGCGGTCGTCAACAGCTTCGGGTTCGCCGGCACCATCGGCGCGGTGGTGCTGGAGCAGGCGCCCGAGCCGCGGACGGCCGGCGAGGAGGCCGGGGGAGGCGCACCGCTGTTCACCCTGTCGGCGAAGAACTCCGCCGCCCTGCGCGAACTGGCCGCCGAGTACAGGAAGTTACTGGAGGACAGGCCCGAGATCTCCGTCCCCGCGCTCTGCCACAGCGCCAACACCACACGCGCCCACCACCCGTACCGGGTCGCCGCCCCGGTCGCCGACCGCGCCGCGCTCGCCGGGCTCCTGGACCGCACCGCCGGGTCCGAGCACGAGGGCCCGGCCGGCATCCGCAAGACCGCGTTCCTGTTCACCGGCCAGGGTTCCCAGTACGCCGGCATGGGCGCCGCCCTCTACGGGGCCTTCCCGGTCTTCCGCGCCCACGTGGACGAGTGCGACGAGCTCTTCGCCGCCCATCTCGGGCGTTCCGTACGCGAGTTGCTGCTCGGCACGGCCGCGGACCCCGAGGCGGTCGACCGCACCGAGTACACCCAGCCCGCCCTGTTCACCCTGGAGTACGCCCTCGCCCAGCAGTGGATGGCCTGGGGCGCCCGGCCGAACGTGCTCATCGGGCACAGCATCGGCGAGGTCGTCGCCGCCGCCGTCGCCGGGCTGTTCGAGCTGCCCGACGCGGTCCGGCTGGTCGCCGCCCGAGCCCGGCTGATGCAGGCCGTCCGCACCGAGGGCGGGATGGCCGCCGTCACCGCCGCGGCCGAGGAGGTGGCGCCCCTGCTGGAAGGCCGCGCGGACCTGGCGCTGGCGGGGATCAACGCCCCCGATCAGACGGTGATCTCCGGCGCCACGGCAGCCCTCGACGAGGTCACCGGCATCCTCACCGGGCAGGGCGTGCGCGTCGAGCGCCTCAAGGTCTCCCACGCCTTCCACTCCCCGCTGATGGCCGAGGTCTACGACGACTTCCGCGCCGCCCTCGACGGCATCACCTTCCACGAGCCGAAGATCAGCATCGTCTCCAACGTCACCGGCCGCCTCGCCCGCCTCCGCGAGATCGGCAACGCCGACTACTGGGTGCGCCACATCGGCGAACCCGTCCGCTTCCTCGACGGCATCCGGGCCGTCGCCAAGCGCGGCCGGCACGCGATGGTCGAGATCGGCCCGCAGGCCGGCCTGACCGCGCTGGCCCGGCGGAGCGTCACGGTCGAGGACCACCTGTGGCTCGCGAGCCTGCGCCGCCGTGACACCACGACCGCGACCACCCTCACCGCGCTCGCCGACTACTACACGGCCGGGCTCACCGTCTCCTGGACCGGCTACCACGCCGGGCACCCCGCGCCCGCCCGCGTGGACCTGCCCACGTACGCCTTCCAGCGCAAGCGCTACTGGCTGCCCACCGTCACCCTGCGCCGCTCCGCCACGAACGTCAGCGCACGGCATCCGCTGCTCGGCGTCGAGGAGCGCTTCGCCAGCGGGGTGCGGGAGTTCACCGCGGAGTTCACCGCCGAGGAACTGGGCGCGCTCGCCGACCTCGCCGACGGCGGCCGTACCGTGCTGCCCGCCGGCGCCTACGTCGACCTGCTGCTCGCCGTGCAGGACGCGGTGCAGGGCCATGCCCGCTCCGCCGTCCGCGACCTGAGGCTGCTCGCCCCGCTGGAGCTGCCCGCCGAGACCGTGACCGCGCTGACCACGCGCTGGCGGCCCCGGCACGGCGGAGGCGCCGAGGTGGAGGTGTTCACGGTCGTCGGCGGCGAGGAGAACCTGCACGCCACCGCCGTCGTCGCCGCCGAACCCGAACCCCTCGTGCCGTCCTCGGAGCTGGCGGAACTGGACGCGACCCTCGCCCCGGCCGCCCAGCACATCGACGACGAGGACATCTACACCGACCTCGCCTCCGTCGGCCGCCCCCAGGGCTCCCGCATGCGCCTGCTGCTGCGCGCCGCCCGGCACGGCGACGGGCTGGTCACCGGCGAGCTCACCGGCCGCGACGCCACCGCCGTCGAGCACGTCCCGGCCGAGCTGCTGGAGGCCGCCGTCCACGCGCTGGTCGTCCTCGACCCCGAGGGCCCGGTGTTCGTGCCGCGCGAGATCGCCGCCGTACGGCACTTCCGCAAGCCGCGCGGGGAGAACCTGCGGGTCCTCGCCCGGGTGCGCGGCGAACAGGACCGGCGGCTGGCCGATGTGCTGCTGCTGGAGAACGGCGAACCGGTCGCCGAACTGCTCGGCGTGCGCATGGCCCGGCCCGAGGGCCGCGCCGGGCGCCGCCAGTTCCTGCACCGGCCCGACTGGGTGCGCCGCGCCCTGCCGGCCGAGGAGCGCACCACGGCCCGGCATGTGGTCCTGCTCGACCCGTCCGCCGCGCGCGCCGCCGACCTCGCCGCCGAGCCCGGTCTGAAGGTCACCTGGCTGACCGACCTCACCGACCTCAAGGCCGCCCTGGAGGACCCCACCGTCACCGACGTCTGCCGGCTGTGGCGGCAGCGCCCCGAGCCGATGTCCGCCGAGCGGCTGCGCGCCGAGTGCGAGGACAACTACCGCGAACTCCTCTCGCTCGTCGGTGCGTTGGAGAACGCCGCCCGGCCGCCCCGGCTGTGGCTGGTCACCGAGGGCGCCCAGTGGCTGCCCGGCGACCCGGCCGGCGACGGCGGCCACCTCGGCGCCGCCACCCTGTGGGGCTTCGGCCGGGTGCTGCTCACCGAGTACCCGCAGTACCGGGCCACCCTGGTCGACCTCGCCCCCGGCAGCGGCCTCGCCCCGCTCGCCGAGGAGTGGCGGGCCGAGCCGCCCGGCGAGTACCAGGTCGCCCACCGGCCCGGCCGCCGCTACGTCCGCCGGCTGCTCGCCGGTGACACGACGCTCACCTGGAGCGGAGGCTTCGAACTGCGCGCCCCCGACTCCGGCGACCTCTCCGACCTGGCCCTCGCCCCGGCCGCCGACCGGTCGCCGGGAGCCGGCGAGGTCCAGGTCCGCGTGCACACCGTCGGCCTCACCGCCGAGGATGCCCGCACCGCCCTGGACACCGGCCGGGCCGAGCGCGCCGAGGAGGCCTCGGAGGAGGAACCGCCGCCGGTACTCGGCCAGTTGGCGCGCGGCAGCGTCCTTGCGGCCGCTGACGGCACCGGATTCGCGCCGGGCGACGAGGTGCTCGTACGGCACGGCGGCACCTTCCGTTCCACGCTCACCGTGCCGGTCCCGGCCGTGGTCCACGCCACCGGCTCCGACGACACCGCCCCCCGCTTCCGGCTCGACGAGACCGGCGAGGCCCTGCGCACCGCCCTCGCCGACCCGGCCGGCCGGGCCTGGGTGACCCTGCCGGAGGACCCGGCCGAGCAGCAACCGGACGGGGGGCTCCTGCCGGAGGGACGGACCGGTTCGCAGCCGGACGCGGTGATCCCGCCGGAGGGTCGGGCCGAGCCGCGGCGGTGCGCGGTCGAGGAGGGCCCCGCCGGGCTTCGCGCCGACCGGACCTATCTGGTCACCGGCGGTCTCGGCGGACTCGGCCTGGTCACCGCCCGCAAGCTGGCCGCCCTCGGCGCCCGGCACCTGACCCTGGTCAGCCGCAGCGGCCGGGCCACCGACGAGGCCTCGGCGCTGCTCGCCGACCTCGCCGCCGACGCCGAGATCGACGTCGTACGCGCCGACATCTCCCGCCCGCAGGACGTGCGACGGCTGGTCCGGCAGCTCGCGGCCGGCCCGTACCCCGTCGGCGGGATCGTGCACGCGGCCGGCTTCTACGACAAGAAACTCATCTCCGAGCTGACCTGGGAGTCCATCGACGCCCAGCTCGCCGCCAAGGCCTACGGCGGCTGGCTGCTGCACGAGGCCGCCGAGGAGTCCTTCCCGGAGCTGGAGTTCTTCGTCACCTACTCCTCCATCGCCTCCGTCCTCGGCGGCGCCACCCAGGGCCACTACGCCGCCGCCAGCGCCGCCCTCGACGCCCTCGCCGAGTGGCGCGGCCGGCGCGGGGTGCCGGGCCTGTCGGTGAACTGGGGCGCCTGGGCCCGGGTCGGCATGTCCGCCCGGCTGGAGGAGCACCTCAGCCAGGAGATCGAACGCAGCGGTGTCCGCTTCTTCTCCCCGACCCGCGCCCTGGACACCCTCGCCCGGCTCTGGGGCCGCCCCCGCACCCAGCGGATCGTCGGCGAGTTCGACTGGGACCGCTATGTCTCCGGCAGCGTCACCGGCGACCTGTTCTACGACCGGCTCGCCCGGCGGACCACGGACGAGGAGGGCACCGGCCTCGACCTCCGCGCACTCACCGCGCTGCCGGAGGCCGAACGGCTCGCCGCCGTCACCTCCGTGGTCCGCGAGAAGGTCGCCGCCGTCCTGCACCTGGAGGAGGGCGACGAACTCGACGCGACCGCCGAGTTCGTCTCCCTGGGCCTGGACTCCCTGATGGCCCAGCAGGTCAAGGCCGCGCTGGAGCAGGCGTTCCGGCTGCCCCTGCCGGCCTCTCTCACCCACGACCACCCCACGGTCCGCGCGCTGGCCCGGTTCGTCGACGGGCAGCTCGCCTGAGGCAGCGTGAAAGCAAGGGACGGGAAGACGAGATGACCGACATACCCAGGGAGCGCTGGACGCTCCACCACTCCGCCCGTGCCCACGCCGGCAGCCGCCCGGACCACCCGGCGATCGTCTGCGAGGGCCGCGTCACCACCTACGACAAGCTCCACCGGGACAGCAACCGGGCCGCGCACGCCCTGCACACGAGCGGCGTGCGGCGCGGCGACCGGGTCGCCTACCTGGGCCGCGAGTCCGCGAACTACTACCTCGTGATGATCGCCTGCGCCAAGGCCGGCGCGGTCCTCGTCCCGGTCAACTGGCGGCTCACCCCCAACGAGGTCGACCACATCCTGCGCGACTCCGGCGCCGCACTGATCTTCGTGGACGACGAGTTCTGGGACACCGTCGCCACCGTCCGCCACCAACTGCGCGGACTGCGCCGGGTGATCCGCGTCGACGGCACCGACGCCGACGGCGAACCCGCGCGCGGCGCCGGCGTGCTCGCCTGGGCGGCCGACCAGCCCGAGACCGATCCCACGCCCGGTACCGGCCCGGACGACCCGGTGATCCAGATCTACACCAGCGGCACCACCGGCCTGCCCAAGGGGGCCGTCCTCGCCCACCGCAGCTTCTTCACGCTGCCGCACGCGAGCCGCGCCGAGGGCGTCGACTGGATCGACTGGCGGCCCGAGGACGTGGCGCTGATCTCGCTGCCGGGCTTCGGCGTGGCCGGCATCGGCTGGTTCCTGCACACCTTCAACGCGGGTGGCACCAACGTGATCATGCCGCAGTTCGACCCGCAGGAGGCCGTACGCCTCATCCGCACCCACCGCGTGACCACCACCTTCGCCGCACCGGCGATGCTCCAGGCGATGGCCGCCGAACGCGAGGCCGGGCCCGAGGCGTTCGGCTCACTCCGCAAGATCGCGTACGGCGCCGCCCCCATGTCCGAGACCCTGCTCAAGCATTGCCTGGAGACCTACCGCTGCGAGTTCGCCCAGATCTACGCCAGCACCGAGACCGGCAGCGTGGCGGTGTGCCTCCCGCCGGACGCCCACCACCCCGGCAGCACCAGGCTGACCTCGGTGGGCCGGCCCTGCCCCGGCACCGGGATCAAGGTCATCGGCCCCGACGGCGAGACCCTGCCGCCCGGCGCCGTCGGCCAGATCTGCGTCCGCACCCCCTCCCGGATGCTCGGCTACTGGAACCTGCCCGAGGCCACGGCCCGCACCCTGGTGGGGGAGTGGCTGCACATGGGCGACGCCGGTTACCTCGACGAGGACGGCTACCTCCACCTGTGCGACCGCATCAACGACACGATCATCGTCGCCGGGCAGAACATCTACCCGGCGGAGGTCGAGAAGGCCCTCGCCGCGCACCCCGCGGTGGCCGACGCGGCGGTGGTCGGCCTGCCGGACGACCGCTGGGGCGAGAGCGTGCACGCGGTGGTCGTACTCAGGCCCGGCGCGACCGCGACACCCCGGGAACTCCTGCTGTCCCTGCGGGGCCGCATCGCCGACTACAAGATCCCGGGCAGGTACCACTTCGTGGACTCCCTCCCGCGCAACCCCTCGGGGAAGATCCTGCGCCGCGCGGTGCGGGAGCAGCTGACAGCACCGGCCAGGGACGTACTCGGGAGCACAGTGTGACTTCACCACGGATCGGCATCCTCCTGCCCACCCGCGAGCAGGCCATCAACGGCACCTACGCCGCCGCCCCCTTGCTCGACTTCGCCCGCCAGGCGGAAGCGCTCGGGTTCGACTCCCTGTGGGCCGGGGACTCACTGACCGCCCGCCCCCGCCTCGATCCCCTCGTCGTGCTGTCGGCCGCGGCGGCGGCCACCACGCGCATCACCGTCGGCACCGCCGCCCTCACCCCCGCCCTGCGCCACCCCCTCGTCGGCGCCAACATGGTCGCGAGCCTCAGCCATGTCGCCGCCGGCCGACTGGTCCTCGGGCTCGGTTCGGGCTTCCCGATGCCCGAGACCGAGGAGGAGTTCGCCTCCGTCGGCGCCTCCTTCCAGGGCCGGGTCGGCCGCCTGGACGAGATCACCGCGCTGTGGCGCACCGCCTGGCGCTCCGGAGAGGACGGCGAACCCACGGAGTTCGACGGCCGGTTCTGGCAGGCGGACCACCTGGACCGGCTGCCCTCGCCCGCCGTCCCCGGCGGCCCGCCCCTCTGGCTCGCCGGCAGTGACACCCCCAAGGTCCTCGCCCGCGCCGCGACCCGCTACGACGGCTGGCTGCCCTTCCTCCCGGACGTCGACGCCTACGCCCGCGCCCGCCGCCGTATCGCCGAACTCGCCGACGAGGCCGGCCGCACGGTCACCCCGGCGCTGTACGCCACGGTCACCGTGAACAGCAGCGAGTCCGCCGCCAGGGCCGAACTCGAGCACTACATCAGCCACTACTACGGCCGCTCCCTGGAGCAGATGAGCAGCATCCAGGCCTATGCCTGGGGCAGCGCCGAGAAGTGCGCCGAGTGGCTCGGCGGGTACGTCCGGGCCGGCGCCCGGCACCTGGTCGTACGGATCGGGTCCCTGGACCCCGAGCCGCAGTTGAAGGAGATCGCCGAGGTGCTGCTGCCCGCGGTACGCGCCCTCGGCCCGTCCACCACCGTTGGGAGTACGCCGTCGTGACCACCGCCATCGGCACCATAGGCAGCCAGATGTCCAGCGAGGGGCACTGGTTCCACCCCGTGGAGCCCTCGCCCGACGCCTCGATCCGGCTGTTCCTGCTGCCCCACGCGGGCAGCGGCGCCATCATCTACCGCGACTGGGAACGCCTGCTGCCCCCGGACATCGCCCCCCAGGCCGTCACCCTGCCCGGCCGTCACAACCGCCGGGAGGAGCCGACGTACGAGGAGTTCTGGCCGCTGCTCGACGCCCTGCACGAGGCCGTGCTGAACGACCTGGACGAGCGGCCGTTCGCCCTCTTCGGGCACTGCCTCGGCGCCCAGCTGGCGTTCCGGCTGGCCATCCGGATGCAGGAGGAGGGCGGACCGGCGCCGGTCATGGTCGGCATGTCCGGCTGGTCACCCGAGGGCTTCTTCCAGCCCACGGAGGAGCAGAGCCGGATGCCGGAGCCCGAACTCGTCGAGTGGATCAAGAAGTTGGGGTCCTTCCCGGCGGAGATCTACGACAACCCCGAGATGCTCGCCCTGGTCGTGCCCGCGCTCCGCGCCGATCTGCGTGTCGCCGCCCAGTACGAGGACGACGGCAGGGGCGTCACCTGCCCGCTCGCCTCCTACGGCGGCCGCAGCGACCCGCTCCAGGAGGCCCCGGACGCCATGACCCACTGGGCCGGCCGCACCCCCTCCTACCTCGGCCACAACGAGTACGAGGGCGGCCACTTCTACATCGACACCCACGCCCAGGCCGTCACCGCGCACTTCGCGCACCGGCTCCAGCGGCTGGCCGCGGCCTCGGCGCGCTGACCGCCGAGGGTCCGTGTCAGCGCCGTGTCAGCGGGGCGCGGGACAGTGCTCGGAGGACTGTCGTACCGAGGACCGTCCCGTGCCCCTCACGTGCGCCCCGGACACCTTCGGCACGCCCCCCACCAGCACGAAACGACCTAGGAGGGTCGTCCATGACCACCGAAGCGGAACTGACCGGCAGCGCGGCCTCGGCCGCCCCGCCACCGGACATCGAGGAGGCCGCGGGCAAGCCCGCCTGGGGTGCGCTCTGGGTCGTGCTGGCCGGCCTGTTCATCACCAACGTCGACTTCTTCATCGTCAACGTCGCCATCCCCTCACTCCAGCGGAACATGCACGCGACCAGCGCCGAGATCCAGCTGGTCGCCGCGACCTTCAACATCGGCCTGTCCGCCATGCTGATCACCGGCGGCCGGCTCGGCGACCTCTACGGCCGCCGGAAGGTCTTCTCCATCGGCCTGGCCCTGTTCACGCTCGCCTCGGTGGCCTGCGGCATCGCCCCGAACATGGCCGAGCTGATCGTGGCGCGCGCGGTGCAGGGCGCCGCGGCCGCCCTCGTCATCCCGCAGGTCCTCGGCATCCTGACCACGGCCTACGCGGGCAAGGCCCGGGTCGCCGCGTTCAACGCCTACGGCATCACGCTGGGCGCCTCGGCCGTGTTCGGCCAGCTGATCGGCGGACTGCTGATCAAGGCCGACGTCTTCGGCTGGGACTGGCGGACCATCTTCCTGATCAACGCCCCGATCGGCGCCGTGGTCCTGCTGCTCACGCCGAAGGTGGTGCCCGAGTCCCGGGCCGAGGGCCGCACCGGCCTCGACTGGACCGGTGTGATCCTGGTGACCGCCGGCCTCACGGCCATCGTGCTGCCCCTGGTCCAGGGCCGTGACCAGGGCTGGCCGACCTGGACGTGGGAGTGCCTGGTGGCGGCCGTGCCGCTGCTGGCCGCGTTCTGGTGGACCCAGCGCCGCAAGGCCGCCCGCGACGGGTCGCCGCTGGTCCACCCGAGCCTGTTCGAGGACCGGGCGTTCGGCGTGGGCGTCGTCTCGCTGCTGGTGTTCTTCGCCGCGATGGCCTCCTTCTTCCTGGTCCTCGCGCTGTACCTGCAGGAGGGCCGCGGCCTGTCCGCGCTCCGGTCGGGTCTGCTGTTCATCCCGCTCGGCCTCGGCTTCTTCATCGGCTCCGCACAGTCGCCGAAGGCCGCGGCCAAACTCGGCAAGCAGGTCCTGACCATCGGCGCGGTGCTCCAGGCGGTCGGCAACCTCGCGCTCGCCGCCACCGCCTGGGAGCTGGGCGGCAGCGGCTCCGTCGGCTGGTGCATCCCGGCCATGGTGCTCGCCGGTTTCGGCATGGGCTTCGTCGTCGCCCCGCTCGCCTCCCTGGTCCTGGAGGGCGTCGCCCCGCACCACGCGGCCGCGGCCTCCGGTGTCTTCTCCACAGCCCAGGAGATGGGCAACGCCGTCGGCATCGCGGTCATCGGCGTCGTCTTCTTCGGCGTCGCCGGCCACAAGGTCACCGCCCACTCCTACGCCCACGCCTTCGGCGCGGGCTTGCTGGTCCAGGCGGCCATCTGCGTGGCCGTGGCGCTGCTGGTGCAGTTGCTGCCGCGGAGGGCGCAGGCGTCCTGACGCCACGGACCTCGCGGCCGACGCCCGACGGGCGCACGGGACTTCACTCCGTGCGCCCGTCAGTGCTGCGTCAGAACTCCGTCAGCCGCCTCCTCCACGCTGGCCGAAACAACCCACCGGAATTCGGCCGACCCGACGGAGGACCTCCGTGTCCGACACCCCTGACCCGCTCCCCGCCTGGCCCATGCCCCGCTCCTGCCCCTACGCGCCCCCGGACGCCTACGCCGAGCTGCGCCGGGAACCCCCGCTGAAGGTGCGGATCCGCGGCGGTGAGGCCTGGCTCGTCACCCGCCACGCGGACGTACGCCAGGTGCTCAACGACGACCGCTTCAGCGCCGACGACCAGCAGCCCGGCTTCCCGATCCGGATCCAGCTGCCGCCCGAGCCCGGCGTGATGTCGTTCAACCGCATGGACGACCCGGAGCACGGCCGGCTGCGCCGCATGGCCATGACCGAGTTCACCGCCCGCCGCACCCGCGCCCTGCGCCCGGAGGTCGAACTCCTCGTCGAGCAGCTGCTGGACCGGCTGGCGGCGGGCCCCCACCCCGTCGACCTGGTGCGGAACTTCGCGGTCCCGCTGCCGTCGCTGGTGATCGCCCGGATGCTCGGCGTCCCGGAGGAGGACGAGGCGGACTTCACCGAGCAGAGCCAGGTCATCCTCTCCCAGGAGGCCGGCCCCGAGGAGACGTACGCGGCCTTCGTCGAGATGTCGAGGTTCCTGGACCGGCTCGCCGCGCAGCGCACCGCCGAACCCCGGGACGACCTGATCAGCCGGCTGGCCACCCGCTATGTCGCCGCCGGCGAGCTGACCCACGAGGAACTCGTCGCCATGGCCCGCTTCTTCCTCGTCGCCGGGCACGAGACCACCGCCCACCAGATCAGCCTGAGCGTCCTGAGTCTGCTGCGCGACCCGGCCCAGCAGGCCGAGCTCCGCGCCGATCCGTCCCTGTACCGGCCGGCGGTCGAGGAGCTCCTGCGCTACTGGTCCATCTCGCAGGACAACCAGGTGCGCGCCGCCGTGGCCGACGTCGAGCTGAGCGGGGCGCGGATTCGCAAGGGGGAGGGAGTGATCGTCGCGATTCCCGCCGCCAACCACGACGAGTCGGTCTACCCCGACCCCGGCCGCCTCGACCTCCACCGCAACGCCGCCGGCCATCTCGCCTTCGGCTACGGCGCCCACCTGTGCCCGGGTGCCTCGCTGGCCCGCATGGAGCTGGAGGTGTGCCTGAGCGCCCTCTTCGCCCGCTTCCCCACGCTGCGCCTGGCCGTGCCGCCGGAGCAGGTCCGCTTCCGCCGGAACACGATCGTGTACGGACTGGAGGAACTGCCGGTCACCTGGTGATGCCCGCGCTGCCCCGCAACCGGCGTCAGCCCCGTGTCAGCGCCCCCCGGCACAGTGGGAACGCAGCGGCACCGGGGCGGCACCACGCGGCCTGGCCGGCCCGCTGCCGTCCGACGAGAAGGAGTACGCCCGCCATGGCAGACACCGCAGCCCCGGCTCCCACCCGGGCCCTCGTCCTGGGCAACCCCGCCTCCGGCAGCCACTCGCCCGAACTGGTCGAAGAGGTACGGCAGTTGTGCGCCTCCTGCCTGGAGCACATCGAGCTGCACCTCACCACCGGCCCCGGTGACGCCACGCTCGCGGTGCGCCGCGCCCTGCAGCGGTCCGCCACGGCATCGCCGGGGGCGCCCGACCTGATCGTCGTCATCGGCGGGGACGGCACCGTCCGCGAGGCCGTCCAGGGACTCGTGCCCGCGACCGGGAACGCCGCCCTCGCGGTGGTGCCCGGCGGCACCGGCAACTCCGGCTACAAGATGCTGTGGGGCGACCGCCCCTGGAGCGAGTCCCTGAAGGCGATCCTGACCGACCACGGCATCGGCGGCAGCGCCCGGCTGCGCCGGCTCGACCTGGCCCGCCTGGCCGAGACCCGCAACCATGTGTATCTGGGTGCCTGTTCGGGGGTGATCGCCGACGCGCTGATCACCGCCCGGGAACTGCCGCTGACCGGGCGGGAGCGCTACGCCCGCGCCTTCGCCGACACGGCCGCCGGCTACCGGCCCTACCCCGGCCGGGTCACCGTGGACGGCCGGGTCGTGCACGAGGGCCCCACGGTCCTCGCCAACGTGGGCGGCGGCCGCTACCGCGGCGGCCGGTTCCTGGTCCTGCCCGGCTCGCTGCTCGACGACGGACTGCTCGACGTCTGTGTGATCGGCGGCGATGTCCCCGCGGACGAGGTGCCCGAACTGACCCGCGACGCACGGCACATGGACCATCCGGCGACCGTGTATGCCCGCGGGCGCACGATCACCGTCGAGCGCACCGACGGCCGCCGGCTCCCGCTGGAACACGACGGCGAGTACCAGCACGGCATCGGCGCCACGGCCACCTTCGAGGTGCTCCCCGGAGCCCTCCCGGTCTGGGCGCCGGCCACCCCCTGAACCACCTGTCCGAAGAACCAGAGAAGCACGCCACGTAAGGAGATCGCCCGCATGAGCGACCTGACCACCACCGTCACCCGCTACCTCGACATCTGGAACGAGGCGGACGCCGAGAAGCGCGCCGCGGCCATCGCCGAGCTGTTCACCGCCGACGCCCCGTACATCGACCCGCTCGCCGCGGTCGAGGGACCCGAGGGCTTCGGGGCCGTGGTGGCCGGTGCCCGCGACCAGTTCAAGGGCCTCACCTTCGAACTGCACGGCACCGTCGACGCCCACCACAACCAGGCCCGCTTCCAGTGGGGCCTGGTGACCGAGCCGGGCGCCGAGCCGATCGCCATCGGCTTCGACGTGCTCGTCACCGACGAGGCGGGCCGGATCAAGGCCGTCTACGGCTTCCTGGACAAGGTCCCGGCCGCGTAACACCACCGATGCACTGCGGGAGCACCGGGCGACGGTGCTCCCGCAGCCGTGTTCCCCCCGGACGTCCCAGCGCACGCACGTTGACGCACGCACGGAAGGTGTACCCGCATGACCGCCGTCCTCGCGGAGAGCGTCGCCCGGGCGCTGTGCGCCGACTGGGCCGAGCAGGCCCGCACCCTGCCGCGGCCCGCCCGCGGCCGCACCCCCGCCGACACCCCGCTGCGCGAACTCTCCCACTGGGCCGCGACGTTGCGCCCCCAGCAGGTCCCCTGCCGGGTGCTGAAGCTCGCCGCGAGCCAGGTGCTGTCGCAGATCGCCTCGATCCGCGCGGGTCTGCAGCATCCCCTCGGCAGAAAGCTGGTGGCCGCTTTCGGGCATCCCATGCAGCGCGATCCGCGCCAGGCGGCCGGCGTCTTCGCCGCGCTCGGCTCCTGGCTGAACCTGGACGACACCGCGTACGCCGGACACCTGTCGAACTCCACGGTCGCCGTCCCGCTCGCCTTCGCCTACGCCCGGCAGCTGGACGGGCTCTCGCTGCTCACCGCGGTGGTCGCGGCCAACGAGTGCGCGGCCCGGATCACCGCCTCCGCGACGCTCGGGCCCCTGCGCGGCCAGAGCGCCGTACACACCCATCTGGCCGGCGCGGTGGCCGGCCGGCTGCACTGCGACCGGGCCCCGGCGAGCCTGTTCGAGAACGCCTTCGGACTGGCCTTCGCGATGCCCAACTGGCCCTTGATGCGGGCCTTCCTCGCCAGCGACGCCCGCCTGTTCAACACCTTCACGCCGGTGCGCACCGCGATGGACGCCTGTGACGCCGCCTACGCCGGGCTGCGCGGGGCGCCGGACATCATGGAGCACAGTGACGGCTTCCTGGCCCGCTTCGCCACCGTGCCGCTGCCGCAGGCGGTGGCCAAGGGGCTGGGACGGCGGTGGCACACGGACACCCTGTCGTTCAAGATGCACCCCGGCGGCCCCGGCATCGACGCGGCGGTGGACTGCGCGGCCGAGATCCACAAGGAGATCGGCGCGGTCAGGCCCCGGGACGTGGCCGAGGTCGTCGTCGAGGCCTCCCTGTACACGCTGTTCGCGGGGGAGCGGGCCGCCCGCTATGTCACCGGCCCCGGCTCCCCGCTGGGCGCGCTGGTCCTGGACGTGCCCTACCCGGTGGCGACCACGCTGCTCACCGGTCACTTCGGCGTGGACGACTTCTCCCCGCCGCATCTGGACGACCCCGACCGGTGGGCGCTGGCCAAGCGGATACGGCTGGAGCACGACACCGAGATGACCCGTGAACTCTTCCTGTCCGACGCGCCGTTCGGCGAGGCGGTGCGCGAGGCGGGGGAGCGGGCGGTGCCGTGGCTGCGCGGCTTCGGCGGTGACGAACTGGTGGACCTGGTCGGGGTGCTCGCGGCCGACGACCGGGACTTCTCCCGGTCCACCAAGGCCACCGGCGCCCGGGTCACCGTACGACTGACGGACGGCCGTACGGTCTCGCGCACCCGGCTGATCCCGGTCGGGGCGGCCGGGCCGGAGACCCGGGCGGGCCATGCCGAACTGGTGCGGGAGAAGTTCCTGTCGCTGGGCGGGGCACAGGAGGTCGCCGACACGGTGGACCGGCTGCACCGGATGCGCCCACGAGCGGTACGCCGCTGGATCGAGACGGCGTTCCTGGACTGACCGAACGGCCGTCGTCCCAGGTCCTGGGGGCGCGTGGCGCTGTCAGCATGCCGCTCCGCCGCGTGGCCGCCGTACCGCCGCTCCCCCCGCCGGACGGCGCAGCGCGGCCACGAACTTGTACCGGGAGCCCCGGTACACCGAGCGCACCCACTCCACGGGCCGGCCCTCCGCGTCCCGCGAGTGCCGGGACAGCAGCAGCATCGGCAGTCCCACGTCGGTGGCGAGCAGGTGGGCCTCGCGCGGCGTGGACAGCGAGGTCTCGATGGTCTCGTCGGCCTCGGCGAGATGGACGCCGTACACCTCGGCGAGCGCCGTGTACAGCGAGGGGTGGGTCGTCAGCGAGGCGCGCAGGCCGGGGAAGCGGTGTGCGGACAGGTGGGTCGTCTCGATCGCCATCGGGTCGCCGCCGGCCAGCCGCAGCCGCTCGATGCGCAGCACGCGCTCGCCGATGCCGATGCCGAGCAGCTCCGACAGCCGCTGGTCGGCCGGGACCTCCCCGATGTCCAGCATCTGAGAGGAGGGCGTCAGGCCCTGGGCTCGCATGTCCTCGGTGTGCGACGTCAGCTGGAGCGTGCGGTACAGCTTGGGCTGGGAGACGAAGGTCCCCTTGCCCTGGATCCGGTCGAGCCGGCCCTCGCCGACCAGCTCCTGGAGCGCCTGCCGGACCGTCGTCCGTGAGGTGTCGAACCGGACGGCGAGCAGCCGCTCGGCCGGCATGGCCGAACCGGGCTGCAGCGCCTCGGTCATGGCGAGGAGCTGTTGCTTGATCCGGTAGTACTTCGGCACGCGCGCGCCGCTGACGTCGATGGTCATGCCTGCCTTCCCGGCCGTGCCGACGGTCTCCCGTTATAGCGACCAACTGCCCTATGGTCTAGTCCAACTCGCGCCGCCGCCATGGTCCAGGCCAGGCGCCGGGCGAAAGGGGCGGATCCGGACGGACGCGCTCCGGTGACGTTCTCGTAACGGCCGGAATCGGCTTCGTGGACCACCCTTGACACCCCGAAAGGTCTAGGCCAAGCTCCACCGTACTGGTCTACACCATTAGTGGCCAGGTCCCGAGCCCTACGTGCAACAGCGTCGTACGCAGGTCACCGCCGAGGGCGTGGGGGGTTAGAGGCATCCCTGAGGAGGGTGGCGTGAAGCGCAAGCTCGCTGCCGCGATCGTGATCGCGGGCATGATGGTCTCCGTTGCGGCGTGTGGCGGAAACGGCAAGGACAGCTCCAAGGACGCGGGACCGAGCAGTTGGAAGGGCCAGACGCTGACCGTCTGGACCATGGACGGCTCCGCGCCGCCGCAGTGGAGCAAGGACGTCCAGGCCGCGTTCGAGAAGAAGACCGGCG
Source organism: Streptomyces sp. NPDC001852 (assembly GCF_042891825.1). NCBI lineage: Bacteria > Bacillati > Actinomycetota > Actinomycetes > Kitasatosporales > Streptomycetaceae > Streptomyces > Streptomyces sp. NPDC001852. Next base: position 129,610 of record NZ_JBIATN010000017.1, read on the forward strand.
CGAAGCTGAAGTTCGAGATCCAGAAGTGGGACGGGATCCAGCAGAAGATCACCACCGCCCTCTCCGAGGACAACCCGCCGGACGTCCTGGAGGTCGGCAACACCCAGACCCCGGCCTACGCGGCCACCGGCGGCCTGGCCGACCTGAGCGACGTCAAGCAGGCCGTCGGCGCCGACTGGACCCCCTCCGTCTCCCAGTCCTCCGTCTACGACGGCAAGCAGTACGCCGCCCCCTGGTACTTCGCCAACCGCGTCGTCATCTACAACAAGGCGATCTGGGCGAAGGCCGGCATCAAGTCCACCCCGAAGACCCGCGACGAGTTCTTCAAGGACCTGGACACCATCGGCAAGAAGACCGACGCCGAGCCGCTCTACCTGCCCGGCCAGAACTGGTACTTCTTCGACGGCCTGACCATCGGCCAGGGCGCCGACCTCGTGAAGAAGCAGGGCGGCACCTACGTCTCCAACCTCGCCGACCCGAAGGTCGCCGCGGCCATGGAGCTCTACAAGAAGTACGCCTCCTACTCCAAGGCCCCCAAGGACAAGGACGAGGCCACCCCGCAGCAGGCCACGATCTTCGCCAAGGGCAAGACCGGCGCGTTCATCGGCATGGGCTGGGAGGCCGGCACCGCGATCCAGGCCAACAAGGCCATCGAGAAGGACCTCGGCTACTTCACCATCCCGGGCGCCACCGCCGACAAGCCCGAGGGCGTCTTCCTCGGCGGCTCCAACCTCGCCGTCGCCCAGAACAGCAAGAAGCAGTCCCTCGCCAAGGAGTTCCTGAAGATCGCCCTGTCCGACCAGTACGAGGGCGAACTGGCCAAGCTCAACGGCGTCATCCCGAACAAGACGTCCCTGCAGTCCAACCTCAAGGGCAACGGCGCCGCCGAGGCCGCCGCACCCGCCGCCGCGGCCGGCGGCACCACGCCGCTGATCCCGGAGTGGGCCGCGGTGGAGAACACCCCGAACCCGATCAAGTCCTACATGACCGCGGTGCTGAACGGAAAGGCTCCCGCGGCGGCCGCCAAGGACGTCGAGGGCGAGATCGACAAGCGCCTGGCCCAGAAGAACTGATGACCCGCGCCGGGGGCGCCCACGAGCGCCCCCGGCTCAGTCGTTCGTACGGCCGGTTCGGCCATGGAAGAGATGACGACTCATGTCAGTGCAGACCGAAGGCACGGACACGGCCGGGGAGCCCGCTGTCCGCAAGGCCCGGGTTCCGGCGCCGCCGCGAGGTGAGGACCGCACCTCCGGGTCACCGGCCGGCCGCCGCGCCGTCGCCGCCCCCTACCTGCTCCTGCTGCCGGCGCTGCTGGCCACACTGATCCTGCTCGGCTGGCCCCTGGTCAAGAACGGCATGCTGTCGTTCCAGAACCTCAACCCCCGGCAGCTCATCCAGCACCTCACCGAATGGAACGGCGTCGACAACTACAAGGAGGTCCTGGCCGGTTCGGACTTCTGGAAGGTCGTCGAGCGCTCGCTGCTGTTCACCGCGGCCAACGTCGTCCTGATCATGGTGTTCGGCACCCTGATCGGGCTGCTGCTGGCCCGCCTGGGCAAGAAGATGCGGCTGACGCTCCTGATCGGCCTCGTCCTCGCCTGGGCCATGCCCGTCATCGCGGCCACCACCGTCTACCAGTGGCTGTTCGCCCAGCGTTACGGCGTCGTCAACTGGGTCCTGGACAAGCTCGGCTGGCACTCCATGGCCGACCACAACTGGCTGGCCACCCAGTTCTCCACGTTCGCCGTGATCACCCTGCTCATCGTCTGGATGTCGATCCCCTTCGTGGCGATCAACCTCTACGCCGCCACCACCACCATCCCCAAGGAGCTGTACGAGGCCGCGTCCCTGGACGGCGCCGGCGCCTGGCAGAGCTTCACCTCCGTGACCCTGCCGTTCCTGCGGCCGTTCCTGTACTCCACGACCTTCCTCGAGGTCATCTGGGTCTTCAAGGCGTTCGCGCAGGTCTTCGCCATGAACGCGGGCGGCCCCGACCGCCTCACCGAGACCCTGCCGGTCTACGCCTACGTCGAGGGCGTCGGCAACCAGCACTTCGGGGTCGGCGCGGCGATCTCCTTCCTGACCATCCTGGTGCTGCTCGTCATGACCTCGTACTACCTGCGCATGGTGCTCAAGCAAGAGGAGGACGAGCTGTGAAGCGCTCGCTCTTCGGCCGTATCTGGCCCAACGCGACCGCCGTCGTCCTCTTCGTCGGCTTCGTGTTCCCCGTCTACTGGATGTTCGCCACGGCCTTCAAGCCCACCGGCGACATCATCGCCGACACCCCGGTGTGGTTCCCGACCCACATCACCCTCGGCCACTTCAAGAAGGCGGTCGACGCCGACCACTTCTGGACCCTGGTCGGCAACTCCGTCACCGTCACGGTCTGTTCCGTGCTGCTCTCGCTCGTCATCGCCCTGTTCGCCGCGTTCGCCCTGGCACGGATGCGGTTCAAGGGGCGGCGCGGTCTCGTCGTCACGTTCATGCTGGCGCAGATGGCCCCCTGGGAGGTCATGATCATCGCCATCTACATGATCGTCCGGGACAACGACATGCTGGACAGCCTCGTCCCCCTCACCGTCTTCTACACGATGATGGTGCTGCCCCTCACCGTTCTGACGCTGCGCGGCTACATCGCCGCCGTGCCGAAGGAGCTGGAGGAGTCGGCGATGGTCGACGGCTGCACCCGGATGCAGGCCTTCCGCAAGGTGATCTTCCCGCTCCTCGCACCCGGCCTCATGGCCACCTCGCTGTTCGGGTTCATCACCGCCTGGAACGAGTTCCCGCTGGTCCTGATCCTCAACAAGGACATCGAGAAGCAGACCCTGCCGCTGTGGCTGTCGCAGTTCCAGACCGCCTTCGGCGACGACTGGGGCGCCACGATGGCCGCCTCGACCCTGTTCGCGCTGCCCATCCTGATCCTCTTCATCTTCCTGCAACGCAAGGCCGTCAGCGGCCTGACCGACGGCGCCGTGAAGGGATGACCCCGCCGATGACCACACTCGCCACCACAGGGTCTGACAGCGGCTCCGCCGCGGGTGACACCCTCACCCGGGACGCCCTCGCGGTGCTGCAGCCGGGGTTCGACGGCACCACCGCGCCCGACTGGGTCCGCCGCCGCCTCGGCGAGGGCCTCGCCTCCGTCGCCCTGTTCGGCCGCAACGTCGTCACCGAGGAGCAGGTCACCGCACTCACCGCCCAGTTGCGGGCCGAACGGGACGACCTGCTCGTCGCCATCGACGAGGAGAGCGGCGACGTCACCCGCCTGGACGTGCGCACCGGCTCCTCCTTCCCGGGCAACCACGCCCTCGGCGCCGTCGACGACCCCGACCTCACCCGGGCCGTCTCCCGCGAACTGGGCCGGCGCCTGGCCGCCTGCGGCGTCACCTTCGACTGGGCGCCCTCCGCCGACGTCAACGCCAACGCCGACAATCCCGTCATCGGGGTGCGCTCCTTCGGCGCGAGCACCGACCTGGTCGCCCGGCACACCGCCGCCTGGGTCGAGGGCCTGCAGTCCACCGGCGTCGCCGCCTGCACCAAGCACTTCCCCGGCCACGGTGACACCAACGTCGACTCCCACCACGCCGTACCCCGCATCGACGTCGACGCCGACACCCTCTACGAGCGCGAACTGCCCCCGTTCCGCGCGGCCATCGCCGCCGGCACCCGGGCCGTCATGAGCGCGCACATCCTCGTGCCCGCCCTCGATCCGGACCGCCCCGGCACCCTCTCCCGCCGCATCCTCACCGAACTGCTGCGCGGCGAACTCGGCTACCAGGGCCTGATCGTCACCGACGGCATGGAGATGCGCGCGATCTCCGGCACCTACGGCCTGGAGCACGGCGTGGTCCTGGCCATCGCGGCCGGCGCCGACGCCATCTGCGTGGGCGGCGGGCTGTGCGACGAGGGCACCGTGCTGAAGCTCAGGGACGCGCTCGTGGCCGCCGTACGCTCCGGGGAACTGGCCGAGGAACGGCTCGCGGACGCGGCCGCCCGGGTGCGGGACCTGGCCGCCTGGACCGCCCGGGCACGCGGCGGGCCGGAGACCGAGCCCCAGCCGGAGATCGGCCTGGTCGCGGCCCGGCGCGCGCTGCGCGTTACCCGCACCGGCAACGCCGCACCGGTCAACACCCCCGTCTACGTCGCCCAGTTCGAGCCCGCCCGCAACATCGCCGTCGGCGACCAGACCCCGTGGGGCGTCGCCGCCGATCTGGGGCGACTGCTGCCCGGCACCGCCTCCGGCTCCTTCACCGGTGAGGGCGCCGGTGCGGCGGCCCTCGCCGCGGCCGGCGGCCGGCGGATCGTCGCGGTGGTCCGCGACGAACACCGGCACGACTGGATGGGCTCCGCCCTCGACACCGTGCTCGCCGCCCGCCCCGACACCGTCGTCGTGGAGATGGGCCTGCCGCAGGCCACCCCGCGCGGCGCCCTGCACATCGCCACCTACGGCGCCGCCCGGGTCTGCGGTGTGGCGGCGGCGGAGGCCGTCCTGGCGGACTGACCCACCCCTTTTCACCGGCCGCCCGCAGAAGCGGGCGGCCCACTCGATCTTGCTGTCTTCCCGGATCCCAACCGCACCTTGTGTTCCAGAGGAATCGCATGCAGACGCCCCACCCCCACCTCCATCGAGCCGCCTCCACGCGCCCCTACTTCAGCGCGGACGGCGAGACCTACCTGACCCCGACCCCGCTGCACCACCTCGAGAAGTCCCAGCCCCTCAGAGTGCTGTCCGAAGCGGACTTCGCCTTCTGGCAGACCTACGGATACGTCGTCGTCCGCGAGGCCGTCACCCCCGGCGAGGCCAAGCAACTCCTCGACTTCGCCTGGCAGTTCCAGGGGCTCGACCCCGACCGCCCCGACACCTGGTACACGGAACCGGAGTTCCGTTCCGAACTCGACCGGCACCTGTTCATCTACGGCTTCGTCGAGGCCTACCACCACCAGCTCCTCTGGGACAGCCGCCAGACGCAGCGCGTGTACGACGCGTTCGCTGACGTCTGGGACTGCTCTCAGCTGTGGGTCACCCTGGACCGGCTGAACCTCAACCCGCCCAACACCCGCACCCGTTCCCGCTCCCTGATCGAACCCTCCGACGAGGGCTTCGACATCGAGCTGCACTGGGACGTCGACACCACCCTCGCCGTCCTCCCGCAGCGCGTCCAGGGCATCGTCGCCCTCACCGACACCCGTCCCGAACTCGGCGGCTTCCAGTGCGCCCCCGAGCTCTTCCGCCGCTTCGAGGAGTGGCGCGTGGCGCAGCCGCCCGGCCGCGACCCGGTCCGGCCCGGCACCGACCGCGCCGAGTTCCCGGTGATCCGCCCCGACCTGCAGGCGGGTGACCTGCTGATCTTCAACGGGCTGCTGGCGCACGGCGTGGCACCGAACCTCTGCGACAACGCTGTCCGAGCCGTCCAGTACCTGTCGATGATGCCCGCCCTGGAGGAGGCGACCGCCCTGCGCGACTCCCGCGTCCACTCCTGGCGCACGCTCGCGACCCCCGACTGGAACGCCACCCTCCTCGGCGACGCCCGCGAGCCCGAGGCCCACCGCTACGGCCCCGCCACCCTCAACCCGCTCGGCAGAAAACTGCTCGGACTGGACTCCTGGACCACCCCCGCGGAAGAGGCCGAGTGAACCAGCGCATCTGCCTCTGCCTGCCCACCAACCGTCCCTGCTCCGCCACCCTCACCGCCCTCCACGCCGAGGCCGCCTACGCCGCGGGCCACTTCGGCGCCGACGTCCAGCTCCTGATCCTCGACTCCTCCGACGCCCGCACCCGCGCCGAACACGCCCGGGTCGCCGCCGGACTCCACCCGGTACCCGGCGTGACCGTCCACCACCTCGACGAGGCGGCCCAGCGCGCCTTCCTGCGCCGGACCATCGGCCGGGCCGGTCTGTCCGCCCCCGACCGCCTGCTCCGCCTCATGCTCCCGCCCGCCGTCTCCTACGGCGCCTGCACCAACCGCGCCTTCCTGCTGGCCGCCGCCCTCGGCTGCCGCTCGCTGCACCGCCGGGACTCCGACAGCGCCTACCAACTCCACGCCGGACAGCCGGTGTTCCCCGTCCACCACGAGCTGCCCTGGCTGGGCCGCCCCGCCGCCGAAGCCATGGCCGACGGCCTGCACACCGACCTCGACACGGCGCTGTCGGCCCGCCCGGTGTCCCTGGCGGGCGCCTCCTTCATCGGCGAACTCTCCGTCGACATCGCAGAGGTACGGCGCCTGGACGAAGGCGTGTACCACGACGTCGTCAGCCTCTGGGCGCCCGGCGACTGGTCCGAGGAACGCAAACGGCACCTGGTCGAGGAGTCCTTCACCGGCGCGGGCACGGCACGCTTCACCGGCGACCGGGCGACCCTCACCGTGGTCGATCCCATGCGCGTCGACATGTGCAACGTCGCCCTCGACCGCGCGGTCTACGAACGGATCCCCCTCCCACCCGCCACCGACACCATCGGCAGCGACTACTTCCTCCTCCACCTGATCCACGACGCCGCCCTGCCCGGCATCCTGCACAACCGCCACATCGAGAACTTCCACACCCCAGAACGCCGCACCGACACAGGCTTCCCCGCCTACCAGCGACGGTTCGTGAAGTTCCTGCTGTCGATGCTCCACTTCCACCACGTCTACGACCGGATGGCCGCCGAAGGCGCCGGGTTGCTGGACGCTCGGCATCAGGCGCGGGCCGACCGGATCGTGGAGTTCCTGCGCGAGAGCACCGCCCTGGACCGCACGGAGAACGTCTGGCGCCTGGACCGGGTGGACACGGCGTACCGCAAGCTGGGTGGCCGGTACGCGACGTTCGCCGACCGACTCGCCGCGGAGCGGGACCGGTTACTGGACGAGGCGGCATCGGACATCGAGGACTACGCGTACCTGGTCGAAGTCTGGCCCGCACTGATCGAGACGGCCCGAGCATGAGCGCCCCGAAGGGGCGCGGGGAACTGCGCGATCAACCACGATGGACCCGCACCAGACCACTCGACGATCCTCTCGCCCCCCAACTCGCCGCAGCCGAATCCGACTGCGTCATCTACGACCTCACCGGCATCGAGCACCAATACGCCGCGCTGCTGGGCGAGTTGCCCGGAATCGACATCCGCTTCGCACTCAAGGCCTGCCCAATCGACGAAGTCCTCCGCTGCCTGGCCGCCCGCGGTGCCGGATTCGACACCGCCGGCCCCGCCGAAATCACCCAAGCCCTCAACGCCGGCGCGCAGACACACCGCATCCACTACGGCAACACCATCAAGTCCGACCGGGACATCGCCGAAGCCCACCGCCTGGGTGTCCGCACGTTCGCCACCGACAGCATCGAGGACGTCACCGCCATCGCCGAACACGCCCCGGAGGCACGGGTGTTCTGCCGCCTGGCCACCGCAGGTACCGGCGCCCTGTGGGGCCTGAACCGCAAGTTCGGCTGCGCCCCAGACGACGCCGTCCGCGTGCTGGCCACGGCTCGGGAGGCGGGACTCACCCCGGCCGGCCTCTCCGTGCACGTCGGCTCGCAGCAGATGACCGGCGAGGCCTGGCAGCAGGCCCTCGACACCCTCGCCGGGACCCTGACGGCACTGGCCGGGCGGGGGATCGTACCCGACCACGTCAACCTCGGCGGCGGCCTGCCCGCGCTCGGCTACCAGGACCGCCACGGCAATCCCCTCGACCCGCCCCTGGACAAGATCTTCACCGTGCTCCGCGAGGGCATGGACCGGCTGCGCGAGCTCACCTCCTCCCCGCTCTCCTTCGTCCTGGAACCGGGCCGCCACCTGGTCGCCGACCACGGTGCCGTGCGCGCCCACGTCTCCCGGCTGACCCGCCGCCGGCAGCCGGACGGAACCGACGCCCACTGGCTCTACCTGAGCTGCGGAAAGTTCAACGGCCTCTATGAAATGGACCAGTTGACGCACCGGATGGTGTTCCCGGACCACCTCGGGGCACAGGAGTACGTCCCGGCGATCGTCGCCGGGCCCACCTGCGACAGCGACGACGCCTACGGGGAGGGGCGGTACCCGGTGCGCGTGCCGGCGTCCGTCACCTCCGGCGACCCGGTCTGGATCCTCTCCGCCGGCGCCTACGCCGCCAGTTACATGACCCAGGGGTTCAACGGCATCCGCCCACTGCCCTGCGTGTGCGTCCGGGGCCAGGAAGGACACCACTGACATGACACATCTGATACGCGCCGTCACCGAGGCCGACTGGCCGGAGGTCGTGGCCCTGGAGGCGGAGGCGTACGCGGACACCGCGCTCGTGGAGGGGGAGGCCGCGCTGCGCTCCCGTGCCTCGGCGGGCACCTGCCTCGTCCTGGACCTCGACGGCCGGATCGCGGGCTATGCACTGGCCCTGCCCTACCCGAGGTTCCGCTACCCCGACCTGACGCGGCCCGAGACGACCCCCCACTGCTCCGCCAACCTCCACCTGCACGACCTGGTCGTCACCGCGCCCCTGCGGCGCAGAGGGCTCGGCAGCCGTATGGCCCGCCACCTGACGGACACGGCCCGCACCCGCGGCTTCCGGACCATGTCCCTGATCGCGGTCGCCGGCAGGGAACCCTTCTGGCGGGCCAACGGCTACCGCGCCCACCCCGAGGCGCGCCTCCCCGCCGCCTACGGCCCCCGCGCGGTGTACATGTCGGCGCGGCTCGTCGCCGTACGGAAGGCGAGCTGATGCCCGCACCGTCCTTCCCGCGCGCCAAGTGGTCGATCGCGGCGCTGTTCTGCTTCCTGGGCTTCCAGTACGGCACCTGGGTCTCCCGACTTCCCGCGCTCAAGGCCCGGCTGGACCTGGGCGCGGGGGAGGTGGGCCTGCTGCTGATGGTCTGCGGGGCGGGCGCGGCGGCCTCCTTCCCGCTGGTCGCCGTCCTGATGCGCCGCCTCGGCTCCCGGCGGCTGTCCCTGGCCTCCGCCCTGTGCCTGGTGGCCGTACTGGCCGCGCTGTCCGCCGTACCGAACTATCCGCTCGCCCTGCTGGCCGTCTGCGCCGACGGGGTCGCGGTCGGCTGCCTCAACGTCGCCATGAACGCCCAGGGGGCCGCGCTGGAGAAGGCGTACGACCGCACCGCCATGTCCCGGTTGCACGCCACCTTCAGCGCAGGTCTGCTTGCCGCCGCCCTGCTGACCTCGGGCGTGACCACGCTGACCGCGTCGGTGCCGGCGCACTTCGCCGTGGCCGGAGCCCTGTTGCTGCTCCTGCTCGCCGGCGCCCGCTCCGGGCTGCTGACCCGCACGGATCCGGAGGCGCCGGGCGAGCCGAAGCCGAACCGCCGCTGGACCCGGCCCTCCTGGACGACCCTGCTGCTGGGCTGCGCCATGGCCTTCGGCACGATCACCGAGGGCGCGATGAACGACTGGTCGACGCTCTACCTGAAGGACGTCGTCGACGCCTCGGCGTCCGTGGCGCCGCTGGGCATCGCGGTCGTCTCCGTGATGATGCTGCTGGCCCGTCTCTGCGCGGACCGCTGGCGCAGTCGCTGGGGCGACGGCCGGGTGGTGCGGGCCGGCAGCGCGGTGGCCGCCGCCGGCCTGGCCCTCGCCCTGCTCACCGGCGGGCTGCTCCCGGCTCTCCTCGGCTTCGCCTGCGTCGGCCTCGGCGCGGCCGCCGTCACCCCGTGCGTCTACGTCGCGGCCGCCGGCCACGGCTCCGACGCGCTGGCCCTGGTCGCCGCGATGGGCACCACGGGCCTGCTGGCCGGACCGGCCCTGATCGGCTTCGTCGCGAGCACCACGAGCCTCACCCTCGGCATGGCGACCGTCGCCGCGTCGGCCCTCACCGTGACGCTGACCGCGTTCCGCATCCCCTGGACCGACCGCACACCGGCACCCGCGGCCGGGGCTCCGCTTCCGGACCGTGAGAATGCCCAGGCAGTCACCTGGACATCGCGGCCAGACTCAGCATGAGGTGCGCGGACTCCGGGCGGGCGAAGTCGGAGTGGGCGCCGGCCGGGGCCATCCGGGTGCGGGCACCGCCGCGGAACAGGCGGCTGGCGTCCACGTTGACCAGACGGTGGTCCAGGGCGACCGCCGGGTACCGCTGGTCCACGTCGAGCAGCCGGGCGTGGAACTGGGGGACCGGGGCCACACCCACCCCGGAGTGGCCGATGCCCGCCGTTCCCTCGGCGCGCAAGTGCCAGAACCCCGTCGCCCGGTCCCAGCGGGAGTGGGTGAGCACCAGGGGACCGCGCAGCGGGGCGCCCGCCCGGTCGGCGGAGGGGAACAGCGAGGGGAACAGGCGGTCGAAGGCGTCGCGCGGCGCTGCCATCTGGAAGACCAGCATGCTGTCGGCGGTGAAGGGCCGGCCGGGCACCCGCGGCGAGCTCCAGCCGAGGACCCGCGGCCCGCTGGGAGACGCCGCCCACTGCACCGCCTCGCACAGGAATCGGCCCCCGAAGGAGTGCCCGACGAGGTGCAGGTACTGCCCGTTGCGGTTGGCGAGCACGGCCGGTGAGGCGGGATCCGGGCGGGCCGCGTCGAGATAGCCCAGCAGATGGGCGAGCACATGGGGTGCGTGCCCCCGGCCCGGCGCGCTCATCGCATGGGCCCGGTCGCGGATGCGGCGGTAGCCGCCCAGCGAGGGCAGGCTGGAGGACGGCCAGCGCACCACCACCGCCCACGGCCGGTAGCCCTTCTCCAGCCCGGGGTACGACCCGGGCCGCGCGGCGTGCAGTTCGCGGGCCAGGCCCAGCAGGGCCGAGGCGCGGCGCACGGCGGCGGGCGGCGCGGTCTGCCAGCCGTGCACGTACACGTAGAGGTCCGTCACCTCGGCCGGGACGCGGAGGTGTCGTGCGAGGTGCTCCGCGATCCGGTCGCCTGGGACGGTATGACCGCTGCCGGGCGCCCGGAGCCTTCCCTGCTCGTCGAGGTCAACGGTGGTGAGGTGCACGGTGGTGTCTCCAGACGGCTGTCGATGCCGCAGTGCAGCGAGTACGTCAGGGCGAGCGGATTGTGCAGGGTGTCGTGGAAGTGGTGGACGAGGGACCGGGCGATCTCCCCGGCGGTCTCCCGGCCCCGCAGGTACCGGCCGAGGAACGCGTGCGCGTACTCGGCGGCGAACAGCTGCGGGATAGCGATCTGCGGGCCGAGCACCCCGTGCGCGCCGTGCTCGATGAGGGCCCTGCCCAGGTACTCCCGGCCCGGGGAGTCCGCGGCCTGCCCCGAGTGGCAGGCGTTGAGCAGGACGAAGGGGCGGAACTCCAGCCGGTCGCGGCCCCGGTGTTCGCCGCGGGCGAGGTGGACCGTGTGCGCGCTGATGGGCAGCGAGTCGGACAGTCGGATCACCAGGCTCGGCCGGGACGGGTCATGGCCCTCGAACGCGCCGTGGCACCAGAAGTACATGAGGTCCTCGCCGAAGTCCGGCCGGTCGAGCGCCGCGAGCAGTTCCTCGGAGCTGCTGCGCACCACGAGCTCGGACTCGGCCGCCAGCAGCTGGTGGACGTCCGCGGCGCGGCCGACGCCGTCGAGGGCCTTGTCGTGGTTGAGGCTGGTGACCGGCCGCGGCCGGGCGGGGCGCCGCTGCTGGGGACTGGGGTAGGACGCCCCGGTCTGCTCGATCTGGTGCCGGTGGCCCAGGAAGGAGGTCCAGGGGGAGCCGTCGGTGCGTACCGCGAACAGCGGCCAGGGCAGGAAGAGCTGGGAGTCGAAACTGACGCGCAGCCCGTCCCGGGCCAGCTCGCCGAACAGGAACTCGCGGAAGCTCACCAGGTCGGGGTCGTTCCCGGCGAAGACGGTGTCCAGGGCGTGGCGGCCGGACCGGGCGAGCTGGGCGATCTCGTGGTCCACCGTGGTCGCGTGCATCCGCAGGTCCGTGGCGTCGGCGAGCGGGTAGCTGCAGCTGCCCGGGTCCCAGCGGCCGACGATCCGTGACTGCCATTCGCCGCGAAGCCAGGCGGCCAACTCGCCGATCTCGTCCGGCGAAGCGCTGAGCACGGCGTGGTGGGTGCGCGTGTGCGGGGTGCGTCGCCCGGCCGGGGCCGCGAAGACGATCACCTTGTCGTTCACCACCCACAGGGTGACCGTCAGGTCCAGCGGCTCACCGCCGTGGTCGCCGGGGAGCTCCGTGTAGTCGTGGGAGGGGTTGTGCGTGATCTCGATGTCGGCGTCCCGGGGCATGGCTCACCGCCTCCCGGCGGGCTCGGGCGCCGGCACCGTCAGACCGGCTTCCAGGGTCTGCAGCACCTTGCCGTGGAAGGCGTCGTACACCGTGAAGCGCAGCCGGTGTTCGCCGGGCCGGTGCGCGGTGAACGAGAACACGGCGGGCGCGGACCCGGCCGTGTGGTCGAGGACCGGCGGTTCGAGGACCGCCGCCGAACGGGGCGCCGCGACCACCCGGACGTCCAGGGCCACGGCGGCCGCGGCCGGCCCGACGGGCTCCAGCCGGAACTCGACGGCGGTGGGCGTCCCCACCCGCGGCACGTCGTCCGGCACGGTGACACGGGGCCGCAGCGCCGGGCGCGGCCCGGCGGGGGCCGCGGGGCGGGGCTCGCGGGCGAAGCCCGCCGCCACCAGGAGTGCCAGGTCGTCGTACGCCCGCCGGGTCTGCGGGTGCAGGCTCGCCAGGTCGAGTTCGGCACCGGTGGCCAGATGCTCGTCGAAGGGAACCTGGACCACGCCCCGGCAGCGGTGCGCGAAGTGGCTGACGATGCGGTCGCGCCGGACCCGTGAGGCGTCCTGCACCCCGGACAGCACGACGACGGCCCGCCGCGCGGCCTTCGCATGCCCGTGGTCGGCGAGCCACTCCAGGGTCCGGTCGGCGACGTCGGCACCCTCGACGGTCGGCGTGGTGACGACGACCAGTTGGTCGGCGAGGTCCAGCACCCCCCGCATGACGTCGTGCAGCAGCCCGGTGCCCGCATCGGTGACCACGATCGGGTACGTCCGGCACAGCGCCGCCACGACCTGCCGGTACCGCTCCGGCCCGAAGGGCGTGGTGAGCACCGGTCCGGCGGCGCCCGCGAGGATGTCCAGTCCGTTCGGGCCGGGCGAGGTGAACCGGCGCACGTCCCCGGGGTGTCGGAGCGACGGCAGGGCGGCGAGCAGGTCGCGGACCGTCGGACCGCGGTCCTGCTCCGCCCCGGGCTCCCGTCGTACCCGCGTGCCGAGCGTGCCGCCGTCCGGGGCCGCGCCGAGCGCGACGACCCCGCCCCCGCGCACCCCGGCCAGCGTGGCGCCGAGCACGGCCGCCGTGGTGGTCTTGCCGGTGCCGCCCTTCAGGCTGATCACCGCGATCCGGTGGCAGCCGGTGACCGGGGCGCGCAGCAGGTCGTCCGCGGCCCGCGCCCGCGCCGTGGCGGGCCGCCCCTTGCCGACGGCCCGGCGCAACAGACGTCTGAGCCACGGCAGTTCACGGACGAGCCGCGCCGAGCTGAGACCCGCGTCGTCGGCCGGGGCGATGCGGTGCGGGGCGCCGGTGCCCTCCCCCCGGTCCGCCGGAGCGGCGGCCGGAGCCGGCGGTACGGCTTCCGGGGGCAGCGGCCAGCTGCCCCCGGCGACCGTCGCCTCGGCCGCGCGGCTGCGCCACTGGGCCAGTTGGTCCCGGGTGCCGAGCACCGCCGGGCTGTCGGGGCCCCACACCCGCACCATGTCGTCGAGAAGGTCCCCGTAGGCGTCGGCGGCACCGGCCGCGTCCCCGGCCAGTCCCCGCCACAGGGCGACGTTGTGCCGGGTGAGCAGGGTGTCGTGGTGGCCGGGTCCGAGCACCCGCAGCCTGTCCTCCAGCAGGGCCGCGTACGAGGCCGCCGCCCCGGCCCGGTCGCCCGCCTCGCCCTGCCAGCGGGCCAGGTTGTCACGGACGGTGAGCACGGAGAGATGGTCGGCGCCGAACTCCCGTACCAGGTCCGACAGCAGCTCCCGGTAGACGGTCACCGCCCCGGCCGCGTCCCCCGAGGCGCCGTACGCCGCGGCGAGCCGGCCCCGGGCGGCCAGGGTGTCGGGGTGCCCCGCGCCGAACCGGCTGTTCAGCGTGGCGTGCAGCCGTTCCCAGAACGCCTTGGCGGCATGCACGAACCCGGCGGCGAGCAGATTCCGGCCCGCCTGGAAGAACACGGGGTGGCACTGGTCGCGCCACAGTGCCTCCCCGCCGAGCTCGGCGAGGGCAGCGGTGCCCGCCCGCAGTGCCCGGCACAGCGCGGAGCCCGGCTGGGCCGCCGACGTCGTCCGCCACGCGGCCCCCAGCGCGTCGGCCGCCGCGGCGACCAGAGTGCCGTACTCCTCGGGCGGTACGGCCGCACGCACGACGTCCTGCAGCGCACCGCTCACCCGCACGGTCGTGTACGGCGCCTCGCCCTCGCACTCCACCAGGCGCAGCCGGCGCAGCGCGTCCAGGGTGTCCACGGCGTCCGGGACACCGGCCGGCTCCGCCCCCGAGGCGGCTCCCGGGGTGCGCCGCCGGGCCAGCTGGGCGAGGGCCGGCCGGCTGGTGAGCGCGGCGACCGGGACGCCGTAGGGGTCGAGCAGGGCGGCGAGTTCGAGCATCGGCCGGGCCAGTCCGCCGCAGCGGCGGTCGGCCTCCTCGATGGACAGCCACCAGCAGGCGGTGAGGGGATCGCCACCGCTTCCGGCCCGCTCCGCGAGCCGTTCGCGGTAGTCGGCGCAGCCCAGCCCGGACTCCACCATCCAGGCGGCCGCCCGGGACAGGGCGAGCGGCAGGTACCCCAGGCCGGTGGCGACGGCGTCGACCTCCGTGAGCTGGACGTATCGGTCCCGCAGAGCGAGGTCATGGGCCAGCCACAGCATCGCCGCATCGCGTGTGAACGGCCCGACGGGGATGCGGATGCTGCCGAGCGGGAGCGGGACCCCGGGCCTGGCGGTGACCAGCGTCCGGCCGCCCGGCCGCTCCGGTGGCCACAGACCGTGCAGATCGGACGGGTCGGCCAGCCCGTCGAGCACCACCAGCCAGCGCCGTTCGGTCGCGCGCAGCCAGGCCAGGAACGTCTGCGCGGCGTGCTCCGGCTGTCCGGGGTCGGCTCCGGCGACCGCCACGCCGGCCGCCGCGAAGTCGCAGACGACCGCGTTGCGGGAGGCGGCGGTCACCCACACCAGCAGGTCGGCGGACCTCTCCTGCTGGACGCGCCGTACGAGGTGCGCGGCCAGCTGCGTCTTGCCGACGCCCGTGCCACCGACGAGCGCCCAGGGGGCGGGCGGTGCGTCGAACAGGGCACCGAGGGCGTCGGTCTCGGGCCGTGACTGGAAGGGGTGCGTCACGGACGGGGCGCTGCCGACGAGGATGAGCGGCGGGACGGGCGGCGCGGGCGGGGCGGCGGACGGCGGGCCGGGCGGGGGCAGGGGCACGGCGGGCGGCGCCAGGCCGGCCGGGGGCGGCGCGACGGACAGCCCCGGTTCCGTGAGCCGCGCCGGTGGCGCACCGGGCGGCTGCGCCAGGACGGAGGTGCGCGCGGCGAGCGACACCAACCGACGTAACCGCTCCGCCAGTTGCCCCTGCCGGCCGCACCGCTCGGCGTCCTCCAGCAGGTCCTCGAAGCGTGTCTGCCAGGCCACCTCCGCCCTGGTGCGCAGCCGTTCGTCGTCCGGCGCCCCGCGGAGCGCGGCCAGGGTGCGGTCCAGCCGCTCCAGTTGGGCCTCCGCGCACTGCGGGTCGCCGTCGCCGAGCAGGCGCGCCGTCCAGGCGCGCACTGCCGGCCACGTCTCGCCACCCGCGGCCCCGACCAGGGCGGCTGCGGCCTCCTCGGCCAGCAAGAGCAAGGCGTCGTCCTGCATCCAGCGCATCCCCGCCCTTCACAACCGCCCCGGCTCACGCTGGTCTCCATGGAAGCACAACCACCCGGCACCGGAGACCCTGTCGTGGGACGCGCCCCACCCGAGCGGGTTCAGCGGGCCGCGAGGACCTCCGGACAGTGCCGGTTCTCCATGATGCCGAGGACGTTGCCGAAGGGGCGACGACCGAGGCGCCGACGAAGCCCTCGCCGAACTCGCGTACCTCGCAGCATCGCCGGTCAGATGTCCCGGAAGATCTCGATCTGTGCCCCGATGGAGTTCAGGCGCTCGGCGAGATCCTCGTAACCGCGGTTGATGACGTACACGTTCCGCAGCACGGACGTGCCCTCGGCCGCCATCATCGCGAGCAGGACGACCACGGCGGGGCGCAGGGCCGGCGGGCACATCATCTCGGCGGCGCGCCAGCGGGTCGGGCCCTCGACCAGGACCCGGTGCGGGTCGAGGAGCTGGAGGCGGCCGCCGAGGCGGTTGAGGTCCGTGAGGTAGATCGCCCGGTTGTCGTAGACCCAGTCGTGGATGAGCGTCTTGCCCTGCGCGACGGCCGCGATCGCCGCGAAGAACGGGACGTTGTCGATGTTCAGGCCCGGGAAGGGCATGGGGTGGATCTTGTCGATCGGTGCTTCGAGCTTGGAGGGGCGGACGGTCAGGTCGACCAGGCGGGTGCGGCCGTTGTCCGCGAAGTACTCGGGCGACCGGTCGTGGTCGAGGCCCATCTCCTCCAGGACCGCCAGCTCGATCTCCAGGAACTCGATGGGGACGCGGCGCACGGTCAGTTCGGACTCCGTCACCACCGCGGCGGCCAGCAGGCTCATCGCCTCGACCGGGTCCTCGGAGGGGGAGTAGTCCACGTCGACGTCGATGTTCGGCACGCCGTGCACGGTCAGCGTGGTGGTGCCGATGCCCTCGACCCGGACGCCGAGGGCCTCCAGGAAGAAGCACAGGTCCTGGACCATGTAGTTGGAGGAGGCGTTGCGGATGACCGTCACGCCGTCGTGCCGGGCGGCGGCCAGCAGCGCGTTCTCGGTCACGGTGTCGCCGCGCTCGGTCAGCACGATCGGCCGGTCGGGGCGGACCGTGCGGTCGACCTGCGCGTGGTACTGGCCCTCGGTGGCCGCGATGTCCAGGCCGAACCGGCGCAGCGCGATCATGTGCGGCTCGATGGTCCGCGTGCCGAGGTCACAGCCGCCGGCGTACGGCAACTTGAAGTGGTCCATACGGTGCAGCAGCGGGCCGAAGAACATGATGATCGAGCGGGTGCGTACGGCGGCCTCCGCGTCGATCGCCGCCATCTCCAGCTCGGCCGGCGGCACCAGTTCGAGGTCGACGCCGTCGTTGATCCAGCGGGTGCGCACGCCGATGGAGTTGAGCACCTCCAGCAGGCGGTACACCTCCTCGATCCGCGCGACCCGGCGCAGCACCGTGCGCCCCTTGTTGAGCAGCGAGGCGCACAGCAGGGCGACACAGGCGTTCTTGCTCGTCTTCACGTCGATGGCGCCGGACAGACGGCGACCGCCGACCACGCGCAGATGCATCGGGCCCGCGTAGCCCAGCGACACGATCTCGCTGTCCAGGGCCTCACCGATGCGGGCGATCATCTCAAGGCTGATGTTCTGGTTCCCGCGCTCGATGCGGTTGACCGCGCTCTGACTGGTGCCGAGCGCCTCCGCGAGCTGCGTCTGTGTCCAGCCTCGGTGTTGCCGGGCGTCACGGATGAGCTTGCCGATGCGTACGAGGTAGTCGTCTGCCATGAGGTTGAGGTTATCTCAGATATGAGATGGCGCCCGTTCGGGGGGTCCGTTCGGGTGACGTCCGTGACGGTCCGTCAGTGCGCCCTGGCGCAACGGCGTGACGACGCCCGGAAGGATCCGGGCAAATCCACCGATGTCGTATGACACTCGGTTACCCGGGCAACCCCCGTCCATGCGTGTCCCTCTCTGTCTTCGAAGGGGGATGCACATGAGGACCAAGACGCGCCGGCGCCTCGTCGCCGCGCTGCTCGTCGGCTGTTGCGCGCTCGTCTCCTGCGGTACGCAGCGCGCGGGCGTCGCGCAGGGCGACTCGCCGGCACCGCGGTCGTCCGCGGCCGACAGGACGTGCGACATCGAGGAGGGGGCTCCGGACACCACGGACGACGACCAAGGGCTTCCGGACACGACGTCCGACGACCAGGAGCTTCCGGACGCGACGTCCGACGACCAGGGGCTCCCGGACACCACCAGCGACGACCAGGGGCTCCCGGGCACCACCAGTGACGACCAGGGGCCCGCCGTGGATGACACCAGCGAGGACGGCTCGGGCGTGCCGCAGGCCGGCCCGCACCGCTGGTTCCCGATGGCCCGCGAATTCCGCGCCTATCTGACGGCGAGCGCCTCCAGTGCGGACGCGGCCATCGCGGCCCATGTCGACCGGGTCTGTGTCCGCATGCCCGGGAGCGACGGTCGCACGGAGGCCGATGTGTGGGTCGACTACGGCGTCTGGGACGACGACAAGCTGGAGCGCGCCGCCGCGGTCTTCGCACGCTGGCGGCAGTCCGTGTACGGCGACCGGGGGCACGTGGAGGTCCTGGCGCCCGCCAAGATGAACACCGAGCGGAGCTGGTAGCCGCCGCCCGGCGCGGCACGGAGCGCGTGCCGGACCGGGTTGGGCATGACCGGGCCGCGCCCATGTACTAGTGTTATCTCGACATCGAGATATCTGCCGAGGCGCACCGTAGCCGCCACACCAGTAAGGCATACCTAACTTAGCCATACCTTACTGGTTCGGCCAAGTCGGCGTGGCGGCACGATTGACGGTGGTACGCGCACATCAATGAAGGAGACTGTCGTGTCGGCGAACAGCTTCGACGCCCGCAGCACGCTGCAGGTGGGCGACGAGTCGTACGAGATCTTCCGGCTGGACAAGGTGGAGGGCTCGGCCCGCCTGCCGTACAGCCTCAAGGTCCTGCTGGAGAACCTGCTCCGCACGGAGGACGGCGCGAACATCACCGCCGACCACATCCGCGCCCTCGGCAGCTGGGACTCCCAGGCCCAGCCCAGCCAGGAGATCCAGTTCACGCCGGCCCGCGTGATCATGCAGGACTTCACCGGAGTGCCCTGTGTCGTGGACCTCGCGACCATGCGTGAGGCCGTGAAGGAGCTCGGCGGCGACCCTGCCAAGATCAACCCGCTGGCCCCGGCCGAGCTGGTCATCGACCACTCCGTCATCGCCGACAAGTTCGGCACCAACGACGCCTTCAAGCAGAACGTCGAGCTGGAGTACGGCCGCAACAAGGAGCGCTACCAGTTCCTGCGCTGGGGCCAGACCGCCTTCGACGAGTTCAAGGTCGTCCCCCCGGGCACCGGCATCGTCCACCAGGTCAACATCGAGCACCTGGCCCGTGTCGTGATGGTCCGCGACGGCAAGGCCTACCCGGACACCCTGGTCGGCACCGACTCGCACACCACGATGGTCAACGGCCTCGGCGTCCTCGGCTGGGGCGTCGGCGGCATCGAGGCCGAGGCCGCCATGCTCGGCCAGCCGGTCTCCATGCTCATCCCGCGCGTCGTCGGCTTCAAGCTCACCGGTGAGCTGCAGCCCGGCACCACCGCCACCGACCTCGTGCTCACCATCACCGAGATGCTCCGCAAGCACGGTGTGGTCGGCAAGTTCGTCGAGTTCTACGGCGAGGGTGTGGCGGCCACGAGCCTCGCCAACCGCGCCACCATCGGCAACATGTCCCCGGAGTTCGGCTCCACCGCCGCGATCTTCCCGATCGACGACGAGACCCTGAACTACCTGCGCCTGACCGGCCGCAGCGAGCAGCAGGTCGCCCTGGTCGAGGCCTACGCCAAGCAGCAGGGCCTGTGGCTGGACCCGAAGGCCGAGCCGGACTTCTCCGAGAAGCTCGAGCTGGACCTGTCCACGGTCGTCCCGTCCATCGCCGGCCCCAAGCGCCCGCAGGACCGCATCGTCCTCGCCAACGCCGCCGAGCAGTTCAAGCTGGACGTCCGCAACTACGTCGACGACGCCGACGAGGCGGGCAAGGAGTCCTTCCCGGCCTCCGACGCCCCGGCCGTCCACCCCAACGGCTTCCCGACCAACCCGGTTCCGGTCACCGCCCCCGACGGCACGACCTACGAGCTGGACCACGGTGCGGTGACGGTCGCGGCCATCACCTCCTGCACCAACACCTCCAACCCGTACGTCATGATCGGCGCCGCCCTGGTCGCCAAGAAGGCGGTCGAGAAGGGCCTGACCCGCAAGCCGTGGGTCAAGTCCACGCTCGCCCCGGGCTCGAAGGTCGTCACCGACTACTTCGAGAAGGCCGGTCTCACCCCGTACCTGGACAAGCTGGGCTTCAACCTCGTCGGTTACGGCTGCACCACCTGCATCGGCAACTCCGGCCCGCTGCCGGAGGAGGTCTCCAAGGCCGTCAACGACCACGACCTCGCGGTCACCTCGGTCCTCTCCGGCAACCGGAACTTCGAGGGCCGTATCAACCCCGACGTCAAGATGAACTACCTGGCCTCCCCGCCGCTGGTCGTCGCGTACGCCATCGCGGGCTCCATGAAGGTGGACATCACCCGTGACGCCCTGGGCACCGACCAGGACGGCAACCCGGTCTACCTGAAGGACATCTGGCCGAGCGAGGCCGAGGTCAACGACGTCGTCGCGAGCGCCATCGGCGAGGACATGTTCTCCAAGTCCTACCAGGACGTCTTCGCGGGCGACGCCCAGTGGCAGTCCCTCCCGGTCCCGACCGGCAACACCTTCGAGTGGGACGCCGAGTCCACCTACGTCCGCAAGCCCCCGTACTTCGAGGGCATGGGCATGGAGCCGGCCCCGGTCGAGGACATCGCCGGCGCCCGCGTGCTCGCCAAGCTCGGCGACTCGGTCACCACCGACCACATCTCCCCGGCCGGTGCGATCAAGGCCGACACCCCGGCCGGCCAGTACCTCACGGAGCACGGCGTCGAGCGCCGCGACTTCAACAGCTACGGCTCCCGCCGCGGCAACCACGAGGTCATGATCCGCGGTACGTTCGCCAACATCCGCCTGCGCAACCAGATCGCGCCGGGCACCGAGGGCGGCTACACGCGTGACTTCACGCAGGACGGCGGCCCGGTCTCCTTCATCTACGACGCCTCGCGCAACTACATCGAGCAGGGCATCCCGCTGGTCGTCCTGGCCGGCAAGGAGTACGGCTCCGGTTCGTCCCGCGACTGGGCGGCCAAGGGCACGGCCCTCCTCGGCGTCAAGGCCGTCATCGCCGAGTCGTACGAGCGCATCCACCGCTCGAACCTCATCGGCATGGGCGTGCTGCCGCTCCAGTTCCCGGAGGGCGCCTCGGCCCAGTCCCTCGGCCTGACCGGTGAGGAGACCTTCTCCATCTCCGGCGTGACCGAGCTGAACGAGGGCACCACGCCGCGCACGGTCAAGGTCACCACCGACACCGGTGTCGAGTTCGACGCGGTCGTCCGCATCGACACCCCCGGTGAGGCCGACTACTACCGCAACGGCGGCATCATGCAGTACGTGCTGCGCAACCTGATCCGCAAGTAAGCGGCAGGTCCGGCGGTTCAGGGCCGCATCCCCGGTGCCGGGGGTGCGGCCCTTCGCCGTAGTCCGCGCCCCCTTCGCGTCCGTCTGCTGCCGACCGGGGCCGCGCGGCGTGCCGAACGACCCGCCGCCCTCTCCTTCCTCCGGCGGTGGCCCTGCCCTACGGCAGTGCCTGCTCCGCCCAGATCACCTTGCCCTGAGGGCTGTACCGAACGCCCCAGCGCTCCGTCATCTGCGACACCAGGAACAGTCCCCGGCCGCCCTCGTCGGTGGTCGCGGCGTACCGCAGATGCGGCGAGGTGTTGCTGCCGTCGGCCACCTCGCAGATCAGCGTGCGGTCCCGGATCAGCCGCACCCGGATCGGCTCGCCGCCGTAGCGGATGGCGTTGGTGATCAACTCGCTGAGCACGAGTTCCGTGGCGAAGCCCAGCTCGGCGAGGCCCCACTCGTCCAGGGTCCCGGACACGGCCAGGCGCATGTCCGCCACGGCCGCCGGATCCGGGGGCACGTCCCACTCGGCGACCTGGTCGGGCGTCAGCGCCCGGGTGCGCGCGACGAGCAGCGCGACGTCGTCCGTGGGCCGTCCGGGCAGCAGCTCGTCCAGCACCGCCTGGCAGCTGTCGTCCGGCGCCCGGCCGGGATGGTCCGCCAGGGCCTGCCGCAACAGCTCCATGCCCACGTCCAGGTCGCGGGAGCGGTCCTCGATGAGACCGTCGGTGTACAGCACGAGCTCGGTGCCCTCGGCCAGCTGCAGCTCCGCCGTCTGGAAGGGCAGGCCCCCGATGCCGAGCGGAGGGCCGGCCGGCAGGTCGGCGAAGGTCACGCTGCCGTCGGGGTGGACCAGCGCCGGTGCCAGGTGCCCCGCCCGCGCCATGGTGCAGCGGCGCGTCGCCGGGTCGTAGATCGCGTACAGACAGGTCGCACCGGCGATCTCCCCGGCCGCCTCCGCGCAGGCCTCGTCCTGGTCGATGCGGCCGACCAGGTCGTCCAGGTGACTGAGCAGTTCGTCGGGCGGCAGGTCGAGGGTGGAGAAGTTGTGCACCGCGGTGCGCAGCCGTCCCATGGTGGCGGCCGCGTGCAGGCCGTGGCCCACCACGTCACCGACGACCAGCGCCACACGGCCCCCCGGCAGCGGGATCACGTCGAACCAGTCCCCGCTCACCCCCGACTGCGCGGGAAGATAGCGGTAACCGACGTCGAGGGCGCTCTGCTCGGGCAGCGCCCGCGGCAGCAGACTGCGCTGCAGGGTGACCGCCAGCGCGTGCTCGCGTGCGTACCGGCGGGCGTTGTCGATGCTGACCGCGGCGCGGGCCACCAGCTCCTCCGCCAGCGACAGGTCCTCCTCGTCGAAGGCGTCCCTTTTCGCGCGCCAGAAGGTCGCCGTGCCCAGCACGGCACCCCGGGCCCGGATCGGGGCGACGATGAGCGACTGGATGCCGTAGTCGAGGATCTCCCTGGCGCGCCGCGGATCCTGTGTCTGCCAGTCCTGAACGGCGAGCAGGTCGGTCACCAGCTCCGAGCGGCCGGTGTCGTAGCCCCGCGCCTGGGGGGTGGACGGCAGGAAGTCGATCAGCCGGTCCTTCTCGTAGAACGGATGGTCGTCCCGCACGCCGTGCACGGCGATGCGCCGCATGTCCGTCGCGGTGGCGGCCGGCTCCCCGCCGTGCAGCACGGCGTCGGCCAGGTCCACGGTGACGAAGTCGGCGAAGCGGGGCACGGCGACCCGCGCCATCTCCTCCGCCGTGCGGGCCACGTCAAGGCTGCTGCCGATGCCCAGACCGGCGTCGTAGAGCAGCTTGAGCCGCTCCCTGGCGACCTGCGCCCGTCCGGACAGCGCCTGGAGCTCGGTGGAGTCCCGGAGGGTCACCACCGTCGCTCCGGGGCATCCGGCCCGGTCCGCGGGCCGCTGGTTGACCGCCAGCAGCCGTTCCCCGGCGAACAGCACCTCATCGGTGGCCTCCCGCCCGGACACGAGCAGCTCCACGATGTCCGGGTCGAGGCCCGGGAGCCCGGAGACGTGCCGTCCCTCGGCCTCGGCGGGCAGGTCGAGCAGCCGCCTGGCCTCGTCGTTGACCAGCAGCAGCCGCCCGTCGGCGCCGACGATCAGCACACCTTCCCGCACCGAGTGCAGCACCGTGTCGTGGTGCTCGTACATGCGGCTCATCTCGTCCGGGGCCAGGCTGTGGGTCTGCCTCCGCAGCCGCCTGCCCACCAGAGCCGTGCCCCCGGTCGACACCACGAGCGCCGCGGCACCGGTGGCCAGGATGATCGGCAGCTGCCGGTTCACCTCGTTGGTGACGTTCTTGACCTTCAGCCCGGCGGAGACGAGGGCGACCACCTTGCCGTGGTTGTCGTCGATCGGCACGGTCGCCTGCTCCTCGTGGCCGAGCGGGCCGTGCACGCTCTCCGTGTACACCTTGCCGGCCAGCGACGGCCCGATCCGGCCCACGAAGCGTTTGCCGATCTTGCTGGGGATCGGGTGGGTGTAGCGGATGCCGTGGGTGTCCATGACGACGATGAAGTCCACGCCGGCGGACCTGCGCGCCGCCTCGGTGAGCGGCTGGAGGATCTTGGACGGGTGGGGCGTGCGCAGCGCCTGCAGGATGCCGGGGGCGTGCGCGAAGGTCTGGGCGACGGCGATGGACCGTCGCCTGGCCTCGGTGCTGGTGTCCCGTTGCGACTGCAGGACCAGACCGATGACCCCGCACAGTACGAGCGCCACGACCAGCGCCGCCTGCAGGACGAAGACCTGCCCGGCGACGCTCCTGGGGCTCTTGCCGATCACAGATCGCCAGCGGAGACGCCTGAGTCGGTCTGCCATGTCCGACATGCCGCATTTGTAGCACTGGCTTTGCCGGGGTGGCTATGGCCCGTCCACGAGCCGGACGCGTGCTTTGCTCCGGCTGGGGTGAATCGCCCCTGGTCGCAAGCGTGTGGACGGGTGCGGAGATCGGTGCGGAAATCCGTCGCCGCAGGCGCCCCGAACCGCTCTGGGCGGACCCGGTGTTCCTGTGCACCGGGTCCGCGAGCCGGGCGGGTGAGGGGGTGTCGGAACCCGTCCGGGTGATGTGGAGTGTGATGTAGGCCACATATGTACGACAACGTTGTCTCGGACCGTACATGACTCTACCGGGTCAACCGACAACGATGTCAACCCACTTCGGATGGCCCGACCGGGTGATCCCGGCGCGGGCTGCGAGGGCGGGGGCGACCTTCTGTGTCAGGGCTGGGACCCATTGGGTCCCTGCGGCTCCTGCGACTGATGGTGCGCGACCCCGCCCTGCCCGGATCAGGCCAGCAGTTCCACCTCCGCCAGGGTGGACTCACCGTCCAGGACCAGCCGGTACTTCGTGTACGTGCCCGGCGTGGCGATGGTGAACGCCCGGGTCTGGCGGTCCCAGGTGAACGATTCGCCGGAGCGGTGGTCCAGGGTCTGCCAGGTGGTGCCGTCCGTGGAACCCTGGAGGGTCCAGCCGGTCGGCGCCCTGGTGTGGTCCGTCGACGAGGTCAGCGTGTACTGGACGGGCTTCACCGCCCCGTCCACCGGCAGGTCCACCGAGGTGACCGTGGCGTCCGTCGCCGAGGTGTTGTCGAAGAGCGGGCCGTCCCCCTTCAGGACGTCCGAGCGGGGCGCCGGCACCTTGTCGTCCCGGGTGATGGAGACCGGGGCCGCGTTCTTGCCCGTGCCCCATGTCGACGGCTCGGCGCCCATGGAGAACTGCAGCACCCCGCCCTGGGACAGCAGCGAGTGGGGGAGCGAAGTCGAGGTCCAGGGGCGGCCGTTGAACGTCACGCCCTGGACGTAGACGTTCCTGGCGCTGTTGCCGGGCGCCCTGACCACCAGGTCGTGGCCGTTCTCCAGGTGCACGGTGACCTTCTTGAACAGCGGGGAGCCGATGGTGTACTCGCCGCTGCCCATCACCAGCGGATAGAAGCCGAGCGCGGAGAACAGGTACCAGCCCGACTGTTCGCCGTTGTCCTCGTCGCCGTGGTAGCCCTGCCCGATCTCGCTGCCGGCGTAGAGCCGGGAGAGGATCTCGCGGACCGCCGCCTGCGTCTTCCAGGGCTGGCCGGCCGCGTCGTACATGTACGGGATGTGGTGCGCGGGCTGGTTGGACTGACCGAGCATGCCCATCCGCACGTCCCGGGCCTCGGTCATCTCGTGGATGACACCGCCGTAGGAGCCGACGAAGTCCGGGGACGCGGTCTCCGGGGTGGAGAAGAACTCGTCCAGCTTCTCGGCGAGGGCCTGCCGGCCGCCGTACAGGTTGGCCAGGCCCCGGCTGTCCTGCGGGACGGTGAAGGCCATGCCCCAGCCGTTCGTCTCCGTGTAGTCGTACCCCCAGACACGCGGGTCGTACTTCGAGGAGTCCAGCCGCCAGTTCCCGTTTCCGTCGCGGCCCTGGAAGAAGCCCGCCTTGGAGTCGAACAGGTTCACATAGCCCCGGGCGCGGTTGAGGAAGTAGGCGGACTCCTCCTGGTAGTGCCTCTCGCCCGTCCTCCTGTACAGGGCCTCGCCCATCTTCGCGATGCCGTAGTCGTTGACGTACCCCTCCATCGCCCAGGACAGGCCCTCGTCGGTGGCGGTGCTGGTGTAGCCGAGGAACGGCGAGGTGCTCATGCCCTTGCGGCCCACGCCCGACATCGGCGGAACGACGGTCGCGTTCTTCAGGGCCGCGTCGTAGGCCGCCTTCGCGTCGAACTTCACGCCCTTGACGTACGCGTCGGCGAACGCCACGTCCGAGGAGGTGCCGGTCATCAGGTCGGCGTACCCCGGCGAGGACCAGCGAGAGGTCCAGCCGCCGTCCTTGTACTGCTGCACGAACCCGTCGACCATTTCGCCCGCCTGAGAAGGCGTCAGGAACGAGTACGCCGGCCACGTGGTCCGGTAGGTGTCCCAGAAGCCGTTGTTGACGTACACCTTGCCGTCCACGATCTTCGCGCCGGTGTGGGTCGGGGTGTCCTGGCTCGGCATCGGGGAGAAGGGGGAGGCGTACTGGTACGTGTCCCCGACCTTCTCGAAGCCCGAGTTCGGGTAGAGGTACAGCCGGTACATGCTGGAGTACAGCGTGGTCAGCTGGTCCGGGGTCGCGCCCTCCACCTCGACCCTGCCGAGCAGGTCGTCCCAGGTGCGCTGCGCCCGTGCCTTCACCGTGTCGAAGGAGGTGCCGTCCGGGATCTCCTGGCGCAGGTTGTCCTTCGCCTGGTCGATGCTGATCAGCGAGGTCGCCAGGCGCAGCGTGACGGTGCGGTCCGCGCCCGCGTCGAAGCGCAGGTACCCCTTCACCCCGCTCGATGCGCTGTCGGTCACCGGCCGGTCGAACTCGCCGTACACGAACAGCCGGGTGGCGCCCGTCGACAGGCCCGACTTCACGTCCGAGAACCCGGTGACGATCCCGTGCTCCCTGTCGAGGGTCAGCCCCGCCTGCTCGGTGACGTTGTCGAACAGCACGCTCGCGTCGTCGCCGGGGTAGGTGAAGCGCAGCATCGCCGCGTGGTCGGTCGGGGTCATCTCGGCGGTGAGACCGTTCTCGAAACGGACCCCGTAGTAATACGGCCGCGCGGTCTCGTTCTCGTGCCGGAACGGCAGCGCGCGCGCCGCACGCCCGGTGTCCGGGGTGCCCGCCGCGGCGGACGGCATCACCTGGAAGGTCTGCCGGTCGCCCATCCACGGGCTCGGCTCATGGCTCGCGCTGAACGCCTGGATCGTGGGCAGGTTGTCGTCGTTGTTCGCACGTGCGTACTCGTACAGCCAGCTCAGCGACGATGCGTTGGTCACCGGCGTCCAGAAGTTGAAACCGTGCGGCAGGGCCGTCGCCGGGAAGTCGTTGCCGCGCGAGAAGCTGCCGCTGGAGTTGGTGCCGCGCGTGGTCAGCGCGTAGTCCGACAGATGGGCCTTCGGCTTCTCCGGCGGTACGGGTCCCAGCGCCACGTCGTCGATCCAGCCCCGGAACTTCGCCGGCCCGGCGGGGGAGTCGTACCCCACCAGGATCCGGTCGACCGTCTTGCCGGCCGCCACCGCACCGATCCGCGCGACCACGTTGTTCCACTGGTTGACGTACAGCGACTTCGACTCGCCCTGCCCGCGCGGCGACAGCGGGAACCCGTGCTGGTCCAGCGCACCCAGGCCGCTCAGATAGGTGCCGTCGGTGAAGGCCAGGTCGAGGGAGACGTTCGTGGCGTCGTAGTCCCGGTCGCCGTCGGCCATCTGCGGAAAGATCCGGTACGACAGCTGGGTGTCCCCGCCGACCTTCACGTTCACGTCGAAGACCTTGTTGTACGAGTACGCCCGGCCGGCCGCCGTGTGCCGTCCGGCGTAGCGCAGCGCCCTCTTTCCGGTGAACCCGACCCGGGCCTTGGCCGTCGGAGAGGCGGTCGGGCCCTTGTCGACCAGCGTCAGCATGTCCTGCGGCACCGGGCCGCCCCCGCCGCCGGTGGAGAACTGCACATCGGCGAGCTGGAGGATGCCCGAGGCACCGTTGTTCTTCGTGACCTCCAGCCGGAAGTGCTGGTACTCGGCGGGCTCGGCCAGGTCGTAGGACTTCGTCTGGAAGCGCTCGGAGAAGGTCTCGTCCGACCGGCTGTCGACCGTCTTCCAGTCCTTGCCGTCGGCGGAGCCGAGCAGCGTCCAGTCCCTCGGGTCGCGCTCGGCGTAGTCGTTGGCCGAGGTCAGCGCGTACGTCACCAGCTTGACGGGTTTGTCGAGGTCGAACTCGGCCCAGCCGGTGGGCTGGAAGGTCAGCCACTTGGTGCCGGGCTCGCCGTCGACCAGGTTCTCCTTCACCTCGCCCGCGCCCGTGTTCTCGCCGCTCGCCCGGACATCGGTGACATGGTCGTTCACATTGCCCGGTATGCCGGTGCTGTAGCCGCCGTCGACCCCCGAGGCGCGCTTGGTGCCGTCCGGCGCGGTGTCGACGGTATTGAGCCAGTCCGGAGCCGGATCACCCGGCTCGAACGAGGACGCGAACTCCCGGTCGGCGCCCGGAGCCTTGGCCGGCAGGGCGACCGCCGCGCCCTGTGCGCCGACAGCCATGACAAAGGCGGCCGTGAGGACGACCGCCGGGCCCCATCTGTGCCGAGTTCTCCGCTGCATCTACGGATTCCCCTCCTGCGACCGCTCTGGACAACGTTGTCAACTTCGGTGCGCAGGAACCAGTAGTGCGTCAAGTGACCGGTGATGTCAAGGGTGTTGGGTGTGGCATTCAGGCACTTATGTCGCGAGTTTTTCCGCCAGGCCCTTCACAGGGGTCTCTTATTTCCGCGAGGTCTCAACTCGGAAAAGACCCATCGCGAACCTTGCATTCGATCTTGCTCCGCTGGCGGGAAGTGGACTATACCTGTCGGCGCCACGGTGCGATGCGCATCGGGGGCACGACGCGAACGAGTACTTCCTGCACCACCCAGCCAGACCCGACAGCGGTGCCGGGGAGGATCCGGTTCACCGCCTGAGTCCTGGAAGGCGAGGACTTGAGCGTGACTCCACCCACGCGTCAACGCGCGGGCTTCCTACGCCGCCGACGGATCAGCGTCGCAGAGGGCCGGCCCGGCCCTGTTGCGGATGTTGAGTGCGCCGACGTGGGCCGCGTTCGCTGTCAAGCCACAGGACACGCACTCGAATCTCGATTGGGTGACGGGGTTCTCCTTCGCGATGCACCCGCATATGGGGCATGTGCGGGAGGTGTTGCGGGCGTCCACAGGGATCACGAGACGACCGGCACTCTCAGCCTTGTTCGCAAGGATCCTCAGGAACTGCCCCCAACCCGCGTCCAGGATGTTGCGGTTGAGGCCGGCCTTGGCGGTGGCCCCGTTCGGACGGAACGCACTCTCGTTGACCTGGTCGGGCTTGGGCTTCGGGGTGCGGGTCATGCCCGCGATGTTCAGGCGCTCGTGCGCGATCGCGTCGTTGTCGCGGATCAGCGCGTTCGCGGCCTTGTGGTGGTGGTCGAGCCGCTGACGCCGGATCTTGGCGTGCAGCCTGGCGACTTTCCGGGCGGCTGCCCGGTGTTTCTTGGACCGCTCGCGGGTTCGCTTGGGAAAGGTGTCCAAGTGACGCTGGGCTTCCGCCAAGGCCTGGGCAGCGGCTCGGAGGAACGAGACTGTCTTCACTCGCCCCTTCACAGGACAGTGCTGGTGCACACGCACATGTCCCACGCCTTGGAAGCGCACACGGGTCTGGCGGTCATGCGGGGTGGAGTCCCAGCGGCATCCATCTCCGTCCTTCGGGAACACCACGGTGTCGAAATGCCCGAGACCCTTGAACCGCGGGTATCCGGGCTTCTTGCCGTTCTTGATTCGGCGCTGATAGGCATCCCGCCGCTCCTGCAAAGCGCCGTTGTACAGCGCGCAATGGTCCCTCAGCATTTCCGTCAATGCCTGGGCCTGCCGGGTGGTGGGGCGAAGCCGAAACTTGTACGCGCGGATCACGGTATCGCCTCCGCAAGGTCGGGGACAGCGGGTCCTGGGACCGTCATGAACTGCCACCCCCGTTCTTCGGCCTGCCGTTCGATGAGCTCACGTGGTCGGCCTTCGAGCCGGCCGTCGAGGACGGCGCGACGGTTCGAGCAGCACACGGCGTGTCGCCCGAGGTCGGCCGTGCCGGCAGTGGGTCAGCGGCGCTTCCTGCCGACCACCACACCGGCACTGTATGGGCGATGCGTGTCCGCTCGCATACGTTGCGTAACTGTCGTCTGCCTCGCACTGCATCAGTCCATGGCGCGGCTGACGATGCGGTACCCCTACCGGCTGCGGCCGGTCGTCCCCTTGAAAGGAATCTGATGGAATTCACTTCCGCCGAGAACACCGGTTCCGAAGGCGTCGGCCGCCGCGATCTGATCAAGCGTTCGGCCGCACTGAGCCTTGTGGCGGCACCCGGAATGAGCCTGCTCTCCGCCTGTGCGAGCAGTGGCGGGGGCGGTCAGAAGAAGGACAAGGCGGGGAAGAAGACCGCCAAGAACCCGCTCGGGGTCAACGAGACCGCCAAGATGGAATTCGTCCTCTTCGACGGCGGCTTCGGCAAGGAGTACGCCCAGGACGCGGTGAAGATCTACCAGAAGGACTTCCCCAAGGCCACGGTGAAGTTCTCCGCCACCCAGAAGATCCAGTCCACTCTCCAGCCCCGCTTCAACCAGGGCACCCCACCGGACCTGATCGACAACTCCGGCGCCGAGCAGATGGACATGGGCGTCCTGGTCGGCAAGAACCAGCTCGCCGACCTCACCCCGCTGCTGGACGCGCCTTCGTACGACGACCCGAACAAGAAGGTCCGCGACACCCTGCGTCCCGGCATCGTGGAGATGGGCCAGTTCGACGGCAACCCGGTCTGGATCATGTACTACGCCTACACGGTGTACGGGGTCTGGTACTCGCAGAAGGCCCTGGATTCGCTCGGCGAGAAGTACCCGGAGACGTGGGACGAGATGCTCAAGGTCTGTGAGAAGGCCAAGAAGAAGGGCATGGCGGGCTGGACGTACGCGGGCAAGTACCCGTACTACATCCCCTTCTCCCTCTATCCGATGATCGGCAAGGTCGGCGGGCGCGAGGTGCTCGACGCCATCGACAACCTGGAGCCGAACGCCTGGAAGCACCCGGCGGTCAAGGCCTGTTTCGAGGCGTACTACGAGCTGTACAAGAAGGGCTACATCCTCAAGGGGACCCCGGGCCTCGACCACATCCAGTCCCAGACCGCTTGGGCCAAGGGCGAGGCGCTGTTCATCCCGAACGGCTCCTGGGTGGAGAACGAGTCTGCCAACGTCATCCCGAAGGACTTCAACCTCGCCGTCTCCGCGCCGTCCGGCATCGACTCGTCCGACAAGATGCCCTTCGGCACCATCTGGGCCTCCGGAGGTGAGCCCTTCATCGTCCCGGCCAAGGCCGCGAACCCCGAGGGTGGCATGGAGCAGCTGCGCATCATGCTCTCCGAGGCGTCCTCGAAGAACTTCACCGCCAAGGTGAAGTCGCTGACCGCCTACAACGGCGGCACCTCCGGCATCACCCTGACGCCGGGGCTGAACTCCGGCGTGGCCGCGCTCAAACTGGCCGGATCCAACGTGGTGAATCCGCGCCTTCAGGACTGGTATGTGCAGCTGCAGAAGGAGAAGATCGGTGTGGCCGGTCTCGGGGAGATGATGGCCGGCCGGCTCACCCCCGCCGAGGCCATCAAGAAGATCCAGGGATTCGCCGACGAGGCGGCCAAGGACACGTCCATCAAGCACTACAAGCACCAGTAACCAGCACCCCTATCAGCACCGGAGTGGCGATGCAGCACGGCAAGTACCGGTTCATTGTGGGGTTTCTGGCACTGCCCCTCGGACTGTACGCGCTCTTCGTGGTGTGGCCGTTCATCCAGTCCATCTATTACTCGTTCACGGACTGGACCGGCCTGAGCCCCGAATTCAAGATGGTCGGCTTCGACAACTACCAGAGGATGTTCCACGACGACATCTTCTGGAAGTCGCTGGAGCACAGTCTGCTGTTCGCCCTGGTGCTCCCGCTGGTGACGATCAGTCTGGCGCTGTTCTTCGCCTTCATGATCAATGTGGGCGGACGGCGGAGGAAGGGCGGCCCCGTGATCTCCGGGGTCCGGGGCTCGTCCTTCTACAAGATCGTTTACTTCTTTCCGCAGGTGCTGTCCATCGCGATCGTCTCGCTGCTGTTCGCTTTCGCGTACAACCCGGACAGCGGCGCGATCAACTCCCTGCTGCGCGGCATCGGCCTGGACAGCGTCCAGCCGCTGTGGCTGGGCGACCCGAGCCTCGCGCTGTGGTGCGTGATGGCGGTGCTGGTGTGGTCCACGGTCGGCTTCTTCGTGGTCCTGTTCTCGGCGGGCATGGCCTCGATCCCGGCCGAACTGTACGAGGCGGCCCTGCTCGACGGCGCCAGCCGCTTCACCACGTTCTTCCGCCTCACTCTGCCGCTGCTGTGGGACACCGTGCAGTCCGGCTGGGTCTACATGGGCATCCTCGCACTCGGTGCCGAGTCGTTCGCGGTCGTACAGATCATGACGACCGGACCGGGCGGGCCGGACTACTCGACCACGGTGATGGTTCTGTACGTGTACCAGAAGGCGTTCCGGGACGGTCAGGCCGCCTACGCCACCACCATCGGCGTCGCCCTGCTCGTCGTCACCCTCGCCTTCGCGGCGATCGTGATGCGGCTGGGCCGTCGCGAGCGGCTGGAGTTCTGAACCGATGAAGACGACCGAGACCCCCGCACCGCTGCCGGCCGAGTCCGGCGCCACCGTCTCCAAGGTCGACGTACCCGCCCCGGAGTCCGCACGACGGAGGAAGGAGGGCGGTGTCCTCAACGTCTTCTCCCACGGCGTGCTGATCATCTGGGCGATCATGGTGGTCCTGCCACTGCTGTGGGCGGTGATGACGTCCTTCAAGTCGGACAGCTCGATCTTTGGCTCGCCCTGGTCGCTGCCGGACAGCCTCCATTTCGGCAACTGGTCGCGGGCCTGGACCCAGGCCAACATGAGCGACTACTTCCTCAACACCGTCCTGGTGGTCGGCGGCTCGCTCATCGGCACCCTGGTGCTCGGCTCGATGGCGGCCTACGTCCTCGCCCGTTTCGACTTCCCGGGCAACCGCTTCATCTACTACCTGTTCGTCGGCGGCATGAGCTTCCCGATCATGCTCGCGCTGGTCCCGCTGTTCTACGTCGTCAACAACATGGGGCTGCTCAACACGATCCACGGCCTGATCCTGGTCTACATCGCGTACTCGCTGCCGTTCACGGTGTTCTTCCTCACGGCCTTCTTCCGCACTCTGCCCACCTCGGTGGCGGAGGCGGCGTTCGTGGATGGCGCTTCGCACACGCGTACGTTCTTCCAGATCATGCTTCCGATGGCCAAGCCGGGCCTGATCAGCGTGGGCATCTTCAACTTCCTGGGCCAGTGGAACCAGTACATGCTGCCCACGGTCCTCAACACGGACCCCGACAAGAAGGTGCTCACCCAGGGCCTGGTCCAGCTGGCGGTGAGCCAGGGCTACAAGGGCGACTGGTCCGGTCTCTTCGCCGGCCTGGTGATGGCCATGCTGCCGGTGCTGGCCGCGTACATCATCTTCCAGCGGCAGGTGGTGCAGGGGCTGACGGCGGGGGCGCTGAAGTAGTGGCCGCCCGGACCGCCCGGTTGATGTCCGTGTGGTCGTCCTCGTAGCTGCCGTTCAGCAGGACATGGCTCACCCCGGCCCGGGTGTACTCCGCCAGCCTCGCCCCGACCTCCTCATGGGTACCCACGAGGAACGGGGCGCTGGCGTGGCCGCTGCGGAAGGCGCCGAGCCAGTACGGGTCGGGCGACTGCCCGTCCTCGGCCACCGCGCGCGCCGCCAACTCCCGTGACCAGGTGTTCTGCGACCTGGTCTTCAGTACCGTCTCGTGCCGGCCCCGGCGGGTCTGCGGGAAGCGGGCCCGCGCCCGGCGCCAGGCGTCCGCCCGCTCCTCGCCGGCGACGATACCGATCCGGATGCCCAGCTGCCCGGTGTAGCCCGAGGCGCGCAGCGGCTCCAGGAAGTTCCGCCGCCAGTCGGGGTAGGGCGCCGGGTGGGTGACCACGACGTCGGCGATGTCCCGCGCCACGTCCAGCCCTGCGGGGGAGGACCCGGCGACGAATACCAGGCATCGCTCGAGTACGGCGGGCCGGGGCTGCAGCCGGTGACCGTGGTAGGTGTAGTGGCGGCCGGTCACGTCGACCTCCTCGCCGCGCAGCAGCGCCCGCAGGACATGGCCGAACTCCCGCATCCGCTCGTACCGTTGGTCGTGGTCGAGGGGATCACCGGTACGCCGAAGCTCGTCGTCCCGCGCGCCGGCCACCAGGTTGAAATGCACCGGCCGGCCGTAGAGCATCGCGTACGCCGCCGCCATCGACGCGACGGTGTGGGGGGCCGCCGCCGCGGGTTGTACGGCGATCAGCGGTGTGAGGGACTCGGTGACGGAGCCGAGGTGCGCGGCGACGACCCAGGGGTCCACCTCGTGCAGGTTCTGTGGCACGAGGATGCCGGACCAGCCGGCCTCCTCGCAGGCTCGCGCCGCCTGCGTCACCCGGGTACGGAAGTCCCGGTCGAACGTCGTGTGCTCGCTCACCGATTCGGGCGTCACCGAGTACAGGTGCACGCGATTTCTCCTTTTCGTCAGGACAGGTCGGTCGAGCGGGGCGTGGAGCTGCGCACGTCACCAGCCCACGGGCAGGTGGTGGACGCCGTAGAAGCCCCTGTCGGCCGCGAGCGGCACCTTCTCGCGGGGGACCGCGAGCCGGAGGCCGGGGAACCGCTGGAACAGGGCCGGGAAGACGGCCCGCATCTCGGCCCGGGCCAGGTTCTGGCCGAGGCACTGGTGGATCCCGTGGCCGAAGGCCAGGTGCCCGGTGGCACGCCGTCGGACGTCCAGCCGGTCCGGTTCGGCGAACCGCTCCGGGTCCCGGTTCGCTGCCGGGAGCGACACGGTCACCGACTCGCCGGCCCGCAGCACCACCCCGTCGACCTCGATGTCGGCCAGCGGCGTCCTCGGCACCCCGAAGTGGAAGATCGTCAGGTAGCGCAGCAGTTCCTCCACCGCGTTGTCGACCAGGCTCCAGTCGGCTCGCAGCACGGCGAGCTGATCCGGGTGGCAGAGCAGGGCGAAAACGCCCAGGCTCAGCGAGCCCGCCGTTGTCTCGTGGCCGGCGGTGAGCAGCAGCACCCCGGCGCCCACGATCTCGGCCATGCTCAGCCTGCCGTCGGTGACCAGCGCGCTGAGCAGATCGTCGGCGGGCCGGCGCCGTTTGTGGCCGGCGAGGTCGCGCAGGAGTCCGTCCAGGCGCTCCATGGCCTCGGTGGCCTCCTCGGCGGTGGCATCCAGCCGGAAGAGGGTCGCGCTGTCGCGCTGGAAGGCGTCGCGGAGCCCGTAGGGCACGCCGAGCAGCTCGCAGATGGTGAGGGAGGGCACGGGCAGGGCGAGGGCCTCGACGAGATCGGCCGGCGCGCCCGCGCGCTCCATCGCGTCGAGGTGCCCGGCCACCAGCTGCTCGATCTGCGGCCGCAGCACCTTCGTCCTTCGGGCGGTGAACCAGCCTGCGAGGCAGCGGCGGATCCGTGTGTGGTCCGGGGGATCCATGTCGACGAGCCAGCCGGGCAGCGCCGGAGCCCCGTAGAAGGGGTCCGCTCCGGGCCGGGCCACCGGTGCCCGCTTCAGCTCCGACCGGGCGCTCAGCCGCGGATCCGCCAGCAGTCGCCGGGCCAGCGCGTGACTGGTCACCAGCCAGCCGGTGTGCCCGTCGGGATAGCGGAGCCTGCGCACCGGGGCCGCCGCGCCCGGTCCGGCCTGTCCCCCCGGCGGCTCGAAGGGGCCGGTCCGCCGGGTGGAGAGCACGACGACCTCACCGTGCCGTTCCGTTGCGCCGGTTGTCATGGTCGCACCTCCGTCCGCAGGAATCGGGCCAGGCGCCGTACGCCCGTCTCGATCTGGTCCGGCGACAGGTAACTGCATGACAAGCGAAGTTCGTGGTCGCCGGATGCGTCCGTGTAGAAGGGAGCCATGGGCGTCCACAGGACGCCGTACTCGGTGGCGCACCGTTCGAGGAGGCCGGTGGTGACGGGGACGGGCAGCCGCAGGCGGACGAAGAAACCGCCGTCCGGCCGGTTCCACCGCACGCCCGGGGCCGCGCCGGTCAGGTGCCGGTCCAGTGCCGCGATGAGGCACTCCAGGTTGCGCCGGTAGAGCCGGGACTTGTCCCGGCTCAGGGCGATCAGCGAGCCGCCGTGATCCAGCAGCATGCCCGCGACCACCGCCTGCGACAGCGGTGAAGTGTTCACTGTCACCATGCCCTTGACGACGGCCAGTTCGTCCGCGAGCAGCCGCGTGCCGCCGCATGGCCCGGTCACGGTCTGGTCGGCGACCACATAGCCGACCCGGGCGCCGGGAAAGGCGATCTTGGCGAAGGTGCCGATGTGCACCACGCGTCCCGTCGAGTCCAGCGATTTCAGCATGGGCAGTTCGCAGCCGGACGGGGCGGTGAACCCGTAGGCGTTGTCCTCGAGGACCAGGAAGTCCTCGCGTTCGGCCAGCCGCAGCAGCTCCTGACGGCAGGCGAGCGACATGCGGCCGCCACCCGGGTTGGAGAAGTCCGGAGCGACATAACAGGCGCGGACGCGGCGGCCGGCGCCGCGCGCGGCGGCGCACAGGCCGGCCAGGCAGTCCGGATCGATGCCGTCGGCGGTCTCCCGGACGCCGACCACGTCGATGTCGAGGAGCCGGGCGGCGCCCGTGATGCCCACGAAGCAGGGGTTCGCCACCGCGAGCAGGTCATCCGGGGAGCCGAACAGGGTGCGCAGCACCAGCAGCATGGCCTCCTGGGCGCCGACCGTGATGACCACAGCGCCCGGCCCGGCGGCGATGCCGTAGTCACGGGCGAGTGCTTCGGCGACGAGCTCGTTGATGAGTCCGCGGCTCGGGCCGTACTCGCGCAGCAGCCGGCGGGCCCGCTCCGGGGTGAGGCCCCTGTCGTCGACCAGGTGGTCCACGAAGCGGTCGACGTACCGCTGCAGACCGGTGTCCGGGAGCAGGTCCGGGTGCGGGGCGCCGGGGGCGAAGGAGATGGTGCCGGGATGGCGTTGCATCACCTCGTTGAGGAACCCGATGGACCCCAGCACGGGGTCGTGCAGCGATCCGTGCAGCGAGGCGCGGTCCAGGCGGGTGACGGTCGGCCTCATCGCCGCTGCTCCGCATGGGCCTCACGCGAACGCTGCCAGCGCCGTTCGACCTTCTCGAGGACGTCCGGGCTGTAGGCACGCACCACCTGCGTCACGGCGAACTCGGCCAGATAGGTGCGGAACGCGTCCGGCGGTTCCTCGGCGAGCGTCAGCATGCGGCGGTTGGCGGCCACGGCGGGCGCGCTCAGCCGGTCCACGGCACGGTCGATCGCCGCGTCCATCTCTCCGGACGGCACCACCTCGTCGACCAGGGTGTCCGCCTCGGAGGAGGGAACCGTCACCCGGTGGCCGTCGAGGATGATCCGCCGGGCCAGCCGGGCGCCGGTCGCCCGGGTCAGCCGCAGGTTGCCGAGTCCGGGCACGATGCCCTCCTCGGCGGCCGGCAGGCTCAAGAACGCACCGGACTCGGCGATCACCCGGTCGAGCACCAGCAGCAGCTGCATGCCGCCGCCGATGGCGAATGTCTCCACCGCACCGATCCACGGCTTCTGCACGGTACGGTCGCTCCAGGTCCGGTGCTCCGGCGCGGTGAGCAGCCCGCGCTGCATCTTGTGGAGGTAGCCCAGTTCGCGGCCGAGGAGGAAGTCCACGAAGGATATGTGGCCGTTGCGCAACTCCTTGAGATTGATTCCCGCGCTGAAGACCCTGCGGTCGCGGTAGCGGGGGTGGTCGACGGGGCCACCGCGCAGTACACCGACCCGGACCCGGTCGTCCAGCAGGACCAGGTCGACCGCAGTCTCCAGGTCGGCG
Source organism: Streptomyces sp. NPDC001852 (assembly GCF_042891825.1). NCBI lineage: Bacteria > Bacillati > Actinomycetota > Actinomycetes > Kitasatosporales > Streptomycetaceae > Streptomyces > Streptomyces sp. NPDC001852. The sequence goes on from NZ_JBIATN010000017.1 coordinate 167,305, forward strand.
ATCAGCCGGTTGTCCTCCGCGTTCAGGGCGTGCCCGTTGCGGAAGGTGACATGCGCGGCCGCCCCCCGCAGCTCGACCAGCACCGAGTCCAGCTCCACGCGTCCGATCGCGCGGAACCTGTCGGCCAGGTCCAAGGAGCGTGCCACGGGCAGCAGCATCGCGTCCACGAGATGCGGGCCGGCGACGGGCGAACCGAGCACCGCCGCGCAGAAGATGCCCTGGTCGATCTCCCGGCCCTCCTTGTGGGCCTGCACCACAGCGGATTCCGCGGCCATCATCTCCTCGTCCGGGACCAGCCCGGGGAAGCGCCGGGCCGCCGCGCGGACGAGATCGGGCAGCCGGAGGTGACGCGTGCGGTGCTCGGTCAACACGTCGTACACGTCGTCGGTGTGCAGCGCGAGGAACTCCCGGCGTGCCGCCCTGGTCCGCGCGAACACCTCCTCGGCGACCGACGTCTGTGCCGGGTCGCGTTGCGGTTTGGGGGCGAGGGACGCGAGCAGCCGCTCCTGGGCGCCGGCGAACTCCGCCAGCACCGCCGCGTCGTCGGCCAGGAAGCCGCTGAAGCCAGGGCTTTGCAGGGGAGCGCGGTGCCGCGGCGGGGCCTTGGTCATCGGTGCCCCCCTTCGCAGCGCGCGTCGGAGCCCGGGGCGCCGGTGCCGTCCGGTCGGGGTGGACCGGAGCCGTCCGGCGGGGTACCGGTGGAGGCGGCGCGCAGGCGCCTGAGTTCCCGGTCGCAGGCGGCCAGGTGCATGCCCAGCGCCTCCTCGTACTCCACGGCGCCCGCTTCCAGCAGGAGCTGGCGGCGCACCTGCAGCTCCCGGTCGGAGATCCGGCCCATGAGGACGGCCGCGGTGCGGATCGCCTCCGGGATGTCGTCGCTGACCTGGTCCACGAGGCCGAGAGCGCAGGCCCGGCGGACCTCGATGTCGTCGCCCCACAGGACGATCTGCCGGGCCCGTGCCGCCCCGAGGTGCTGCACCAGGCGGAAGACCGACATGCCGGGCCAGAAGTGCCCGTCGTTCACCGGTGGCACGAGCACCAGGTCGGGCGTGCCGATCCGGAAGTCCGACGCCAGCAGCAGGTCGAGCGCCGGGCCACGACTGGTGCCTTCGGCCACCGCTATGGTCATCGCCGGCAGCCGCTCCAGCCGCCGTACCGCACGCTCCCACCGGCCCACGTCCCGCACCGAGACCGGGCCGGGCCAGGCCCGGTCCGTGTCCCGCGTGGCGTGGATACGGAGGACTACGACGGACCGCTCGTCAGTGCGGTCCTCCACACCGTCGCATGCCGCGGTGAGTGCCGCGGTCAGCTCGGGCAGCGGGCGCCTGCCGTCGATGCCGGCCGACACACCGAGCCCGTCGGGCAGCCTTTCCAGGTCCTTGATCGCGTTCGTCACGACCGCACTGTCCTTCCACTCACCAGCCCACCAACGCCATTTCGATCGTCGAACCCGGGCCCATGGTCATGAACACGCCCCGATCGCCCACCCGGGCGCACGCCTCGGCGGCGAGCCGTTGGTACGAGAACAGGAAGGAGCCGCTCGAGAGGTTGCCGTGGTCGCGCAGCACGCCGGTCGTGTGCCGTACGTCCCGGCGGGTCAGGCCGAGGTTGGCACGCACCGAGTCGACGACCTTCTTGCCACCGGAGTGGATCACCCAGTGCGCCACGTCCGACGTGCGCAGCCCCGTCCCGTCGAGCAGCCGGGCCAGGGCCGTCTCCGCGTGGGCCCCGACCACATACGGCACCTCCGGGTCGAGAGCGAAACTGAACTTGCCGTGGTCCTCGTCCCAGTCGTAGCGCATCGCGTCGATCGCCTCCGGGATCAGACAGCTCGAGAACCGCAGCAGTGCCGGACCACTCCCAGGGGACCGGCCGTCACCGCCGCCGCCGGTCACGGCCACCGCCGCGGCCCCGTCCCCGAACAGGCTGTTGACCACCGAGGTGCGCATCGTCCCGTCGAAGACATAGGCCGCCGAGCAGACCTCGACGCACACCATCAGGGCCAGTCGCCCGGGGTGGGCGTGTGCCCAGCCTGCGACGGACGCGAGCGCGTTCAGGCCCGCGTTGCAGCCCATGCCCACGACGTCCAGCCGTGAGCAGTGCCTGCTGAGGCCCAACTTCTTGATGAGCAGTGCCGAGAAGCCGGGCGTGAGGAACCCCGTTGAGGTGACGCAGCACAGGTGGGCGACGTCCGCGGGGTCGGCGCCGCAGTCCCGCAGGCAGGCCTCGACGGCATCGCGCGCCAGGGACATTCCGCCGGACAGGTGCTTGGCGAGCAGCTCGCCCTGGCTCTCGGGGACTCGGGTGCCGTCCGGACCGCACGGCGGCAGCGTCAGGCTCCTTCGCTCGATGGCGCTGTTGCGGAAGACCGACCGGATGCGCCGATCGGTGATGCGGAACTCCTCGAGCAGTTCCTGCTGTGTGTAGGACGTGGGGGGCACGGCGGTGCCGACGCCCCGGATTCTCGGATGGGCGCCCGGCCGGAACACGGCGCGCGGAGCCGACTGGTCCGGTGCTCGGTCCAGGACCGTCATGCGAGGTAGTCCTCGGCGCCGCCCTCACGCACGGTGTCGAGGGTGAAGCAGTGGAAGCCGCCGCCGAACAGCCGGCGGTGGCGGTGCCTTACGGGAACCGCGGTGAACCCGTGCCGTTCCAGCTCGTGCGCCAGTTCGGGACAGGCCTCGTTGACGAGCACGGTGTCCGGGGACACCGACAGCACGTTGAGGTCGATGAACGGGCTGGTGAGGATCAGGTCGTCGTCGTCGTACTGCGGGAAGTTGTTCGCCCGGGGAGCCGGTGGGACGATCGCGTCCCAGGAGCGCAGCGCCTCGGGCAGCTTGTCGAGCACGGCCGTGGAGCGCACGAGCAGCGTGCCCGGGCGCAGGGCGAGGACCATGCTGTCGATGTGACTGTCGCTGAGCCGGTGCACCCGGTGGATCCGGAAGCGGCCTGCCAGGTGCCGTTCCAGCCAGTCGCACGCCAGCGCGTGGTTGGCCGTGGAGATGTTGACGACGAGGTCACGGCCCAGCCGCAGGCACTGGGCGCCGTCGAACATCATCTCCAGCCCCACGTCGTAGGGCGACGGCCGGGGGTTCTCGATCGGCTCCGTCGGCCCGCCGGCGGTGGCGGTCCGGGCATAGGAGAGGTCGAAGGACGCGTCGGTCATCAGCGGCCTCGGCATGACCGTCCAGCGCGCGCCGGCCTCGAAGTAGCGGGCGAAGACCGGGGTGAGGAACTGTGTCTCGAAGTAACGCGACCTGATCATCGGCGGGGTCTCGATGATCTCGTCGCCCAGGATGAGCGTGTTGTCGCGGACGTTCAGCGGCGGCACCACCGATGCCTCCCAGGCCGGGGTGCGCACCTGTGCGGTGGCGGCATCCAGGGGCATCGGCCGGTGCACCGTCACCCCGAGCCCCTCCAGCGTCTTGGCCAGCAGTTCCAGATCCTCGTTGAGCTCGTCGACGTAGCGCTGTTTGATCGGCTGCCGGTCGGCGCCGGAACGCCCGGCGGTGCTGGTGAGGCGCGGGTAGTACCACTCCGAGCGGCCCACGTTGTCCTGCGTGATGTTGTCGTGGAAGAACAGGTCGAACGACAGCTCGCGTTCGTGGGACGTGTAATTTTCCGCCGAACCCACGACGACTTCTTTGAGCGGAGACCATTCGTCGAAGCTGTTCAAATTCATCGCTGACTCTCCCTGTCGCTTCTATCGGAACGGAACCAAGGATGAGAGGGCGGCGCCTGTGGATGATAGCTGTGCAGGCTTCAATCTCAATAGTGCCCCGGTATTTCGCCTGCGGACATAGTGTCGAAAATGGGGCATACAGGCATGTGAAAGATTCCTGCGTAAATGTTGACCGCACCTTTGCTGCTGTGCTGTACTGCCGCGGCAGCCATCACCTGCGATGACGGGGGAATGCCCGTGAGTGTCGAACATGAAGGTGACCCGGTTTACGAACGCTTCCTCTTTCTGGTGAACGCACCCGCCTTGTTCAACGCGGTGACGACCGCGGTGGAATTAGGCGTGTTCCGGTTCCTGGCCGCGTCCGGACCGGCGTCCTTCGAGCAGCTCCGGGAGGCCACCGGCGTCCCGGCCCACCAGCTCAGGGTGCTGCTCCAGGCGGTCTGCGCCACCGGGCTGCTGGAGCGAGAAGCGGGCCGCTATGCGAACTCCGGAGTCGCCGCGGACCTGCTCGCCGCGGAAGGTGAGGACAGCTGGAGCCACATCCTGGTGGGCTGGAAGGAGGTCTACTATCCGGCCTTCCGGCATCTGACGGCGGCGGTGCGGGCCGGCACGAACGTCGCCCTCGCCGACCACCCCGGTGACGAAGCCACCCTCTACCAGCGGCTTTCTCATAATCCTGAGCTGGAGTCGGTGTTCCACCGGGCGATGAGCGCCTTCACGCTCCGTTCCGTGGACGCGCTGGCGGACCGGCCGGAATTCGCCGATGTGCGGCACCTCCTCGACGTGGGCGGCGGTGACGGCACGACCTCCGCACGGCTCGCGGCACGCCACCCGCACCTGCAGCTGACCGTCTTCGACATGCCGAGCGTGTCACGGCTGGCCCGGCAGCGGACGTTCCCCGACCGGGTGACGCTGCACGCCGGCGACATCTTCGCCGACCCCTTCCCGGCAGGGGCCGACGGTGTGCTTTTCAGTCATGTCCTCGAGATTTTCGCCGAGGATCAGATTCTGGCCATGCTGAAAAAGGCGCACCAGGCGCTGCCAGTCGGCGGACGGGTATTCGTCTACGGATACAATGTTTCCGATGATGAGACCAGCGGACTTTTCTCGGCCCGTCTCGGCATTTACTTCAATGTCCTGGCGAGTGGCCAGGGGATGGCTTACCCGGCTGCCGACTACGAGAAATGGCTGCGCCAGACCGGATTCGCGGACGTGACCACCGTGCGCGGTCTTCCCTATGAACACGGACTCACCACCGGAGTCAAGTCCTAGCCAATCAGGCCGAAAACAATCCGTCTACGGCCGGAATGTGCCGGGCCGCCGCCGACGCCTGCGCCGGAAAGCCGGCCTCCGCCCCCGCCACCGCGTATCCGGTCGCATCGCCTGCCGGACCGACCGCCTCTGGGACACCATGAGCCGATTTCCCGAACCCGATCCCGGAACACCCCGTCTGGACTCCGCACGCGGCTACCTGCTCTGGGTCGCCGGCGCCTACCGTGCGTCGGTCGTACTCTCCGTGCTCAACGGCGTGATCTGCACTCTGGCGCAGGCTCTGATCCCGGCCGCGATCGGGCGGGGCATCGATGCCGGGCTCCTCGCCCGGGACCAGCAGGCCCTGGTGCGCTGGAGCGCCGCCGTCCTCGGACTCGGTGTCATCCAGGCGATCAGCGGCATGCTCCGCGACCGCTGGTCGCTCACCAACCGGTTCGGCACCGCGTACCGGACCGTTCAGCTGGTCACCCGTCAGGCCGCACGGCTCGGGGCGGAACTTCCGCACCGGGTCTCCGCCGGCTCCGTCGTCAGCGTCGGCGCCACCGATGTGACCCGGATCGGCGCGGCGCTGGAGAGCACCGCCCGCGGAGGCGGTGCCGTGGTCTCCATCGCCGTCGTCGCGGCCCTCATGCTGGGAGCCTCCTGGCAGCTCGGACTGCTCGCCCTCGCCGGCGTCCCGCTCATCGCCTGGGCCGTCGCCGGGCTCATGCGCCGCCTGCACGCCCGCCAGCGCGGCCTGCGCGAGGAGCAGGGAGCCCTCGCCGACCTGGCCGTCGACATCATCGACGGTCTGCGGGTGCTGCGCGGCATCGGCGGGGAGGCGGTGTTCTCCGCGCGCTACCGCGAACGCTCGCAGCGGGTGCGCCGGGAGGCCGTCCGGCTGGGGGCCGCGGAGGCCAACGTCGCCGCCGCCCGCATCCTGCTGCCCGGCCTGCTCGTCACGGCCATCGTCTGGCTCGGCGCCCACCTCGTCGGCACCGGGCAGCTCCGCCCCGGCGCTCTGGTCGCCTTCTACGGCTACGCGGTGTTCCTCGCCGAGCAACTGCGTAGGGCGACCACCATGGTGGACCAGCTGACCCGTGGGCTGGTCGGCGCCGGACACGTCGTCTCGTTCCTCTCCCTCACCCGTGAGCTGCCCACCGGCACGCAGCGGCCGGCCGCCGCCGACTCCGGTGGCACCCTGCACGACCCGGACGCGGGCCTGACCGTCCCGGCCGGCCGACTGGTCGGCGTGGCCTGCGCCGATCCGGCCGACGCACACCACCTGGCCGACCGCCTCGGCCGGTACACCGCCTCGCGCGCGCGGTACGCGGATGTTCCGCTGACCGAGATGCCACTGGACGAGGTACGCCGCCGCATCCTCCTCGTCGACCACCAGGCACGGCTGTTCTCCGGCACGCTCGTCCGCGAACTCGCCCCCTTCGACCTGCCCGGTGACGCACAGCGGCTGAGCCAAGCCCTGGACATCGCCTGTGCCCGTGACATCGTCGACGCCCTGCCCGGCGGTCCCGACCAGGAGATCACCGGCGACCGGGAGTTCTCCGGCGGACAGCGGCAACGGCTTGCCCTCGTCCGCGCGCTGGTCGCCGACCCCGAGACGCTGATCCTGGTGGAACCCACCAGTGCGCTGGACGCGCATACCGAGGGACGTGTCGCGAGTCGGCTGGCCGCACACCGCGCCGGCAGGACCACCGTCGTCTTCACCACCAGCCCACTCGTACTGGACCACACGGACCACGTCGTCTACGTGGAGAACGGCCGCGCCGCCGCGGAGGGCAGCCACCGCTCGCTGCTCCGGGACGCCCGCTATCGTGCCGTCGTCACCCGGGAGGTGGCGACCGCATGAGCACCCCGCCCGCCCCCCGCACGCTGCTGCCCGTCGCCGACGGCCGCGAGGTCCGCGCCCGCGCCAGGCGCCTCGTCCTCGGCCACCCCCGGGAACTGGCCGCCTCGCTGCTCCTCCACGCCGGCGCCACGGTCGCCGGGCTCGTCGCACCGCAACTGCTCGGCAGGCTGGTGCAGGACGCGGACCACGGCGTGGACCGTACGGCCACCTTCGCTCTGATCATCTTGGCCGCTGTAGCCGCCCAGGCCTGCCTCACCCGCTTCGCCCAGTTCACCTCCATCCGGCTGGGCGAGAAGGTGCTGGCCCGGCTCCGCGAGGAGTTCGTGGAGCGGGTTCTCGCGCTGCCGCCGGCCGTTGTGGAGCGGGCCGGACCCGGGGAACTGATCACCCGGACCACCCGGGACATCGACGTCCTCGCCACGACCGTCCAGCGTGCGGTGCCCGAGACCCTCACCGCTGCTGCGACCGTCGCCCTGACCCTCGGCGCCATCGTGCTCACCGACCCGCTCCTGGTGCTGCCCTGCCTGGTCGCGGTGCCGGTTCTGTGGCTGTCCACCCGCTGGTACCTGCGCCGCGCCCGAGCCGGCTATCTGCGGGCCAACGCGGCGTGGGCGCGGCTGACCGGCGGTCTCGGCGAGACCGTCGAGGGCGCCCGCACGGTCGACGCTCTGCGGCTCGGCGGCCACCGTGACGAGCGCGCGCGCCGGGACATCGACGAATCCTACGCCGCCGAACGGCGCACCCTGCACCTGCGCAGCGTCTATCTTCCGATCGCGGACACCGGTTACGTGCTGCCCGTGGCCGCGACCTTGCTGATCGGCGGCCTGCTGTACCTCCACGGCCAGGTGTCGCTCGCGGCCGTCACCGCCGCGACCCTGTACGTGCAACAGATCATCGCCCCCGTCGACCAGATGCTGTTCTGGATGGACGAGCTCCAGGTCGGCGGCGCGTCCTTCGCCCGGATCCTGGGCGTGTCCCACGCGGCGGACGACGCCCGCCGGCCGGTCGGCGAGACAGACGCGGAGCCGGGGGACGGCGACATCGTTCTCAAGGGTGTACGTCACGCCTACCGGGCGGGACAGGATGTCCTGCACGGCATCGATCTGACGATCAGACCTGGCGAACGCCTCGCGGTCGTCGGTCCGTCGGGCTCCGGCAAGAGCACGCTCGGCAGGCTCCTCGCCGGGATCCACCCGCCCGGCGCCGGCTCGATCACCCTCGGCGGTACCCCGGTGGCCGAGCTGTCCCCGGCGAGGCTGCGCCGCCAGATCACCCTCGTCACCCAGGAACATCACGTCTTCCGAGGCACCCTGCGGGACAACCTGCGCCTCGCCCGCCCCGACGCGCCGGACCCGGACCTGGAACACGCGCTCAAGACCGTCGACGCCTGGGACTGGGCCCAGGGGGTCGGCCTGGACACGGAGATCGGATCGGGTGCCGCGCCGCTCACGCCGGCGCAGGCGCAGCAACTCGCGCTCGCTCGGCTGGTCCTGGCCGACCCGCGGGCGGTCGTCCTGGACGAGGCGACCTCGCTGCTCGACCCACGCGCGGCACGGCGCCTCGAACGGGCCCTGGCCGCCGTGCTGGAGGGGCGCACGGTCGTGGCGATCGCCCACCGGCTGCACACCGCGCACGACGCGGACCGTGTCGTCGTCCTGGAGGACGGGCGGATCACGGAGGCGGGAAGCCATCACGAACTCGTGGCACGACAGGGTGCGTACGCCCGGCTGTGGCACGCCTGGCACGGCGATGCCGCCGACACCGCCGCCGCGGCCGGCGGCCACCGCGCGGGAGGGATCGACGGCGACCACCACGCATAGATGCAAGGGGAGAGGATGAAAAGCACCAAGTTGACTGAAACCGACCCCTGGCCGGCGTACCTCGCGGACGTGGCCCCGGTGCGACTCACCACCGACCGGCCTCGCCATGCGACCGGCCGGCACGGTATCGGCACGGTGGAGCGGCGGCTCGCCGCCGTGGACACCACAAGGCTGCACGAGCTGAGCCTGACCGCCGGTGTTCCCGCGGCGCTGTCCGTCCTCGCCGCGTGGGCCGCGGTCCTGCACCGGCACACCGGACAGCGTGGGCTGTTGGTGGGCGTGGACACAGCCGTGCTCGCCGAGGTCGTCGGCGTGGCGGACCTGCCCACCGGCGTCGCCCCGGTCGGCCTGACCGTTGACCCGGCGGCCCCTTTCACCGACCTGCTCACCCACGTCCGTACCGCCGTCACCCGCGCCGCACATCTCGTCGGCGGCGCCGGATTGCCGGGCCACACAGCCGACCTCGCAGCCGTGTTCGGTCAGCGGTACGTCCGCGATCCCGGCCCGTACGACCCCGCACCCGCCGCCGAGACGGCACTCGCCGTGCACGCGCGCGATACCGCCACCGACCTGGTCCTCCGTCACCACACCGGGCTGTTCACCGAGAGCACGGCGGCATGGCTGCTCGGACATGTGGCGACCCTGCTGTCCGGTGTACTCGCCGCACCCGCGCGCCCCCTGCGGGAGGTGCGGGTGCAGGACGAGCCGCCTGTCGCGGCGTGGGGGCTGCCGGTGCCCGAGGGGCACGTGCCACCGGAGCCGGTACGACCGGGCGAGACACTCGTGGACCGCTTCCGCCGCACCACGGCGATGCACCCGGACCGTCCGGCGGTGATCGGCGCCTCCGGGTCCCTCACCTATGCCGGACTGGACCGGGCGTCCGCCGCGGTCGCGGCCCGGCTCGGCCGGTTCGCCGGATCCGGCCAGCGGGTCGCACTGCTGTGCGAGCACGACATCGGCGCGGTCGTCGCCGTCTGGTCCGTGCTGCGGACAGGCGCCGCCTACGTGCCGTTGGACCCGCGGCAGCCGGACGGACGCCTGACCAGACTGCTCGCCGACGCCGACGTCACCGCGATCCTCTGCGACACCCGACTCACCGGCAGGGCACAGGCGTTGGCGCACGGGACGCGCGTGATCCCGCTCGGCCGGCCGGAGGACTCCGCCGGGCCCGCCACCGAGCCGCCGCGACTCGATCCCGAGGCGCCCGCCTACCTGCTGCACACCTCCGGTTCCACGGGAGCGCCCAAGGCAGTGGTGCAGACCCAGGGCAACGTGCTGGCCCATGCGCTCGTCTACGCCGCGCGGGTCCGCCTCGGCCCCGGCGACCGGATACCCTTGCTGGCCCGCTACACCTTCGACGCGAACGTGATGGATGTCTACGGCGCGCTGCTGACCGGCGCAGCCGTGCACGTCGTGGACCCCCTGCTGCCCGCACCCGAACTGCGCCGGCGGCTGGCGGAGACCGGGTGCTCCGTACTGCACTGCACACCGACGCTGTTCCGGCACCTGGTCGGCGATCTCCCCGAGGACGCGACGCGCCCCGAGCAGACACTGGCCAAGATCCGGGTCGTGGTGCTCGGCGGCGAGGAAGCGGTGCCCCGCGACCTCGCGCGGTTCCGCGCCCTCTTCCCGCCGGGCAGCCGGCTCGTCAACGGCCTGGGGCCGACCGAGTGCACCGTCGTCCTCCAGTACCTGGCAGATCCCGCGGACCTCGCCGGGACGGCCCTGCCCGTGGGACACCCCGTCGAGGGCGTGCGCATCCGCCTGCTCGACGAAGACGCCCGACCGACTGAGATCATGGGCGAGTTGGAGGTCCTCAGCCCCCGTGTGGCACGCGGTTACTGGAACAGTCCGGAGACGACGACCGTCGCGTTCGGCGGCACCGCGGACGCCTACGTCTCGTACCGCACCGGCGATCTGCTGCGGCGCAGGGCGGACGGAGCCCTGGTCTTCCACGGGCGCAAGGACCGGCAGATCAAGATCCGGGGGTACCGCGTCGAACCCGGCGAGATCGAAGCGGTGCTGCGCGGCCATCCCACGGTGGCGGAAGCCGTCGTCGTCCTCGACGGCGAGGCCCCGGCACCGCGGCTGATCGGCTACGTCACGCCGGCCACCGGATTCCCGCCCGACACCGAGGAGTTGCACGGCTACCTCACGCGCACCCTGCCCGACCACGCCGTCCCGCAGCGGATCGTCGCCCTCGACCGGCTGCCGCTCGGACCGACCGGCAAGCTCGACCGCGCCCGGCTCCCGCGGCCCGAGACCACGACGGCCCCGACGGACGACGTCCCGCACACGCCGGTGCAGCGGGCGGTGGCCCGGATCTGGGGCAGGGTTCTGGGCGTCTCCGAGGTTGCCCTGCACGGCAACTTCATGGCAGGCGGAGGAGATTCGATCCGCCTGCTGGAGATGGTCGCCGCGATCGAGGAGGAGTTCGACGTGGACGTACCCCTCATGGAGTTCCTCGCCGCACCCACCGTCGCCACCATGGCCGATCTGATCGAACAGGAGACGCGATGCTGACCCTGCCGTACACGGGCGCCGACAGCGAGTGGCCGGAGCAGGACACCGGGCATACGACACGGGTCCTGATCGGCAACGACTTCAGCGAGGACGTGCGGGACGACCGCGGCTGGACCGGCTGGTGGGTGCAGCGCATCGCCTGGTTCGCCCGCCCCGGCGACATCCTCGTCCTGCCGGTGCACCCCGAGGAGGCCTTCCTGGAGTACGTGACCTCGCTGACGAGGGTGCCCCGGGAGAGCCTGCGCGTCGTGGTGCCGCCGGCCCACGACGGCAGCCAGGGCACGCTGTCGCCGTCCCGGCTCGCCGACCCGGAGTTCGTGGAGGCGCTCGAGGAGGCGGTGGGCGGCCGGGAGGTGACCCACTTCTCGGCGCTGTGGCCGGACGTCGCCGTCGCCCGGCTGGCCCGGGCCCTCGGCGTGCAGTCAGCCATGCCCGGCCACGGCTTCGTCGACCAGGCCGGTGGCGTGATGGTCAACAGCAAGTCGGCGTTCCGGACCATCGCCGGCGGCATCGGCCTGCCGGTGCCCGAGGGGGCGGTGTGCACAGGACCGGAGGTGGCCGAGCAGGCCATCACCGAGCTCCTGCCGGGCGGCCCGGTGGTCGTCAAGCACGACTTCCTCTCCGGCGGCCGCGGCAACGAGGTCCTGACGTCGGGGGAGTCCTTCCGGGCCATCGGCGCCCGGCGCGTGGTCAGGGTGTCCGGCCGCGCGGACGTGCGGTCGTACGTGCGCGAGCGGTGGGCGTGGCTGACGGCCGGCGGGAAGGGCCGTCCCATCGTCGAACGGTACGCCCGCGACAGCTCCGCGTTCTTCGCGGAGTTCCTGCTGGGGGACGACGGCGTGGAACTCCTGGGGGACGGCGAGCTGCTGTCGGCCCCGTACGCGGTCGGGCAGATCATGCCGAGCCAGGGGCTGGAGCCGAACGTCATGGAGAAGATCGTCGCCGGCGGTCGCCGACTCGCCCACGCCCTGCGCGCGATCGGCTACCGGGGCGTCCTCAGCCCGGACGCGATCGTCACCCCGGACCGTGAGGTGCTGTTCACCGAGTACAACGGGCGGGTCACCGGGTCCACCCACATCTACGGCCGCATCGGCCATCGGGTCGTGGGCGGGAGCTTCGGCAAGGATCGCGTCATCCTCGAGCGGGTCTGGCCCGAGGGCTGGACGACGCCGTCCTTCACCGCCGCGCACCGCGCCCTCACGGACGCCGGCGTCGCCTATGACCCGGCCACCCGCACGGGCGTGGTCCTCACCAACGCCTTCGACGGCAGCGGCGGTGTCATGTACTGCGTGGTCGCAGGCAGTCTCGCGGCGGCCTGGGACCGGGACCGGGCCCTGAAGCCTCTGTTCTCCCGGAAGGCCGGAGCGTCCCGTGGGACCTCGCGGTGAGCCGTCCCGTCCGGTGCGTCGGGTGAGCGGGCGGCCGGGGCCGGGCTCCGACCGCCCGGTCACCCCGGCCGGCTCAGTGGCCACCGGTCCTCAGGGACACCGGTGGGCGGCCGGCGCGGTCGCCCGGGACGTCCAGGGTGTCGGCGAGGGCTCCGGCCGTACCCCTGCCGTCGCCCACCGTCTCCAGCAGGGCGAGTACGTCGGTGAGCAGTTCGGCCGCACGTTCCAGCCCGTCCGGCGGTCCGCCGAAGAAGCTACGGGTGGCGAGCCCGGCCCGGCTGATCTCGAAGCGAAGGGTGGTGACCGTCAGGTCGTGGGCGGGCCGGAAGGGACACAGCCGGACGGGCTCGGTGGAGCAAGCCGAACTCGGGGACACAGCGGGGTCCACGTCCACGTCGACATGGAGCTGGAGGTAGTCCGCGCCGGGCGCGAGCAGGGATGCGGCGTACTCGGGCACCTCGCCGGCCAGCTCGGGCACGCTGACCCGGCAGTGCCGCATCGCCTGAAGGGTGTCGAGCTGGACGCGGTGGATCAGCGCGGCGACAGGCTGGTCGGGGTCGATCCGGCACGGGATCGGCCGGTCGATGGCGAAATTGCCCACGGTCTCCCAGTCGGCCGCACCCTTCCGGGTCGACACGGGGGTGTTGAGCAGGATGCCCGTGCGCCCGGTCCGGCGCCACAGTGCCACGGCCAGCAGGACGGCGATCACGGTGAACGGAGTGCCCCCGCCGACCTCCACCAGGTGACGTACCGCACGATCGGGGCCGTCACCGGCGATGTCCCGGTCGATCTGGGAACAGACGTAGTCCGAGCGGTCGGGCGTGCGCGGCATGAAACCGTTCAGTCCGGTGACGCCGCCCAGCGCCTCCTTCCAGTGGGCGATTTCCCGCTCCGCCCTTCCGGATTTTGCGCGCCGCTGCCGCTGTAGTTCCCAGAAGGAGACAGCGGGAGCTGGTTCCCGGCCGCCCAGCAAAGTCTTCAGGTCGGCATGCAAAATACGAGTGGAATAACCGTCCGACGCAAAATGGTCGACCATTCCGAGAAGGTGGCGGGAACGGCCGCCCGGTTCCCCGACGAGTTCGAGGTGCACCGGGCCCGGGGCCGTCTTCACGTCCCGGAGGGCGTTTCTGCGGCTGATCACGGCGGCCGCGGTGTCCGATGGCCCGGCCGGTGTCCGGTGCAGTACGGGTGCCTCGCAGCCCAGATCTCGTACCAGGGCTGACGTACCGATCAGCGAGCTGCGCAGGGAATCGTGCCGCGCCACCAGCTGCCCTGCCGCCGCCGCGACGGCGTCGTCGTCCACGCCGTCCGGAACCGGGAGACCGAAGCTGATGTTGTGAAAGATTCCGGGCCCGAAAATTGCGTCAAGGAACAGCATGCTGTCCTGTTCGGCGGTCAGGGGGATGGCATACATTGTGCTCCCTCGGTCGGCCGCTCAACGATTCGTGTGGAGATTCTCCAAGCAGATTGTCGACGCTGTCAAGGAAATGATTGGAACAGGCTCGGAAAGTAGTCAGGAAAGAACGCGGTGGCTTTTTCGGAGTCCGTCTGTTCCCGCGACCTGCCCCGTCCGCCCGCCCGACGCCCGGGCCGACAGCGCTCGGTGGCCGGCACACGCTTGTGGGCCGGTGAGGCGCATGCGAGGGTTCAACCTCTTGACGGGAGTCACCCCGAACGGCTCAGCTTAGAGTTCACTAGTTGGACATACGCGGGGCCTCGCCGAAGCGGCCCCGCGCTCAGGAGGTCGTCGTGGAGACTCCAGGGTCGCAGTCGTCGCTGCACCGAGCCAACCTGGAGCGGGTCGTACGGGCCGTGCGCCTTGCCGGATCCCTCACACAGGCGGAGATCGCGCGGACGACCGGTCTGTCCGCCGCGACCGTCTCCAACATCGTGCGGGAGCTGAAGGACGGCGGAACCGTCGAGGTCACACCCACGTCGGCGGGCGGGCGGCGGGCCCGCAGCGTCTCTCTCAGCGGGGACGCCGGGATCGTGATCGGCGTCGACTTCGGGCACACCCATCTGCGCGTCGCGATCGGGAACCTCGCCCACCAGGTGCTGGCCGAGGAGGCCGAACCGCTGGACGTCGACGCCTCCGCCGCACAGGGCTTCGACCGGGCGGAGGAGCTGGTCAGCCGCCTGATCGCGGCCACGGGCGTGAACCGGTCCAAGGTGGCCGGCGTCGGGCTCGGCGTGCCGGGCCCGATCGACGTGGAGTCGGGGACCCTGGGGTCCACCGCGATCCTGCCGGGCTGGGGCGGCACCAAGCCCGCCGAGGAGCTGCGCGAGCGGCTCGGCGTGCCCGTGCACGTGGACAACGACGCCAACCTCGGTGCGCTCGGCGAACTGGTCTGGGGCAGCGGGAAGGGCGTCCGGGACCTGGCGTACATCAAGGTCGCGAGCGGTGTCGGCGCCGGTCTGGTGATCGACGGGAAGATCTACCGCGGCCCTGGTGGCACCGCCGGAGAAATCGGTCATATTACACTCGACGAATCCGGCCCGGTCTGCCGTTGCGGGAACCGCGGTTGCCTGGAGACGTTCGCGGCCGCGCGCTATGTGCTCCCGCTGCTCCAGCCCAGCCACGGCCCCGACCTGACCATGGAAGGCGTCGTACGGCTGGCCAGGGACGGAGACCCGGGCTGCCGTCGGGTGATCGCCGACGTCGGCCGCCACATCGGCAGTGGAGTGGCCAATCTCTGCAATCTGCTGAACCCGAGCCGGGTGGTCCTCGGCGGTGATCTCGCCGAGGCCGGTGAGCTGGTGCTCGGGCCCATCAGGGAGTCCGTCGGCCGCTATGCCATCCCCAGCGCGGCGCGCCAACTGTCCGTTCTCCCGGGGGCGCTTGGCGGCCGTGCCGAGGTGCTCGGAGCGCTCGCCCTCGCCCTCAGCGAGATGGGCGATTCGACCCTTTTGGAAGGGTCGTTGTCCATGGCGGCCCCTGCCTTCACTTAGAGAACGGATGGCACCGTTGCCATCTCGTTAAGGATTTACTTCTTGACGTCGCACGTGTGGCCGAGTTGACTTCCAGCCACCTCGGCCGCAACGACGCGGCCTCGTCAGGGAGGTTTCTGAAGTGAACACGCGTATGCGTCGTGCGGCCTTCGCCGTTGCTGCTGGTGCCATGGCCGTCTCTCTCGCCGCCTGTGGCAGCGCCAAGGAGTCCGGTGGTGGCTCCGCCAAGTCCTCCGGCCCCAAGAAGGGCGACGCCATCAAGGTCGGTCTGCTCCTGCCGGAGAACCAGACCGCCCGTTACGAGAAGTTCGACCGCCCCTTGATCGAGAAGAAGGTCAAGGAGCTCACCAACGGCAAGGGCCAGATCGTCTACGCCAACGCCAAGCAGGACGCGACGCTGCAGAACCAGCAGGTCGACACCATGATCACCAACAAGGTGGACGTGCTGATCGTGGACGCGGTGGACGCCGCGGCGATCAAGAACTCCGTGGACAAGGCCAAGCAGGCCGGCATCCCGGTCGTCGCCTACGACCGCCTGGCGCAGGGCCCGATCGACGCGTACACCTCGTTCGACAACGAGACGGTCGGCAAGACCCAGGGCGAGGCCCTGCTGAAGGCCCTGGGCTCCAAGGCCAAGTCCGGCAAGATCGTCATGATGAACGGCTCCTCCACCGACCCGAACGCCGCGCAGTTCAAGAAGGGCGCCCACGAGGTGCTCGACGGCAAGGTGAACGTCGGCAAGGAGTACGACACCAAGGAGTGGAAGCCGGAGAACGCCAACTCCAACATGGAGGGCGCCATCTCCGCTCTGGGCAAGCAGAACATCATCGGCGTCTACTCCGCCAACGACGGCATGGCCGGCGGTATCATCACCGCCCTCAAGGCCGCCGGCATCTCCAACATCCCGGTCACCGGCCAGGACGCGGAGCTCGCGGGTGTCCAGCGCATCGTCGCCGGTGAGCAGTACATGAGCGTCTACAAGCCGTACGCTCCCGAGGCCGCCGCCGCCGCCGAGATGGCCGTGGACCTCGCCCAGGGCAAGTCGCTCGACTCCGTCGCCAAGGACAAGGTCGACAGCCCGACCACCAAGCAGGTGCCCTCCGTCCTGGTGCCGGTCACCGCGCTGACCAAGGACAACATCAAGGACACCGTCATCAAGGACGGCATCTACACGGTCGCCGACATCTGCACCTCGCAGTACAAGGCGGCCTGCGACAAGATCGGCCTGAAGTAGCAGTCCCACGCGCCTTTCCACCCAAGGGAATCCACTCTTGAATTCCCTTAGCGGGAAAGGCCTCCACAGCTCCGCCGGCGCCCCGCGCATCAGACAGCCCCGCAAGCTCGTTTGCGGGGCGCCGGACGGAACACCCCCCAAACTTCTGCACAACCTCCCGCCGGGTCAGGCGGCGAAGGAGATGGTTCACGTGTCCGCTACGCCCGTGCTGGCGTTGCGCGGGGTCTCCAAGCGGTTCGGTGCCGTTCAGGCGCTCACCGACGTAGAGCTTGAGGTCCACGCCGGTGAGGTGGTCGCCCTGGTCGGCGACAACGGTGCCGGAAAGTCCACGCTGGTCAAGACGATCGCCGGCGTTCACCCCATCGATGAGGGCGTCATCGAATGGGAAGGCAAGGCCGTCCAGATCAGCAAGCCGCACGACGCCCAGAACCTGGGCATCGCGACCGTCTACCAGGACCTCGCGCTGTGCGACAACATCGACGTGGTCGGCAACCTCTACCTGGGCCGGGAGATCCGCCGCCGCGGTGTCCTGGACGAGGTCGAGATGGAGCGCCGCTCCCGCGAGCTGCTCACCACGCTGTCGATCCGCATCCCGAGCGTCCGCATCCCGATCGCGTCGCTCTCCGGCGGTCAGCGCCAGACCGTGGCCATCGCCCGCTCCATGCTCGGCGAGCCCAAGCTGGTCATCCTCGACGAGCCCACCGCCGCCCTCGGCGTCGAGCAGACCGCGCAGGTCCTCGACCTGGTGGAACGGCTGCGGGAGCGTGGTCACGCCGTGATCCTCATCAGCCACAACATGGCCGATGTGAAGGCCGTCGCCGACAAGGTGGCCGTCCTGCGCCTGGGCCGTAACAACGGCGTCTTCGAGGTCAAGTCGACCTCGCAGGAAGAGATCATCTCCGCCATCACCGGCGCCACGGACAACGCCGTGACCCGTCGTGCGGCGCGCTCCAATGGGGAGATCAAGAAGTGAGCATCGACAAGACCTCCACGCCCCCCGAGGACCACGCGGTGGAGAACCCCGAGGCGGCACGCGGCGCCGACGTCGCGGTCGACCCCCGTCTGCTGGTGCGCGAGCAGGGCCTCGCGGGCTACGTCACCGAGTTCAAGCGGAAGATGAAGGCCGGTGACCTCGGCTCCATCCCGGTCGTCCTCGGTCTGGCGATCATCTGGATCATCTTCCAGAGCCTGAACTCCAACTTCCTCACGGCCGGCAACCTGTCCGACATCTCCGTCGCCATGGTCGGCACGGGCATGATCGCCGTCGGCATCGTGTTCGTCCTGCTGCTCGGCGAGATCGACCTGTCGGTCGGTTCGCTCTCCGGTGTCGCGGGCGCCACCTTCGCGGTGCTCAACGTCACCCACGGCATGAACGAGATCCTGGCCCTGGTGCTGTCGATCCTCACCGGCACGGTCGCGGGCGCGCTGCAGGGCTTCTTCTTCGCGAAGATCGGCGTACCCGCCTTCGCGGTCACCCTGGCCGGTCTGCTGTTCTGGAACGGCCTCATGCTCAAGATCCTGGGCGACAACGGCACGATCAACCTGAACGACAACGGTCTGGTCGCCAAGCTGACCAGCTACTACTTCTCCGACGTGGCCGCCGCCTACGGCCTGGCCATCGCGGTGACGGTGCTGTTCTTCGTCAGCTCCTACTTCGGCAACAAGCGCCGCGAGGCCGCCGGCGTGCCGTCCCGCCCGCTGAGCGAGACCATCCTGCGCACCGTGCTGCTGGGCGTCGTCGCCTTCGCCGCCGCGGTCGTCTTCAACCAGTACAAGGGCCTGCCGCTGGCCGTGGTGGTCTTCATCGCCGTGCTGTTCATCACGGACTTCGTGCTGCGCCGCACCGGCTACGGCCGCAAGGTCTTCGCGCTCGGCGGCAGCGTCGAGGCCTCCCGTCGTGCCGGTATCAACGTGGACATGGTCCGGATCTCGGTGTTCGCCATCTCCGGTACCTTCGCGGCGATCGGCGGTCTGTTCATCGCCTCCAAGATCGCGTCCGCCAACCAGGGCGCCGGCGGCGGTGACCTGCTGATGAACGCGATCGCGGCGGCCGTGATCGGCGGTACGTCCCTCTTCGGCGGCCGGGGCCGCACCTGGAACGCGCTGCTCGGCGTGCTGGTCATCGTCTCGATCCAGTACGGCCTCGCCCTGCAGGGCATCGCCTCTCCGGTCCAGTACATGATCACCGGTGGTGTCCTGCTGGCGACCGTCGTCATCGACGCGGTGACGCGCAAGACCCAGAAGACCGCCGGTCGGGCGTAACGCCTGATCCCCCGGCACGGCACAGCGCCCGGCACCCGAAACGTGCCGGGCGCTGTCGTGTCGTGCAAAGCATGAACATTAGACTCGGGCGAGCCCGGCGAAAGCTCGATCAGCTCTACTGCAAGGAGGCACGGGTGCCGCTGCTGACCCGCATCACGGGACCGCGCGATCTGGACCGGCTCAGCCTGGAGGAGCTGAACCAGCTGGCACAGGAGATCCGCACCTTCCTCGTCGACGCCGTCTCCAAGACCGGCGGCCACCTCGGCCCCAACCTCGGCGTGGTGGAGCTGACCATCGCCCTGCACCGCGTCTTCGACTCGCCGAAGGACAAGGTGCTGTGGGACACCGGCCACCAGTCCTACGTGCACAAGCTGCTCACCGGCCGGCAGGACTTCTCCAAGCTGAAGATGAAGGGCGGCCTGTCGGGCTACCCCTCGCAGGCCGAGTCCGAGCACGACGTCATCGAGAACAGCCACGCCTCCACGGTCCTCGGCTGGGCCGACGGCATCGCCAAGGCCAACGAGCTGAAGAAACGCGACAGCCATGTCGTGGCGGTCATCGGCGACGGGGCGCTCACCGGCGGAATGGCCTGGGAGGCGCTGAACAACATCGCCGACGCCAAGGACCGCCCGCTGGTCATCGTCGTCAACGACAACGAGCGGTCGTACGCCCCGACCATCGGCGGCCTCGCCAACCACCTGGCGACCCTGCGCACGACGGACGGGTACGAGCGCTTCCTCGCCCGGACGAAGGAACTCCTGGAGCGCACCCCGGTCGTCGGCAGGCCGCTGTACGAGACCCTGCACGGGGCGAAGAAGGGGTTCAAGGACTTCATCGCACCGCAGGGCATGTTCGAGGACCTGGGCCTGAAGTACGTCGGCCCGATCGACGGCCACGACATCGAGGCCCTGGAGTCCGCCCTGGCCCGGGCCAAGCGGTTCGGCGGCCCGGTCATCGTGCACTGCCTCACCGAGAAGGGCCGCGGCTACCAGCCCGCCCTGCAGGACGAGGCGGACCGCTTCCACGGCATCGGCCCCATCCACCCCGACACCGGCCTGCCGATCAAGGCCTCCGGTGCCGACTGGACCTCCGTCTTCGGTGACGAGATGGTCGAGCTCGGCAAGGAGCGCGACGACATCGTGGCGATCACGGCGGCCATGCTCCAGCCGGTCGGCCTGAAGAAGTTCGCGGACACCTTCCCCGACCGGATCTACGACGTCGGCATCGCCGAGCAGCACGGCGCCGTCTCGGCGGCCGGCCTGGCACATGCCGGGCTGCACCCCGTCTTCGCCGTCTACGCCACCTTCCTCAACCGCGCCTTCGACCAGGTCCTCATGGACGTGGCCCTGCACCGGTGCGGGGTGACGTTCGTGCTCGACCGGGCCGGTGTCACCGGAACGGACGGCGCCTCGCACAACGGCATGTGGGACATGTCGATCCTGCAGGTCGTGCCGGGCCTCAGGCTGGCGGCCCCGCGGGACGCCGAGCAGGTGCGGGCCCAGCTGCGGGAGGCCGTCGCGGTGGACGACGCGCCGACCGTCGTCCGCTTCTCCAAGGGCGCCGTCGGCCCCGCCGTACCCGCCGTGGGCCGCATCGGCGGCATGGACGTGCTCCGCGAGCCCGGCACCGACCGGCCGGACGTGCTGCTCGTCTCCGTGGGCGCCCTCGCCCCGATGTGCCTGGAGATCGCCGGCCTGCTCGACAAGCAGGGCATCTCCACCACGGTGGTCGACCCGCGCTGGGTCAAGCCCGTCGACGAGGCCATGGCCCCGCTCGCCGAGCGGCACCGGGTCGTCGTCACCGTGGAGGACAACAGCCGGGTCGGCGGTGTCGGCTCCGCGGTCGCCCAGGCCCTGCGCGACGCCGGCGTGGACGTGCCGCTGCGCGACTTCGGCATCCCGCCGCGCTTCCTCGACCACGCCTCCCGCGGCGAGGTCCTCGCCGAGATCGGCCTGACCGCCCCGGACATCGCCCGCCAGGTCACCGGGCTGGTCGCCAAGCTGGACGGCCGGTTCGACCGTACGGCCGCCGAGGTCGACTCGGTGGAGCCCGCGCGCGACTGACGGCGAGCGCCCCGCGACGGGCCGGTGACGCCACTCCTTGCGGTGGCGGAACCGGCCCGCTTGCGTGAACCTGCCTGTGCCGGGGCATACGCATCCCGACCCTCTCGATCATGACGGGCCATCGGCGAGGTCCCCAAGCGTGGGAGGCAGGACGTGAGCAGCGCGCTGTTCAGGACGAAGAACGTCGAGCAGTCCATCCAGGACACCGAGGAGCCGGAGCATTCGCTCAAGAAGTCCCTCTCCGCGCTCGACCTGACCGTCTTCGGCGTCGGTGTCATCATCGGCACGGGCATCTTCGTCCTCACCGGGCAGGTCGCCAAGAACAACGCCGGCCCGGCGGTGTCGCTGGCCTTCGTGGTGGCCGGCGTGGTCTGCGCGCTCGCCGCCCTCTGCTACGCCGAGTTCGCGTCCACGGTCCCGGTGGCGGGCTCGGCGTACACGTTCAGCTACTCCTCCCTGGGCGAGCTGCCCGCCTGGATCATCGGCTGGGACCTGGTCCTGGAGTTCGCGCTCGGCACGGCGGTGGTGGCCGTCGGCTGGTCCGGGTACATCCGCTCGCTGCTGGACAACGCCGGCTGGCATCTGCCGGACTACCTGGCCGGCCGGGACACCGCGACCGGGTTCGGCTTCGACATCCTCGCCGCCGCCCTGGTGCTGGTGCTCACCGCCATCCTCGTCCTCGGCATGAAACTGTCGGCCCGGATCACCTCGCTCGTCGTCGCCATCAAGGTGGTCGTCGTCCTCATCGTGATCGTCGCCGGTGCCTTCTTCGTCAGGGCCGGCAACTACTCGCCGTTCATTCCGCACCCTCAGCCTGTGCCGGCCGGCGGCAACCTGAAAGCCCCGCTGATCCAGCTGATCTTCGGCTGGGCGCCCGCGAACTTCGGTGTGATGGGCATCTTCACGGCCGCCTCGGTCGTGTTCTTCGCCTTCATCGGCTTCGACATCGTCGCGACGGCCGCCGAGGAGACCCGCAACCCGCAGCGGGACATGCCGCGCGGCATCCTCGGCTCCCTGTTCATCTGCACCCTGCTGTACGTGGCCGTCTCCATCGTCGTCACCGGCATGGAGAAGTACTCCAGGCTGTCCGTGGAGGCCCCGCTCGCCGACGCCTTCAAGGCCATCGGGCACCCCTGGTACGCGGGTGTGATCAGCTTCGGCGCCGCCGTCGGCCTGACCACCGTGTGCATGATCCTGCTGCTCGGCCAGACCCGGGTGTTCTTCGCGATGAGCCGCGACGGACTGCTGCCGCGCTTCTTCTCCCGTGTCCACCCGCGTTTCCGGACCCCGCACCGGCCGACCATCCTGCTCGGCGTGATCATCGCGATCGTCGCCGGTTTCACCAGCCTGAGCGAGCTGGCCGAACTGGTGAACATCGGCACGCTCTTCGCGTTCGTCGTCGTCGCGATCAGCGTGGTCATCCTGCGCCGGACCCGCCCGGACCTGCCGCGCGCCTTCCGCACCCCGTGGGTCCCGGTCATCCCGGTGCTGTCGGTGTGCGCCTCGCTGTGGCTGATGCTCAACCTGCCGGCCGAGACCTGGCTGCGGTTCGTGATCTGGATGGTGATCGGTTTCGCCGTCTACTTCCTCTACGGCCGCACCCACAGCCGGCTGGCCCCGGGCCGGCAGACCGCCACCGGAGAGCCCAGGCGGCCGCCCGCCGGGAACACTCCGTAGCGGTCCTCACCGGGCGGCCCCTCGGAGAGCCGGCGCCGGTGGGGCAGCCTGCGCGGGCTGTATGGGCGGGGCGCGCCGTGTTCTCGGCCCGTTCCCGTGCGGGCGCCGGGTTCCGGGCCCGGTACCGTGTGGACCCCGGGATCAGCCCAGTACCGTGCGGGGGCCGGTGACCTGTGCGCCGTGTTCCCGGACCCGGCGCCGCAGTTCGCGGTCGGCCGTGACGACCAGGCACGGGCGCTCGCCGGCCGCCGCCGCGAGGTCCACGATGCGGTCGTCGCCGCTGCCGGGCGCGTCCTCGACCCGCACCCCGGGCACCGACTCCACGCCCCGGGCCGCGCCCTCCACCACCAGGACCAGCTCCAGCGGACCGGGCAGGCCGGCCACACCGGACCGGGCCAAGGGCGCCAGCCGGTCGCGCAGGCGCTCGGCGGCGCCGCGGCGGTCGCGCCACCAGCCGTCGGGCACCGACCCGACGACGTTCGCGCCGTCGACGACGATCAGGGGGAGGGGCCCGTCCGTCACGTCCGTCCCGCCCTTGGTGTTCGTCATGTTCCGGAACAGCCCTGTGGTGTCGCCTGCGTAGCAGAGTCAGTGTGTCACGGGTGTCGGGTGTGTCGCGGCCCAGCGGCCCGTGATCGCGGCGATCGCGGCGGCCGCGCGCTCTGCGGGAGGCCCGCCCGCACGCACCCCGGGGGAGAACTCGACGTGCAGGAACGGCACATGGTCGGCGTCGGCCACCTGGCCCTGCACGTTCGTCAGACCCTCCAGCGGACAGGACCGCACCCAGGCCCGGCACACCCGGAAGCCGTGACCGCGCAGGGCGTCGGCCAGCTCCCGGCCGTCGCTCCGGCCGGCCGACCCCGCCCCGGTGGAGGCGACCACGTCGTAGCCGGGCACGGCGGAGGCGGCGAAGCCGTGCACCTGGATCCCGGGCATCCCGCGGCGGGCCAGCTCGGCGCAGATGGCGTGGAAAACGGTGTCCTCGCGGTGTGCCACGTCCGCCGCGTTGCCGACCCCGGCTTTGCGGTGTGCTCCCGCGATCACGAGGATCCCGCCGGGTGAGCCGCGCAGCACCCGCACGCCCAGCTGCTCGGTGCCGAGGTCGAAGCCGGGATGCGGGACCTGCACCGACCAGCTCGGACGGTGGTCCAGATCGAGGTAGACCCGGCCCCAGCCGCGCGGGGTCGCGGCGGAGTCGGTGCGGTCGGCGACCTCGGTATAGCGGTGGCCGGAGGGCCGGTCGACGACCGTGCGCACGGTGAAGTCCCGCTGGGACAGCCGCTGTTCGGCTTGAGCGCGGTGGCCGTCGAGCAGCAGACCGATGGCCGCGGCGATGTCCTCGCGGTCGGCCCGGCCGGGCGGCAGATAGCCCCGGCCAGGAGCGAACCGGCTCGTGTAGTCCGCCACCTCGCGGGCCAGGTCGATCTGCTCGGCCCCCTCCGGCGCGGGCCCGCGGCCGTCGTGCGCGGCGCCGCCCGGGGTGCGCAGCAGGACGGTGAGACCGGCCGCGAGACCGGCGACGACCAGCAGCAGCGTCGCAATCGTGATGAAGCGTGAGCGATGGGCTCTCATGGTCGTATCAAGATATCCCGGTGAACAGACGCCGCAGCCGGACCCTGCTGTCCCTGCTGTCCGTGCTGACCCCGCTCTCCCTCCTCGCCACCGTCTCCGGCTGCGGACTCCTCTCGGACGACGCCGGAGCCCAGGGCGGCGGGCGCTCCTTCACCGTCGCGGCCGCCGGGGACATCCTCATGCACCCCGAACTGGTCGACCAGGCGCGCAAGGATGCCGAGCGCACGGGCAAGGGCGTGGACGGCATGGACTTCGGGCCGATGACGGCCGGCATCAAGCCGCTGATCAGCAAGGCCGACCTGGCGATCTGTCACTTCGAGCCGGTGATGGGCCCGGCGCGGGGGCCGTTCGAGGGCTTCCCGGACTTCCAGGTGCCGCCGCAGGAGGCGGGGACCATCAAGGACCTCGGTTACGACACCGGTTCCACCGCCTCCAACCACAGCCTCGACCACGGCTACGACGGCGTGAAGCGCACCCTCGACGCCCTGGACGCCGCGGGCCTGAAGCACACCGGTTCCGCCCGCACCGCGAAGGAGGCGAACACCCCGCTGGTCATGGACGTCAAGGGCGTCAAGGTCGCGCAGATCTCCTTCGCCTACGGCTTCAACGAGCCGCACACACTCCCGAAGGACAAGCCGTGGCTGGCCGTCCGCCTGAACCCGCCCGCATTCGACGCATTCCTGGAGCCCCCACCATGCCGAAGCGCAACCGCCCCGTCGTCCACACGGTGACGGTCCTGGCGCTGCTCGCGGGCAGCGCCTACTTCACCTACGCACTGCGCAAGGACGAGCAGGCGAAGCTCCCGCCCGCCCAGACCATCACCGAGAACCTGCACAACTCGGGCGGGGCGACCGGCAAGCAGACCTGGGAACGGCTGAACGACCCGGCGCGCTCGGTGCTGCGCGACGGCAAGGGCGCGGTCATCGCCACCTTCACGGACGGCGCCCGCACCGCCACCCTCAAGGGCCCGACCCGCACCTTCGCCGAACCCGCCAACACCACCACCAAGGTGGTCACCGACGACTGGGTCCGCCTGATGCCGGAGACCTGGACCAGGGGTCTCCACCTGCTGGTCCTCGAAGTTGGACAAGTGTGCGTATCCGTGTATGAGTGAGTGTCGTTGTCAGAGCGTGAATCTGACGGAATGGGCGAAGACGCAGGGCGTGCATCCGCAGACCGCGTATCGCTGGTTCCGTGAGGGGACGTTGCCGGTACCGGCTCAGTGGGTCGGGCCACGCACGATCCTGGTGAACATCGACGCGAATACCACGCCCCAGGCGATCGGAGGTCTGGGTCTGTATGCCCGCGTGTCCTCGCACGATCAAGAGACCGATCTGGAACGCCAGGTCGCTCGGCTGTCGGCGTGGGCGGCGAAGGCCGGTCACCGAGTCGTTCGTGTTGAGGCGGAGATCGCTTCAGGG
>NZ_JBIATN010000018.1:0-172536 GCF_042891825.1 Streptomyces sp. NPDC001852
ACGCCCGGTTACATTCCGAACCCGGAAGCTAAGCCTCACAGCGCCGATGGTACTGCAGGGGGGACCCTGTGGGAGAGTAGGACGCCGCCGAACAAATTTTCAAAAAGGTCGGATTCTGAACTTCGGTTCGGAGTCCGGCCTTTTTACTTTGTTCTTAACGTGTCGTTCACGTTGCGCGCCCAGCATCCAGCACATGGGAACTGCTGCAATGCTCAGGGCCGCCGGCGTCGGCGTCGGCGACGAGGTCGTCGTACCTGCCTTCGGGAACGTCGAAGTCGCCGAGGCCGTGACCCTGGCCGGTGCGCTCCCGGTGTTCGCCGACATAGACCCGGTGACCTACTGCCTCGACCCCGGCGCTGTCGAGGCAGCTGTAACTCCGCGTACCGCAGCGGTCGTTGTCGTGCACCGCTTCGGGCGGTGGGCCGACGTGCGGCGGTTGCACGGGCTCGGGCAGCGGTACGGTGTGCTGGTTCTCGAGCAGGGCGAGTCCGAGGCGCCGTACGACGAGATAGCGCAGCGCAGGGAGCGCGCCGCCTACCTCGACGTCAGGCTCAAGGGCGTGCGGACGCCGGACGGTGGTGACGGGCACACCTACCAGCAGTACGTGGTGCGGGTGCCGGGGAACGGCCGGCCGGACCGGGACGCCTTCGCGATGGCGCTGCGGGCCAAGGGAGTTGAGTGCCGGGTGCCGGTCAAGACGCCCGTGCACCGGCTGCCGGAGTTCCGGCGGTGCGTGTCCCTGCCGGAGACCGAGCTGGCCGCCGACGAGACGCTGACGCTGCCCGTGGACGCAGCGCTCACCAAGCGGGAGATGCAGCGGATCGTGTCCGCGTGCAATGCGCTCGGCGGACTGCTGCAGCCTGCCTACTGAGCGGGTTCCGAACGAATTTGGGAACTCGGGCCCGTCCGGGGTACAGTTTCTTCGTCGCCGCGAGGGAAACCTCGAAATGGACAGGCCCCTATAGCTCAGTCGGCAGAGCGTCTCCATGGTAAGGAGAAGGTCAACGGTTCGATTCCGTTTGGGGGCTCCAGTAAAAAGGCCTCACCCTTCCGGGTGGGGCCTTCTTTCTGTTTGACGCCGCCTCATGCGTCCTTGTGGATTCCCGGGACGCGCATCGCCAGGATCGCCATGTCGTCCGACGGGGCGTCGGACGCGAAGCGTTCCACCGCCCGCATGATGCGTGCGGCGACCGCGCCCGCCGTCAGACCGGTGCAGGTCGTGAGCACGTCGGCGAGGCCGTCGTCGCCCAGCATGCGTGTGCCCTCACGGCGTTCCGTGACGCCGTCCGTGACGCAGAGCAGCACGTCACCGGGGTCGAGGGTGACGGTCTCCTCGTGCAGCTCCAGGTCCTCGATCACACCCAGCAGCGGCTGCGGTTCGGCGGCCGGCGTCACCGTGCCGTCCTGGCGCAGGCGCAGCGGAAGCGGGTGGCCGGCGCAGACCACCTTCAGCTCGGCGCTGCCGTCCTCCTGCGGGCGCATCTCGCCGTAGAGGAGAGTCAGGAAGCGGCTGCGGTCGCCCTCGTCGAGGATCGCGGAGTTCAGGCGCTGCAGGACGGCCGGTCCGGAGAGGCCCTCGCGGGCCAGCAGGCGCAGCGCGTGCCGGGCGAGGCCGGTGACCGCCGCCGCGTTCGGGCCCGTACCGCAGACGTCGCCGATGGCGAAGCCGTAGGCGCCGTTGCCGATCGGGAAGAGGTCGTAGAAGTCGCCGCCGACCTCGTTGCCCTCGCCGGCCGCGCGGTAGATGACCTCCACCTCGACGCCGTCGATCTGCGGCAGGCCCGGCGGGAGCAGGCTGCGCTGGAGGGACTGGCTGATGGCCGTGCGCTCCGAGTACAGGCGGGCGTTGTCCAGGGCGAGTGCGGCCCGGCGGGAGAGGTCCTCGGCCAGCTCGAGGATTTCCTGGCGGAAGTGTTCGTCGGTGGGCTTGCCGAGGGTGAGCATGCCGATGACGCGGTTGCGGGCCACGAGCGGCAGGACGACCGTCTCACCGCCGACCGCGGAGGCCGTGGCGAGGGTCGGGCCGATGCCCGAGGAGATCTGGCGGGTGGGTCCGCCGGAGAGGCCGAGGCTGCGCATGGAGCTGCGCAGGGCCGCGCGGTGGGCGACCTCGCCGGGGGCCGTCCAGACGCGGGCGCCGGGGGTCGGTACCGGATCCGGCGGGGGGACCTTCGACAGCAGCGACTTGATGCCGTCGATGAGTTCCTCGTCCTCGTGCAGGACGTACGACAGATACGGCTCGGAGGCCTGGTCGGCGATCGTATAGACGGCGCACCAGGTGGCCAGCGTGGGGACCGTCATCTGGGCCATCAGGGCCAGCGTCTGGTCGCGGTCCAGGGTGCCGGCCAGCAGGTCGGAGGCCTCGACCAGGAAGCTCAGGGAGCCGCGGCGCAGCCGCTCCAGCTCGCCCAGGCGGGCCGACTCGACGGCCAGGGCGATCCGGTCGGCGGCGAACTGCAGGCGCAGGGCCTCCTCGTTGGAGTACCGGCCCGGGGCCTCGGCCGCGACGCCGAGCGAGCCGGTGAGGCGGCCCTCGACCTTCAGCGGGACCGTGACGACCGAGCGCATGCCGGTGCCGGCGAGCAGTGGTACGGCACCGGGGACGGAGGTGAGGTCGTCGTGGACGGCCGGCATGCGCGCGGAGCCGTAGCGGCCGGGGCCTGCTTCGACGGGCACGCGCGCGAAGCGCTGGCGGGCGGAGGGCAGGCCGGTGGAGGCGCGGACCTCCAGCTCGGTCTCGTCGTCGGTGGCCAGCAGCAGGAAGGCGGAGTCGCCGTCGAGCATGTCGCGGGCGCGCTCCACGGTGCGCTGCAGGAGGCCGTCGAGGTCGTCCGGGGCGGGGGAGCCGATGAAGACCTCGAAGGGGTCGGTGCTCTGGCCGTCGGCGGACGTGCTCTGGTCGCCGGCCGGGACGCGCGACGGGGTCTGGAGCACGGCGCGCTCGTGGTCGCGGACCAGGAGGCAGACCGTGGAGGGTTCGCCGCCGGTGTCGCGGACCCTGAGGTGGGAGGCGTAGACCGGGGCCACCCGGCCGTCGGCGCCGCGGATGCCGTAGCTGCCCTCCCAGCGGGAGAGCTGCAGGGCCTCGGCCACGCCGGTGCTGGTGCCGGGGGTGTGCGGCCAGGCCGCCAGTTCGGTGAGGGGCCTGCCGATGACCTCGGCGGCCGGATAGCCGAACAGTTCTTCGGCGTCCTCGTTCCAGGAGGTGATGGCCCCCTTTCGGTCGACCTGAAGGACGGCGACGCGGACCCGGCCGTCGGCCAGCGGGAGCAGTTCGGCGGGCAGGGACGGGCCTGCCGTACGGGTGCCGACCGGACGTTCGGGCAGGTTGAGCTGGAACCAGACGTGCTTGTGGGTGGGTGTGTAGTCGACGCCCCAGCGGGTGGCCAGGGCCGCGCACAGCTGCAGGCCGCGGCCGCCCTCGCGGTCGGGGCTGCCCATCGTGGCCGGGCTGCTCTGGAGGGGGACCTCGCGTTCGGGGTAGCGGTCGGAGACCTCGATGCGCACACCGTCCTCGGTGCGCAGGCACAGGACGTCCGCGTGCGTGCCCGCATGGACGACCGCGTTGGTCACCAGTTCGCTGGTGAGGACCACGGCGTCGTCGACGATGTCGGCGAAGCCCCAGCCCTGGAGGGTGTCGCGGACGAAGGAGCGGGCGGTCGCGACCGACCGCCCCACGGGCTCGAAGGTGGCGGCCGCGCGCGCGGTGATCACAGAACTCCTCGGCCGGTTGTCTACGTGCAGGGCTGCGTGGCCGGCCGGCTCGCGCCGCTGCTGCGGCATCAGCTCGCCCGTCGGCTGTGGCTCCGGGGGCTGTTCCCCGGGGATGACTCCGGTGGTCATGTCTGCGGCCGCCCCTCCGATGCCCGCTCGTTCTCGTGCCACCGCCCAAGCCGGTCGGACCGGTGCGGCTGGACAGCCGCATGCAAGGTTACTTACCTTCGCCGTCCGAGCGGATGCCGGTCGCCGGTGTTTACCCCCCAGGGTGTGCGGACGATGTGCGAAGCTGCCGAACTGTTATGGCCTGGTTCGGGCGGGGTGAAACACTGGGCAAGCTTCTGATGAAGGTCGGGTCGGCCTGCGTGCATTCCGTGTACGGCGGGCAGCAGCCTCTGGTGTGGCCGGATCTCGTCTGGCAGAAATACGCAGCAGTAACGGGTACGCGGACGTAACCGGTATGCCGATCAGCGGCACTCCGGGCCGAAGCGGCCGAGCACAGCAGTAACGGTCTACCCCTCCGGGAGGGACACAGTGGAGTCTGGCGCGGCGACGCGTGGCACGAAGACGCGCGCGAAAGGCGGACCGTCCCTGGGCAGGCGCGGCGACACCACCACCGTGGACACGGCTGCCCTGAACCGGCTGCTGGCGGCTCTCGTCTCGATGCGCGACGGGAACTTCCGCAAGCGGCTCACCGTCTCCGGCGACGGTGTGATGTCGGAGATCGCGGCCGTCTTCAACGAGGTGGCCGACCGAAACCTGCATCTCACCGGTGAGCTGTCCCGGGTGCGCCGCATGGTGGGGCGTGAGGGAAAGCTCACGGAACGGCTGGAGAAGGGGGCCTGTGAGGGCTCCTGGGCGTCCGCGATCGACGCCTCCAACGCGCTGGTCGACGATCTCGTGTGGCCGGTCTCGGAGGTCGGCCGGGTGCTCACGGGGGTTGCCGAGGGTGATCTGTCGCCGCGCATGGAGCTGCGGACGCAGGCTCTGGACGGCGCCACCGGGCATCCGCTGCGGGGCGAGTTCCTGAAGGTCGGCCGTACCGTCAACAACCTGGTCGACCAGCTGTCGACGTTCACGGACGAGGTCACGCGCGTGGCCAGCGAGGTCGGCACCGAGGGCAAGCTCGGTGGTCAGGCCCGGGTGCGCGGTATGTCCGGTTCATGGAAGGATCTCACCGAGTCCGTCAACACCATGGCGCGGCAGCTGACCGCCCAGGTGCGTGACA
Source organism: Streptomyces sp. NPDC001852 (assembly GCF_042891825.1). NCBI lineage: Bacteria > Bacillati > Actinomycetota > Actinomycetes > Kitasatosporales > Streptomycetaceae > Streptomyces > Streptomyces sp. NPDC001852. Next base: position 4,946 of record NZ_JBIATN010000018.1, read on the forward strand.
TCGCGCTGGTGACGACGGCGGTGGCCCGGGGTGACCTGTCACGCAAGGTCACCGTGCAGGTGGCCGGCGAGATGCTGGAGCTGAAGAACACCGTCAACACGATGGTGGAGCAGCTGTCGTCCTTCTCCGTCGAGGTGACCCGCGTCGCCCGTGAGGTGGGCACCGAGGGCATCCTGGGCGGTCAGGCGCAGGTGCCCGGTGTGGCCGGTGTGTGGAAGGAGCTGACCGACTCCGTCAACACGATGGCGGGCAACCTGACCGCGCAGGTCCGTGGGATCTCGCAGGTCACGACCGCTGTCGCCAATGGTGATCTGTCGCAGAAGGTGACGGTTCCGGCGCGCGGCGAGGTGGCGCAGCTCGCCGAGACGATCAACCAGATGACCGAGACGCTGCGGATCTTCGCGGACGAGGTCACGCGCGTGGCGAACGAGGTCGGCGGGGAGGGCCGGCTCGGCGGGCAGGCGAACGTGCCGGGTGCCGCCGGTACCTGGAAGGACCTGACCGACTCGGTCAACACGGTCTTCCGGAACCTCACCACCCAGGTGCGGGACATCGCCACCGTGACGACAGCCGTGGCCAACGGTGACCTGTCGCAGAAGGTCACCGTCGACGTGGCCGGCGAGATGCTGGAGCTGAAGAACACCGTCAACGGGATGGTGGACCAGCTGTCGGCGTTCGGTGCGGAGGTGACACGGGTCGCGCGGGAGATCGGTGTCGAGGGTGAGCTGGGCGGCCAGGCGCAGGTGCCCGGTGCCGCCGGCGCATGGAAGGACTTGACCGACTCCGTCAACACTGCATTCCGCAACCTCACCGGGCAGGTGCGCAACATCGCCCAGGTGACCACGGCGGTGGCCAACGGCGACCTCTCCCAGAAGGTCACCGTCGACGTCTCCGGCGAGATGCTCAAGCTGAAGAACACCGTGAACACGATGGTGGACCAGCTGTCGAGCTTCGCCGACCAGGTCACGCGGATGGCCCGGGACGTGGGTACGGAGGGCCGGCTCGGCGGTCAGGCCCGGGTGGACGGCGTGTCGGGCACCTGGAAGGAGTTGACGGACTCCGTCAACTTCATGGCCGGCAACCTGACGTCGCAGGTGCGGCAGATCGCCCAGGTGACGACGGCCGTGGCGCGTGGTGACCTGTCGCAGAAGATCGACGTTGACGCGCGCGGTGAGATTCTTGAGCTGAAGAACACGATCAACACGATGGTTGATCAGCTGTCCGCCTTCGCCGACCAGGTGACCCGGGTGGCCCGGGACGTGGGTACGGAGGGCCGGCTCGGCGGTCAGGCCCAGGTGCCCGGTGTGGCCGGTGTGTGGCGTGACCTGACCGACTCCGTGAACGGCATGGCCGGCAACCTGACGGCCCAGGTGCGCAACATCGCTCAGGTCGCGACGGCCGTGGCGCGCGGTGACCTCTCCCAGAAGATCACCGTGGATGCGCGCGGGGAGATCCTGGAGCTGAAGAACACGCTGAACACGATGGTGGACCAGCTGTCGTCGTTCGCCCAGGAGGTCACGCGTGTGGCCCGTGAGGTGGGTACGGAGGGCATCCTCGGCGGTCAGGCCGAGGTCCAGGGTGTCTCGGGCACCTGGAAGGACCTCACGCAGTCCGTGAACTTCATGGCGAACAACCTGACGATCCAGGTGCGCAACATCGCCGAGGTCACGACGGCGGTCGCCAAGGGTGACCTGTCGAAGAAGATCACTGTTGACGCCAAGGGTGAGATCCTTGAGCTCGTCACGACGGTCAACACCATGGTTGATCAGCTGTCCAGCTTCGCCGAGCAGGTGACCCGGGTGGCCCGTGAGGTGGGCACCGAGGGCATCCTGGGCGGCCAGGCGACCGTGCCGGGCGTCACCGGTATCTGGAAGGACCTGAGCAACAACGTCAACCTGATGGCCAACAACCTGACCATGCAGGTGCGGAACATCTCCCAGGTCGCCTCGGCCGTCGCCAACGGCGACCTGACCCGCCAGGTGACGATCGAGGCGCGCGGTGAGGTCGCTCAGCTCGCCGACACCATCAACATCATGGTGAAGACGCTGAGTTCGTTCGCGGACCAGGTCACCAAGGTGGCCCGCGAGGTGGGTACGGACGGCATCCTGGGCGGCCAGGCGCACGTACCGGGTGTGGCCGGCACCTGGAAGGACCTCACCGAGTCCGTGAACCAGATGGCGTCCAACCTGACCGGTCAGGTGCGCAACATCGCCATGGTCACCACGGCCATCGCCAAGGGTGACCTGACCAAGAAGATCGACATTGACGCGCGCGGCGAGATCCTTGAGCTGAAGACGACGATCAACACCATGGTTGACCAGCTGTCCAGCTTCGCCGAGGAGGTCACGCGCGTGGCCCGCGAGGTGGGCACGGAGGGGCAGCTCGGCGGCCAGGCACGCGTGCGTGACGTCGACGGCACCTGGCGGGACCTGACCGAGTCGGTGAACGAGATGGCCGGGAACCTGACCCGGCAGGTACGTGCCATCGCGCGCGTGGCGACCGCGGTGACCCGCGGCGACCTGAACCTGAAGATCGACGTCGACGCGTCCGGCGAGATCCAGGAACTGCAGGACTACATCAACAAGATGATCGCCAACCTGCGCGACACCACGATCGCCAACAAGGAGCAGGACTGGCTCAAGGGCAACCTGGCCCGTATCTCCGGTCTCATGCAGGGCCGCCGGGACCTGGAGGACGTGGCCTCGCTGATCATGAGCGAGCTTACGCCGGTGGTGTCCGCGCAGCACGGCGCGTTCTTCGTGGCGATGCCGCTCATGGAGGAGGGCAAGGACGGCGGCGACGGCGAGGACAACTACGAGCTGCGCATGCTGGGCTCGTACGGCTACTCGATGGGCTCCATGCCGACGTCGTTCCGGCCCGGTGAGGCGCTGGTCGGCACGGCCGCGGAGGAGAAGCGCACGATCCTGGTGGAGAATGCGCCCAGCGGCTATCTGAAGATCTCCTCCGGGCTCGGCGAGGCCCCGCCGGCGCAGGTGATCGTGCTGCCGGTGCTGTTCGAGGGCACGGTGCTCGGTGTGATCGAGCTGGCCTCCTTCACACCGTTCACGCAGATCCAGAAGGACTTCCTCAACCAGATCGCCGAGATGATCGCGACGAGCGTCAACACCATCTCGGTCAACACCAAGACCGAGCAGCTGCTGAAGCAGTCGCAGGAGCTGACCGAGCAACTGAGGGAGCGCTCCGCCGAGTTGGAGAACCGGCAGAAGGCGCTGCAGGCCTCCAACGCCGAACTGGAGGAGAAGGCCGAGCTGCTGGCCCGGCAGAACCGCGACATCGAGGTGAAGAACACCGAGATCGAGGAGGCCCGGCAGGTCCTGGAGGAGCGCGCCGAGCAGCTCGCGGTGTCGATGCGCTACAAGAGCGAGTTCCTCGCCAACATGTCGCACGAGCTGCGTACGCCGCTCAACTCGCTGCTGATTCTGGCCAAGTTGCTCGCCGACAACGCCGAGGGCAACCTCTCGCCGAAGCAGGTGGAGTTCGCCGAGACCATCCACGGCGCCGGTTCCGACCTGCTCCAGCTGATCAACGACATCCTCGACCTGTCGAAGGTCGAGGCGGGCAAGATGGACGTCTCCCCGACGCGTATCGCGCTCGTCCAGCTCGTGGACTACGTGGAGGCCACCTTCCGTCCGCTGACGGCCGAGAAGGGCCTGGACCTGTCCGTACGGGTCTCCCCGGAGCTGCCCGCGACACTGCACACCGACGAGCAGCGGTTGCTGCAGGTGCTGCGCAACCTGCTGTCGAACGCGGTGAAGTTCACCGACTCCGGGTCGGTGGAGCTGGTGATCAGGCCGGCCGGCGCCGACGTGCCGGTGGGCATCCGGGAGCAGCTGCTGGAGGCCGGCTCACTGACCGATCCGGACGCACCGCTGATCGCGTTCTCGGTGACGGACACCGGCATCGGCATCGCGGCCAGCAAGATGCGGGTGATCTTCGAGGCGTTCAAGCAGGCGGACGGCACGACCAGCCGCAAGTACGGCGGCACCGGCCTCGGCCTGTCGATCTCCCGGGAGATCGCGCAGCTGCTCGGCGGTGAGATCCACGCACAGAGCGAACCGGGCCGCGGCTCGACGTTCACGCTGTACCTGCCGCTGCATCCCAGCGAGCTGCCGCCCCAGGGCTACCAGCAGTCCGTGCCCCCGCTGGAGGCCGGCGAGCTGGTCGCCTCCCGGACGGAGCAGTCCTCGGAGCTGTCCGCCGTGGAGATCGAGACCCCGGCCGAGGTGAAGTCGTACCGGGAGACGCAGAACGGCCCGGCGGCGCTCTTCCGGCGCCGGCGCCGGGGTCTGCCGCAGGGCGAGCAGCGGCCGGAGCACTGGGCGGCCGTGCCCGACCAGGAGGGCGTGCCGCTGTCCGCGCGCGGGGTGCGGTTCGGCGGCGAGAAGGTGCTGATCGTCGACGACGACATCCGTAACGTGTTCGCTCTGACCAGCGTCCTCGAGCAGCACGGCCTGTCGGTGCTGTACGCCGAGAACGGCCGCGAGGGCATCGAGGTGCTGGAGCAGCACGACGACGTGGCGGTCGTGCTGATGGACATCATGATGCCGGAGATGGACGGGTACGCGACGACCACGGCGATCCGCAGGATGCCGCAGTTCGCCGGGCTGCCGATCATCGCGCTGACCGCGAAGGCGATGAAGGGCGACCGGGAGAAGGCCATCGAGTCCGGAGCCTCGGACTACGTGACCAAGCCGGTCGACCCGGATCATCTGCTGGCCGTGATGCAGCAGTGGATGGGTGGGAAGTGACGAGATCCGGCCACTGGGTTGTGAACACCCCGGGAACCCTTGGCGTGGGTCGGGAGTTGCCCCCTTGAGGTGATGGCGGACGAACCACCTAAGGTGGCGAGGGTACGTATGGGAATGCAGGATTCCGGGAACCATCCCGGCCCCCGCCGCGTTTCCGGTACGTGCACAGTGACATCGCGGTGACAGGGTGTGGCGACAGGCGGGGTGCGGCTACGATGACCGGCACAAGGACGGGCGGCGAAAGGGAGTCGTCCCCTGGGGCGGCGCCCGGTGTACCGCCGGGGCGAGGAGGGCGGGCCATGGTGCAGAAGGCCAAGATCCTCCTGGTCGATGACCGGCCGGAGAATCTGCTGGCGCTGGAGGCGATCCTCTCGGCGCTCGATCAGACGCTGGTGCGGGCATCGTCCGGGGAGGAAGCGCTCAAGGCACTGCTCACGGACGATTTCGCGGTCATTCTGCTGGACGTCCAGATGCCGGGCATGGACGGTTTCGAGACCGCCGCGCACATCAAGCGCCGCGAGCGGACCCGGGACATCCCGATCATCTTCCTCACAGCGATCAACCACGGCCCGCACCACACCTTCCGGGGCTATGCGGCAGGTGCGGTCGACTACATCTCCAAGCCCTTCGACCCGTGGGTGCTGCGAGCGAAGGTCTCGGTGTTCGTCGAGCTGTACATGAAGAACTGCCAGCTGCGGGAGCAGGCGGCGCTGCTGCGGCTGCAGTTGGAGGGCGGCGGCAAGGGCGGGGTCGGCGGCAAGGAGTCCGCCGGGCTGCTCGCCGAGCTGTCCGCGCGGCTCGCGGCCGTGGAGGAGCAGGCCGAGGCGCTGTCCAAGCAGCTGGACGACGATTCGGCGGACGCGGCCGCGGTGGCCACGGCGGCCCATCTGGAGCGCAAACTCACCGGGTTGCGGCGCGCGCTCGACGCCCTGGAGCCGGGCGCCGGCCCCGGTGGCTCGTCGGTGCCGGCGCAGAACTGACATACGCCCAGGTGGCGGTTGCCCATGAGCGTGCGTCAGTTCCGGTCCGCGTCAAGGGCGACACGAACGGGTGAAGCTGTGGGCACACGTGTCCGCTGTCGTCTCCCCCGGTAACCTCACACCCATGGCCTCACGTCCCTCCGCAGCCAAGAAGCAGCCCGCGAAGAAGGCGGCCGCTCCCTCGAAGGCTCCGGCGAAGAAGGCCGCAGCGAAGAAGGCCCCGGCCAAGAAGGCGCCCGCCAAGAAGGCCGCGGCCGGAAAGGCCGCGCCGCCGAAGCCGGCGCCCAGCCCCACCGGGGGCGTGTACCGGCTTGTGCGCGCCCTCTGGCTGGGCCTCGCGCACGCCGTCGGCGCCATCTTCCGCGGCATAGGGCAGGGCGCGAGGAACCTCGATCCGGCCCACCGCAAGGACGGCATCGCACTGCTGCTGTTCGGCATCGCGCTGATCGTCGCCGCCGGCACCTGGGCCGACCTGAAGGGTCCCGTCGGCAACCTCGTGGAGATCCTCGTCACCGGCGCCTTCGGCCGTCTCGACCTGCTGGTGCCGATACTGCTCGCGGTGATCGCCGTACGGTTCATCCGGCACCCGGAGAAGCCCGAGGCCAACGGACGGATCGTGATCGGCCTGTCCGCGCTCGTCATCGGCGTGCTCGGGCAGGTCCACATCGCGTGCGGCTCACCCGCGCGCAGCGACGGCATGCAGGCCATAAGGGACGCCGGCGGCCTCATCGGCTGGGCGGCGGCCACGCCGCTGACGTACAGCATGACCGACGTGCTCGCGGTACCGCTGCTGGTGCTGCTGACGGTCTTCGGGCTGCTCGTGGTGACCGCCACCCCGGTCAACGCCGTCCCGCAGCGACTGCGGGCGCTCGGCGTGCGCCTGGGCGTGCTGCACGACCACGAGACGGAGGAGTACTCCGAGGACGACGCGCGCTATGACGAGCAGTGGCGTGAGGCGCTGCCCGCGCGCCCCCGTAAGCGCCAGTCCGCCCCCCAGGCGTACGACCCCGACAGCGCCGAGGAGGAGGCCCTCTCGCAGCGCCGTGGCCGCCGCAGGCGCTCCGCAGTGCCCCAGCCGGATCTGCAGCAGCGCCGGATGGACGCCGTGGACGTCGCGGCGGCCGCCGCCGCGGCGCTGGACGGCGCGGTGCTGCACGGCATGCCACCGTCCCCGCTGGTGGCCGACCTCACCCAGGGCGTCAGCGTCGGCGACCGCGAGGAGACGACACCCGTACCGACCCCCGCGTCCGCGGCCTCACCGGTCCCGGCCGCGCGCCCCAAGCAGGAGAAGCTCACGGCCGGGGTCGTCCCCGACCTGACCAAGAAGGCCCCCGAGGAGCCGCGCGACCTGCCGCCGCGCGCCGAGCAGCTCCAGCTGTCGGGGGACATCACCTACTCGCTGCCGTCGCTGGACCTCCTCACCCGCGGCGGCCCCGGCAAGGCGCGCAGCGAGGCCAATGACGCCGTCGTCGCCTCGCTCACCCAGGTCTTCACCGAGTTCAAGGTCGACGCCGCCGTCACCGGCTTCACCCGCGGCCCGACGGTCACCCGCTACGAGGTCGAGCTCGGCCCCGCCGTGAAGGTCGAGCGGATCACCGCGCTGACCAAGAACATCGCGTACGCCGTCGCCAGCCCGGACGTGCGGATCATCAGCCCGATCCCCGGCAAGTCCGCGGTCGGCATCGAGATCCCGAACACCGACCGGGAGATGGTCAACCTCGGCGACGTCCTGCGCCTCGCGGAGTCCGCCGAGGACGACGACCCGATGCTGGTCGCCTTCGGCAAGGACGTCGAGGGCGGGTACGTGATGCACTCGCTGGCGAAGATGCCGCACATGCTGGTCGCCGGTGCGACCGGTTCCGGCAAGTCGTCCTGCATCAACTGCCTGATCACCTCGGTCATGATGCGGGCGACCCCGGAGGACGTCCGGATGATCCTGGTCGACCCCAAGCGCGTCGAGCTGACCGCCTACGAGGGCATCCCGCACCTGATCACGCCGATCATCACCAACCCCAAGCGGGCCGCCGAGGCCCTGCAGTGGGTCGTACGCGAGATGGACCTGCGCTACGACGACCTCGCGGCGTACGGCTACCGGCACATCGACGACTTCAACCGGGCCGTCCGCGAGGGCACGGTCAAGCCGCCCGAGGGCAGCGAGCGCGAGCTGCAGCCGTACCCGTACCTGCTGGTGATCGTGGACGAGCTGGCCGACCTGATGATGGTCGCCCCGCGTGACGTCGAGGACGCGATCGTGCGCATCACCCAGCTCGCGCGCGCGGCCGGCATCCACCTGGTGCTCGCCACCCAGCGCCCGTCGGTCGACGTGGTCACCGGTCTGATCAAGGCCAACGTGCCCTCCCGGCTGGCCTTCGCCACCTCCTCGCTCGCCGACTCCCGGGTCATCCTCGACCAGCCCGGCGCCGAGAAGCTGATCGGCAAGGGCGACGGCCTGTTCCTGCCGATGGGCGCGAACAAGCCGACCCGTATGCAGGGCGCGTTCGTCACCGAGGCCGAGGTCGCGGCCGTCGTCCAGCACTGCAAGGACCAGATGGCGCCGGTCTTCCGGGACGACGTCACGGTCGGCAGCAAGCAGAAGAAGGAGATCGACGAGGACATCGGCGACGACCTCGACCTGCTGTGCCAGGCGGCCGAGCTGGTCGTCTCCACCCAGTTCGGGTCGACGTCCATGCTCCAGCGCAAGCTGCGCGTCGGCTTCGCCAAGGCCGGGCGGCTCATGGACCTCATGGAGTCCCGCAACATCGTGGGCCCGAGCGAGGGATCCAAGGCACGTGACGTTCTTGTGAAGCCTGACGAGCTGGACGGCGTGCTCGCCATGATTCGCGGGGAGTCTGGAGAGTAGGCGGCGAAGGGCGAAGGGTCGTCCGGCGGATGACGGTTACTGCGGCATCGTCGTGATCCACCCGTTAGAGAAGGACGGGCAACCGTTTCCCTTTGTCGTACGTCCAGTTGAGCGAAAGGACAGTTGGGCGTCCCACCATGGGGTACCTGCCTGTCCAATCATAGGAATGTCCGGCCATTCCTATGGTGTACAAAGTCCGACCGCCCGGTTGCCCCACCCTTTCGTACCCCCCCTAGACTGAGCTTCCAGCACAGGTGGCTACACGCTCGAAAGGCGCCCCCGTGTCCATCGGCAACTCCCCTGAAGACGAGCGTCCGTTCCAAGACGAGTCCCAGGAAGCCCGTGTCTCCGTGGGCCGCGCCCTGCAGCAGGCGCGGATCGCGGCCGGGCTCACCGTGGACGACGTCAGCACCGCCACTCGTGTCCGTATAAGCATCATCCATGCCATCGAGGCGGACGACTTCGCCCCCTGCGGCGGCGCTGTGTACGCCCGCGGGCACATCCGCACGCTGGCCAAGGCCGTCCACCTCGATCCCGCGCCCCTGATCGCCCAGTACGACGCCGAGCACGGCGGCCGTCCCGCCCCCACGCCGGCAGCCCCCCTGTTCGAGGCCGAGCGGATCCGGCCCGAGCGGCGCGGACCGAACTGGACCGCCGCCATGGTCGCCGCGATCGTCGTGGTGATCGGCTTCGTCGGCTTCACCGCGGTCAAGGGCAGCGACTCCGGAAACGATGCGAAGTCGCAGGTCGCTGGAGGTGCCAGTACGTCCGCCGCGCACAAGTCCGCCTCACCCAGCCCGACGAGGAACAAGCCGGCCACGCCGAGCGCCGCACCCTCCGACAGCGCCATCGCCGCCGCGCCCCAGGACAAGGTGACCGTCCAGGTCAGTGCGCCCAACGGCCGCAGCTGGATCTCGGCCAAGGACCACAACGGCCGAATGCTCTTCGACGGGCTGCTGACGAAGGGCGAGTCCAAGACCTTCCAGGACAGCACAAAGATCAACCTGATCCTCGGCGACGCCGGAGCGATCGAGCTGTACGTCAACGGCAAGAAGATCGACGACAACTTCCAGCCGGGCCAGGTGCAGCGCCTGACCTACACCAAGGGCGACCCCGTCGCGGGGTAGACCGTCCCCGTGCGGAACGGATGTGACGGGGTCGGCCAACCCCGTCGACGTGGGCTGTCAGTGAGACGAAGTACTCTTGAGCCCATGCCTGAACGCCGTACCGTCGCACTCGTCACACTCGGCTGCGCCCGTAACGAGGTGGACTCGGAGGAGCTCGCAGGCCGTTTGGAGGCGGACGGCTGGCAGCTCGTCGAGGACGCCGCGGACGCCGACGTCGCCGTGGTCAACACGTGCGGCTTCGTCGAGGCCGCGAAGAAGGACTCCGTCGACGCCCTCCTCGAGGCCAACGACCTCAAGGACCATGGGAGAACCCAGGCCGTCGTGGCGGTGGGCTGCATGGCCGAGCGGTACGGCAAGGAGCTGGCCGAGGCGCTGCCCGAGGCCGACGGCGTGCTCGGCTTCGACGACTACGCGGACATCTCCGACCGCCTGCAGACCATCCTGTCCGGCGGCATCCACGCCTCCCACACCCCGCGCGACCGCCGCAAGCTGCTCCCGATCAGCCCGGCCGACCGGCAGGAATCGGCCGCGTCCGTCGCCCTGCCCGGGCACGGCCCCGCCGACCTCCCGGAGGGTGTGGCACCCGCATCCGGCCCCCGCGCACCCCTGCGCCGCCGCCTCGACGGCGCCCCGGTCGCGTCGGTGAAGCTCGCCTCCGGCTGCGACCGGCGCTGCTCCTTCTGCGCCATCCCGTCCTTCCGGGGCTCCTTCGTCTCCCGCCGTCCCAGCGACGTGCTGAACGAGACGCGGTGGCTGGCCGAGCAGGGCGTGAAGGAGATCATGCTGGTCTCCGAGAACAACACCTCCTACGGCAAGGACCTCGGCGACATCCGCCTGCTGGAGTCCCTGCTGCCCGAGCTGGCCGAGGTCGACGGCATCGAGCGGGTGCGGGTGAGCTACCTGCAGCCGGCCGAGATGCGCCCGGGCCTGATCGACGTGCTGACCTCCACCCCCAAGGTCGCCCCGTACTTCGACCTGTCCTTCCAGCACTCCGCGCCCGGCGTGCTGCGTGCCATGCGTCGCTTCGGCGACACCGACCGCTTCCTGGAGCTGCTCGACACGATCCGCTCCAAGGCGCCCGAGGCCGGCGTGCGCTCCAACTTCATCGTCGGCTTCCCCGGCGAGAGCGAGGCGGACCTGGCCGAGCTGGAGCGCTTCCTGAACGGCGCCCGCCTGGACGCCATCGGTGTCTTCGGCTACTCCGACGAGGAGGGCACGGAGGCGGCGACCTACGACCACAAGCTCGACGAGGACCTCGTGGCCGAGCGCCTGGCCCGGGTGTCCCGGCTCGCGGAGGAGCTCGTCTCCCAGCGCGCCGAGGAGCGCGTCGGCGACACCGTGCGCGTCCTGGTCGAGTCGGCCGACGAGGAAGAGGGCGTGTACGGCCGTGCCGAACACCAGGCGCCCGAGACCGACGGCCAGGTCCTGCTCACGAGCGGCGCGGGCCTGAGTGTCGGACGTATGGTCGAGGCGAAGGTGGTCGGTACGGAAGGTGTCGACCTGGTGGCCGAGCCGCTGACCGGCTCGCCCGCGTGTAGTGAGGAGGCGGGCAGATGACCGGAGTCCCGGCATCCGCCGCGGGTGGCTCCTCCGGCGCGCACGGCGCCCGGGGTTCCGCCGCCGCTGCCGACGGCGCTCGGTCCGAGGTCTCCGGTTCTGCTCCAGGTCCCGACAACGGCGGCAGGTCCGCGCGCGGCGGAAAGATCGCGGCCGCGGCCGTCAACCAGGCCAGCGTCTGGAACGTGGCCAATCTGCTGACCATGCTCCGGCTGGTCCTGGTGCCCGGCTTCGTGGCGCTGATGCTGGCCAACGGCGGCTACGACCCGGCCTGGCGCTCACTGGCCTGGGCGGCCTTCGCCATCGCCATGATCACCGACCTGTTCGACGGGCATCTGGCGCGCACCTACAACCTGGTCACCGACTTCGGGAAGATCGCCGACCCCATCGCCGACAAGGCGATCATGGGGGCGGCGCTGATCTGTCTGTCGGCCCTGGGCGATCTGCCGTGGTGGGTGACGGCCGTGATCCTCGGCCGGGAACTCGGCATCACGCTGCTGCGTTTTCTGGTCATTCGCTACGGCGTGATCCCGGCCAGCCGCGGGGGCAAGCTCAAGACCCTCACCCAGGGGGTGGCGGTCGGGATGTACGTCCTGGCGCTGACGGGATGGCTGGCCACGCTGAGGTTCTGGGTGATGGCCGTGGCGGTCGTCCTCACCGTCGTCACCGGACTCGACTACGTGAGACAAGCCATTGTGCTGCGCAGGCGGGGAATCGCCGAGCGCGCGGCGGCGTTGGAGGAGAAGGAAGCGTGAGCTCACAGGCCACCGAACTGGTGCGACTACTGACCGTGAGGGGCCAGACCCTCGCTGTTGCCGAGTCGCTCACCGGTGGCCTGGTGGCGGCGGAGATCACCTCGGTCCCCGGAGCGTCCAAGGTGTTCCGGGGTTCGGTCACGGCCTACGCCACCGAGCTGAAGCACGGGCTGCTCGGCGTCGACGCAACCCTGCTGGCACAGCGAGGAGCGGTGGACCCGCACGTCGCGGGCCAGATGGCAGCCGGCGCACGCAAGGCGCTGGGCGCCGACTGGGGCATCGCGACCACCGGAGTGGCCGGCCCCGAACCCCAGGACGGCAAGCCCGTCGGGACGGTCTTCGTGGCCGTCGACGGGCCGTTCACCGACCGCCCCGGTTCTGCCGGTGGCGGAAAAGTGGAGGCCCTGCGGTTGAACGGCAGCCGTGCGGAAATTCGTATGGAGAGTGTACGGAGCGTACTCGCAGCGCTCCTCGAGCAGCTTGCGGGCGAACAGACCGGTAATGAGCGGGCACAGGATACGGAACGGAACGGGGGGTTTTGATGTTTGCAGCCCTGAGTGAACACGACATCGCTCCCCGCACGGCCGCAGCGCGAGGCGGTACGGTGGGGCGAGAAGGATGCGGCTACGCGGTCCGAGGAGGGAGCCACCGATGATTCTGCTCCGTCGCCTGCTGGGTGACGTGCTGCGTCGGCAGCGCCAACGCCAGGGCCGTACTCTGCGCGAAGTCTCCTCGTCCGCCCGAGTCTCACTCGGCTATCTCTCCGAGGTGGAGCGGGGGCAGAAGGAGGCTTCCTCCGAGCTGCTCTCCGCCATCTGCGACGCGCTGGACGTACGGATGTCGGAACTCATGCGAGAAGTGAGCGACGAGCTGGCGCTCGCCGAACTGGCGCAGTCCGCCGCGGCCACCGAGCCCGTGCCCACGCCGGTCCGCCCGGTCCTGGGTTCCGTCTCGGTGACCGGTGTGCCACCGGAACGGGTGACCATCAAGGCACCCGCCGGGGCGGTGGACGTGGTTGCCGCGTGACGTACGCGTGCGCGGCTTAGCCAACCGATACGTGTGAGGCCCCGGTCGGCCGTTCCAGGGACACCTGGAGCGTCGGCCGGGTTTTTCGCTTTGCCGCTCGCATGTGTGATGTGTGTCGCTTTTGCGTCCGTTTGCCGGTGTTGGGCGAGGCGGTCATGGTGGAGGGACGTGACGGCGCCGAAGCACCGGAGGAAGCGGATGTACGTCGTGAAGAGCCCGTTGGCGGACGCGGACCTGAAAACCGTGGCCGAGGCCCTGCAGGGCGCCCTCGTCGACCTGGTGGACCTCTCCCTGGTCGCCAAGCAGATCCACTGGAACATCGTCGGGCCCCGCTTCCGCTCCATCCACCTCCAGCTCGACGAGGTCGTCGCCTCGGCGCGCACCCACTCCGACACCGTGGCCGAGCGGGCCTCGGCCCTGGGCGTACCGCCGGACGGGCGCGCCGCCACGGTGGCCTCCGGCACCGGCATCGGCACCACTCCGGCCGGCTGGATCAAGGACGGCGACGCGGTCCGGGCGATGGTGGACGCACTCGGCGCCGTGATCACCCGGATGCGGGAGAGGGTGGCCGCGACGGGGGAGCCGGATCCGGTGTCCCAGGACATCTTCATCGGGATCACGGCGGATCTGGAGAAGCATCACTGGATGTTCCAGGCCGAGAACGCGTGAGCGATTCGCTCGCGGCCGGTCCTCGATCGCCACACGGGCTGCTTCGGCCGCTGCATCCGTGAGCCCTCGGTGCGCCTCCCGTGTCGGGCGGGCGGCGGTCTAGCGTCCCCCAGGAGGTGGTGGCGGCCATGGTGGGACGGGCAGCGCGCTGGGCAGTCGGACTGGGGCTCGCAGCCGTGTGGTGGTGGGCCGTGCTGCGGATCGCCCTGGGGCAGGGCGCGGGTGTGCTGGAAGGCGCCGTCGCGGCCGGCGGGTGGGGGCTGAGCCTGCTGCCCGTGCACTGCGTCCCCAGGGGACAGGCCGTGGGAGCCGTGCCGAAGGGGCGGTGGGGGGCCGCCTGGCGGGTGCGGGACGCTACCAGGGCATCGCCACGCCCCCGTTAGGGCGAAGTATCTGACCTGTGGTGAACGCCGAGGCGTCCGACGCCAGGTACAGCACCGCGTGTGCGACGTCGTCGGGCTCGCCGACCCGGCCGAGTGGCGCCATCCGGGCCATCACGCCCTCGGTGTGCGCCTGCGCCTCGCGGTCGTGGCGGTCGGTCATCGGGGTCCGGATCCAGCCCGGGGCGATCGCGTTGACCCGGATGCCGTGCCGGCCGACCTCGCCGGCCAGCGTCTTGGTGAGCTGCACCACGGCCGCTTTCGCGGCGCTGTAGCAGAGCAGCCCGTGGCCGCCGGTGTCGATCGCGCCGGAGGCCATGGTGACGATGCTGCCGCGCGTCGCACGGGCCAGCATCAAGCGGGTCGCCTCCTGACAGGCGTACAGCACGCCCTTGAAGTTGACGTTCAGCACCCGGTCGAGGTCCTCGTCGCGGGTCTCCAGCACGGGGCTGCTGTGCATGATCCCGGCGATCGCCGCCATCACGTCCAGGCGCTCGCAGGACCGGACGGCCTCCGCCAGCCGGGCCCGGTCGGTGACGTCCAGGACGTGGGTACGGGCCGTGCCGCCGCGCTTCTCGATCAGCTCCGCCGTGCCCTGCAGGCCGTCGCCGTCCCGGTCGGCGCAGTGCACCGTCGCCCCCGCCTCGGCGAGCAGAACGGCGGAGGCCCGGCCGATACCGCCGGCGGCTCCGGTGACGAATGCGGTGCGCCCGGTGAGGTCGTACGCCGTGAGAGGCATGCAGCGACGGTACGAGCATTTCTGACGGGTCGTCAATTGGTCGGGGTGGATTGCGCTTGCCGCGTGCACCGGGGCACGACCACAGGTGCGCACGGGGTGCGAATCGGCTGTCGTCGGGGCATCGGACGGAGCGGTGGGCGTCAGGTGGTGCGGCGGGGAGGAGGGCGGTCTCGCCGGTGCTGTGGTGAGCCGGGGACCGGGGCGGGGCCCGTCTGGCAGGTGGGGCACCAGTAGGTAGGGCGTTCCCGGGAGCCGTCGCCCTGGTCGGCCAAGCGGATCGAGGTGCGGCAGCGCAGGCAGGGGCGGGGTGCGCGGCCGTAGACGAACAGGTCGTGCCGGTGCAGGCCCGTGGTCTGGCGCACGGGGCGGTCGCGGTTCGCCTCCAGGAGTCTCTTGGCGAGCGCGGGCAACTTCTCGGCGCGGTCCGCGGGCAGCATGCCGACCGGCAGCCACGGGGTGACACCCAGCAGGAAGCACAGCTCGCTCTTGTAGATGTTCCCGATACCTGCGAGGTTGCGCTGGTCGAGCAGGGCCTCGCCGAGCGGGCGGGCGGGGTCGGCGAGGAGGTTGGCGAGGGCGCGCTCGGGATCCCAGTCCGGGCCGAGCAGGTCGGGGCCCAGATGGCCGACGACCTGCTCCTCCTCGCTCGTGCGCAGCAACTCCATGACCTGGAGCCGGTAGCCCACGGCCGTGCGGTCGGCGGTGCCGAGGATCGCCCTGATCTGGTGTCCGGGGCCGCCCCGCCAGCGTTCGCCGGTGCCGTACACCTTCCAGGTGCCCTCCATCCGCAGATGCGTGTGCAGGGTCAGGCCACCCTCGAACCGGGTGAGCAGGTGTTTGCCGCGCGGGACCGTGCCGAGCACCGTACGACCCGTGAGATCGACCGTCGCGTACCGCGGCACCCTGAAGTCGCTGCGGGTCAGCACCTTGCCCGCGAGGGCCTCGTGCAGCCGCTTCGCGGCCTGCCAGACCGTGTCACCTTCGGGCATGGGTCAAGGGTGCCACGGCCGGGTGCGGCGGGCATGCGGCCGCCCCGGCGTGGGTGCGACCGGTCACGACGGCGCCGCGGACGAAAGACGGCACATCGCGGCACCTCCACGCTTCGAGGCGCCTCCGCACTTCGCGGCACCCAGCGGAGCGTCACGCTCTCAGCCGCAGTCCGCGTGGCGTGGCCACGAAGCCCGCTGCTTCGAAAAGGGTACCTATGGGCGAGGTCAGTGCCTGTTCGCCGTTGATCCGCTCGACCGTGACCGTGCCGAGGGAGCCCGCGCGGGCGGCCGCGGCAAGGGCCTCCGCGGCCGTACCGAGACGGGGGTCGTCCGGGGGCGGAGTGTCCGGGCCGGAGGGCCAGGCCAGCAGGGTCTTGCCGCCGCGCTCCATGTACAGCGTCAGCTCGCCCTCCACCAGGACGACCAGCGAGCCCGCCTTGCGGCCCGGCTTGTGCCCGGCCTCGGTCGGCGGGTCGGGCCAGGACAGGGCCGCGCCGTAGGCGTTGGCGGGATCGGCCGCGGCGAGGACCACGGCACGCGGGTCGGGTGAGGCCGTGCTCGTACGACCGCTGCCGTACCCCCGGAGCGCCGGTGAGCCGTAGGCGCCCGCTCCGCCTCCTCGGGGGCCGCCGTAGCCGGGGGAGGCGAAGGGGTCGGGGAGGTCGCGGGGCGAGACATAGTCGCCGGGGGCGGACGGGGGGTCCGCCGGCGGCCAGGTGAAGTCGCCGTCGAGCCCGGGATGGGCGAAGCCGGCGTCCGACCCTTCGAAGGCGCCGGGGAGGGGGTGCGCGTGGGGTGGGCCGTTGCTCCCGCCGAAGTCGTCCGGGAACGCCGGTGCGGCAAAGCCGTTCGAGACGCCCGGGAAGCCGCTTCGGGGGTCCGCGGCGGTCAGGCCCTCGCCGCGTTCGCGGGCGTTGGACACCGCGCGGAGCCGGTCCACCGCGCCGTCCATGGCGAACTGGGCCGCGCCCAGGCCCTCGACCACATAGCCGCGCCGTGCCTGGCCGCTCTCCTCGAACGCGGACAGCACCCGGTACACCGCCGAGAAGCCGCCCTCGATCCCCTCCGCCGCGACCGCCCCGCGGGTGACCACGCCGTGCCGGTCCAGCAGGGTGCGGGCCAGCGCGTGGGCGCGCACGGTGGCGTCCGGCTCCGCTGCCGGGAGCAGTGACCAGCGGCCGGCCACCGTCGGCGGGCCGCTACGGGACGCGGTGCGGGCGGCGGCCGTCAGGGAGCCGTAGCGCCCGCGTGGGACGGCACGCTTGGCGCGGTGGGCGGTCGAGCCCGCCGTGCGGCCCGAGCCGAGCAGGGAGCGCATCGGTGCGAGAGTGTCGTTGGTCAGTCGGCCCGACCAGGCCAGGTCCCAGAGGGCGTCGGCGAGTTGGGGGTCGGTCGCGTCGGGATGGATGGTGGCACGGACCTGGTCGGCGATCTGACGGAAGAACAGGCCATAGCCGCCGGAGAGCGCGTCCAGCACGGACTGGTGGACCGCGGTGAGCTCGAGGGGGTGGGGCGTCGGCAGCAGCAGGGGGGCCGCGTCCGCCAGATAGAGGGAGACCCAGCCGTCCTTGCCGGGCAGGGCACCCGCGCCGGCCCACACCACTTCGCCGGCGGCGGTGAGCTCGTCGAGCATCGAGGGCGTGTAGTTCGCCACGCGGGAGGGCAGGACCAGCTTCTCCAGCGCGGAGGCCGGCACGGAGGCGCCCTGCAACTGCTCGACGGCGCGCACCAGTCCGTCGATGCCGCGCAGGCCGTGCCCCTTGCCGATGTGCTGCCACTGCGGCAGGAACTGGGCGAGCGCGGCCGGTGGCGCGGGCTCCAGCTCATGGCGCAGGGCCGCCAGGGAGCGGCGGCGCAGGCGGCGCAGTACGGCCGCGTCGCACCACTCCTGGCCGATGCCCGCCGGGTGGAACTCGCCCTGGACGACCCGGCCGTTCGCGGCGAGCCGCTGCAGGGCGCCCTCGGTGACCGCCACGCCCAGGCCGAAGCGGGCCGCGGCCGTGGCCGAGGTGAACGGGCCGTGCGTGCGCGCGTAGCGGGCGAGGAGATCGCCCAGGGGATCCTTGACCGGCTCGGTGAACGCCTCGGGCACACCGACCGGCAGTGCCGTGCCGAGCGCGTCGCGCAGCCGGCCCGCGTCCTCGACCGCCGCCCAGTGGTCGGCGCCGGCGATCCGGACCTTGATGGCCCGGCGGGCTCCGGCCAGTTCGCGCGCCCACTGCGGATCCGCGCCCCGGGCCACCAGCTCGGCGTCGGTCAGCGGGCCGAGCAGCCGCAGGACATCGGCCACGCCCTCCACGTCCTTGACCCGGCGGTCCTCGGTGAGCCACTGCAGCTCCCGCTCCAGCTCGGTCAGTACCTCGGCGTCGAGCAGTTCGCGCAGCTCCGCCTGGCCCAGCAGCTCGGCCAGCAGCCGGGAGTCCAGGGACAGCGCGGCGGCGCGGCGCTCGGCGAGCGGGGAGTCGCCCTCGTACAGGAACTGGGCGACGTACCCGAACAGCAGGGAGCGGGCGAACGGGGACGGCTCCGGCGTGGTGACCTCGACCAGGCGCACCCGGCGGGACTCGATGTCACCCATCAGCTCCGTGAGCCCGGGGACGTCGAAGACGTCCTGGAGGCACTCGCGGACGGCCTCCAGGACGATCGGGAAGGAGCCGAACTCGCTCGCCACCTGGAGCAGTTGGGCGGCGCGCTGGCGCTGCTGCCACAGCGGGGTGCGCTTGCCGGGGTTGCGGCGCGGCAGCAGCAGCGCGCGGGCGGCGCACTCGCGGAACCGGGAGGCGAACAGGGCGGAGCCGCCGACCTGGTCGGTGACGATCTGGTCGACCTCGCCCTTGTCGAAGGCGACGTCCGCAGCGCCGACGGGCGCCTGGTCGCTGTCGTACTCCGTGCCGGCCTTCATCGGTGCCTGGTCGAGCAGGTCCAGGCCCATCAGGTCGGCGTCGGGCAGGCGCAGCACGATGCCGTCGTCGGCATGCATGACCTGCGCGTCCATGCCGTACCGCTCGGACAGTCGGGCGCCGAGCGCCAGGGCCCAGGGGGCGTGCACCTGGGCGCCGAAGGGGGAGTGGACGACGACCCGCCAGTCGCCGAGCTCGTCGCGGAACCGCTCCACGACGATCGTGCGGTCGTCCGGGACGTGGCCGCAGGCCTCGCGCTGTTCGTCCAGGTACGACAGCACGTTGTCCGCCGCCCAGGCGTCGAGGCCGGCCGCCAGCAGCCGAAGCCGGGCGTCGTCCCTGGGCAGCGCGCCGACCTCGCGCAGGAACGCGCCCACTGCGCGGCCCAGTTCGAGGGGGCGGCCCAGCTGGTCGCCCTTCCAGAAGGGCAGTCGGCCCGGCACGCCGGGCGCGGGGGAGACCAGGACCCGGTCGCGGGTGATGTCCTCGATGCGCCAGGAACTCGTGCCCAGCGTGAAGACGTCCCCGACCCGGGACTCGTAGACCATCTCCTCGTCGAGCTCGCCGACCCGGCCGCCGCCCTTCTTGGGGTCGGCACCGGCGAGGAAGACCCCGAACAGTCCGCGGTCGGGGATCGTGCCGCCGGAGGTGACGGCGAGGCGCTGGGCGCCCGGGCGGCCGGTGATCTCGCCGGTCAGGCGGTCCCACACCACGCGCGGGCGCAACTCCGCGAACGCGTCGGACGGATAGCGGCCCGCGAGCATGTCGAGGACCGCCGTGAACGCCGACTCGGGCAGCGACGCGAAGGGGGCCGCACGACGGACCACGGCGAGCAGGTCGTCGAACTGCCAGGTCTCCAGCGCCGTCATCGCGACCAACTGCTGCGCGAGCACGTCCAGCGGGTTCGCGGGGACCTTCAGCGACTCGATCGAGCCGGAGCGCATCCGCTCGGTGACCACGGCCGCCTGGACGAGGTCGCCGCGGTACTTGGGGAAGACGACGCCGGTGGAGACCGCGCCCACCTGGTGTCCCGCGCGGCCGACGCGCTGCAGCCCGGAGGCGACCGAGGGCGGGGACTCGACCTGCACGACCAGGTCGACGGCGCCCATGTCGATGCCCAGCTCCAGGCTGGACGTGGCGACCACGGCGGGCAGGCGGCCTGCCTTCAGGTCCTCCTCGACCAGGGCGCGCTGCTCCTTGGAGACCGAGCCGTGGTGGGCGCGGGCGATCACCGGGGGCGCGCCCTGGGCCGCGCCCGAGCCGCCCATCAGCTGGGCCGGGGCGTGGTGCTCGTCCAGGGTTTCGCCGGTCGCCCGCTCGTAGGCGATCTCGTTGAGCCGGTTGCACAGCCGCTCGGCGAGGCGCCGGGAGTTGGCGAACACGATCGTGGAGCGGTGGGACTGGACCAGGTCGGCGATCCGCTCCTCCACATGCGGCCAGATCGACGGCCGCTCCGCGCCCTCGCCCGCGTCCGCCGCGGGGGAGCCGCCCAGCTCGCCCATGTCCTCGACCGGGACGACCACGGACAGGTCGAACTCCTTGCCGGACTCCGGCTGGACGATCTCCACCTTGCGGCGCGGTGAGAGGTACCGGGCCACCTCGTCCACCGGGCGGACGGTCGCCGACAGGCCGATCCGGCGGGCCGGCTTCGGCAGCAGCTCGTCCAGCCGCTCCAGGGAGAGCGCGAGATGGGCGCCGCGCTTGGTACCCGCGACCGCGTGCACCTCGTCCAGGATCACCGTCTCCACGCCCGTCAGCGCGTCGCGCGTGGCCGAGGTAAGCATCAGGAACAGTGACTCGGGGGTGGTGATCAAGATGTCCGGCGGGCGGGTGGACAGCGCGCGCCGCTCGGCGGCCGGGGTGTCGCCGGAGCGGATACCGACCCGGACCTCGGGCTCGGGCAGGCCCAGGCGCACGGACTCCTGGCGGATGCCGGTCAGCGGGCTGCGGAGATTGCGCTCGACGTCGACCGCGAGGGCCTTCAGCGGGGAGACATAGAGCACCCGGCAGCGTTTCTTCGGGTCGGCCGGGGGCGGGGTCGAGGCCAGCTGATCCAGGGCGGCGAGGAACGCGGCCAGCGTCTTGCCCGAGCCGGTCGGGGCCACCACCAGCACGTCCGAGCCCGCACCGATGGCCTGCCACGCGCCGGCCTGGGCCGCGGTGGGCGCGGAGAACGCCCCCGTGAACCAGCCGCGGGTCGCGGGTGAGAAGCCGTCGAGGGCCCGGTGTGCGGAGCTGACCATGCGTCCATCCTGCACCCGGCCACTGACAATCGTGCTGACCTGGGCAAACGCCGTGCGGAGGTGAGTGGGCGGGCCGGTCGCGGACAGCGGGGCGGAGAATGGGCGCATGGCGGGTGCGGCTCGACGGGGCGAGGAACGGACGCACGGGACGACGGGGGCGCGTCGGCCGGTGGAGCGTGCGCGGCACTGGCGGTACGACGATCTGCCGGGCGTCGATCTGCTGCGGGCCCGGTACATCCGCAAGACCTTCGTCCGGCACACCCACGAGCACTTCGTGATCGCGGCCATAGCCGACGGCGTCGAGGTCTTCCACCACCGTGGCACCGACGTGTCCGCGGGCGCGGGAGCCCTCGCTCTGGTCAACCCGGACACCGCGCACACCGGCCGCGCAGGCGTCCCCGAGGGCTGGCGGTACGGCGCGGTCTACCCCTCACCCGAGGTGGTCGCCGCGATCGCGGCCGAGACCACCACCATTCGGGGCACGCCGGGTTTCGTCAGCCCCGTCCTCGACGACCCCTACACGGTCGGCCTGGTCCACCAGGTGCTGCGCGCCGCCGACGAGGGCAACGCGCTGGCCGCCGACACCCTGCTGCGGGTGGCCGTGACCAGGCTGCTCCGGCTGAACGGCGGACCGCTGCCGCAGCGGCCGGTCCGCTCGGCCGGAGCCGGTGTCGCGGCACGCGCGCGTGCCGTGCTGGACGAGCGGATGGCCGAGCCGCCGACCCTGGAACGGCTGGCCACCGACCTCGGCACCAGCCCGTTCGCCCTCCTTCGGGCGTTCCGTGACGCCTACGGCATGCCGCCGCACGCCTGGCTGACCGACGCCCGCGTGCGGCGAGCGCGGCTCCTGCTGGACGCGGGCTCGCCCCCCGCCGAGGCGGCCACGGCCGTCGGCTTCACCGACCAGCCGCACCTCAACCGGCACTTCACCCGGATCGTCGGCGTGCCGCCGGGGGCCTACCAGCGCGAGCGCAGGAACGCGGGCGAGCCGAGGGGCATGCGCGGGCGCAAGAACGTACAAGACCCGCGGTGAGGGACGTCCGTACCGTCGGGGCGTGGCACAGCAGACAGCATGCGTGGACATGACCGCCGACGGCGCGGACAAGCCCGACCGGGCCGTCGTACGGGACGCCCTCGGGGTCGGCGTCGCCGTGGGTCTGTCCGGCTTCGCCTTCGGGGTGACCTCGGCCGGGAGCGGGCTCGGGCTGCTCCAGACCTGTGCGCTCAGCCTCCTGGTCTTCACCGGCGCTTCCCAGTTCGCCCTGGTCGGAGCGCTCGCCGCCGGAGGCAATCCGTTCACGGCGGCCGCCGGCGCCTTCTTCCTCGGCATGCGCAACGCCTTCTACGGGCTGCGCCTGTCACACCTGCTCGCCCTCCCGCGCGTGGTGCGGCCGTTCGCCGCCCAGTGGGTGATCGACGAGACGACGGCGGTCACCCTGGCCCAGCCGACCCGGCGCGCCCGGCGGATCGGCTTCACCGTCACCGGGCTCACGCTGTACGCGCTCTGGAACCTCACCACGCTGCTCGGCGCGCTCGGCGCCAAGGCCATCGGTGACACGCGCGCGTGGGGCCTCGACGCGGCCGGACCCGCCGTGTTCCTGGCACTCCTCGCGCCGATGCTGAGAACGACCACCGAGCGCGCGGTCGCGGGCCTGGCGGTCCTGCTGGGCCTCGGCCCGCTGCCCGTGCTGCCGGCCGGCGTTCCGGTCCTGGTGGCAGCCCTGGCGGCGCCGATCGCGCTCGTCGCCGAGGGCCGCCGCGAGGGGCGTGGCCGACAAGGGGTACGACGCGCGCCGGGCCGGCCGGGTGGACCGGCTGGACCCACCGCATCGGAAGGAGTGGGCCGGGTGGACCGGATTGACCAGGTTGACCGGATCAATGAAGTGGACGGACCGGACGGCGGCGCCGTGGCGGAGGGGGACCGGTGAACACCTGGATTGCGATCGGCCTGACCGCCCTCGGCTGTTACGCCGTCAAGCTCGCCGGGCTGCTGGTGCCCGCGGGCGTCATGGAGCGGCCGTTCGTACGGCGGCTCGCCGCCCTGCTGCCCGTCGCCCTCCTCGCCGCGCTCACGGCTCAGCAGACGTTCTCCGACGGGCACGCGCTCGTGCTGGACGCACGGGTCGCGGGGCTCGGTGCGGCCGCCGTGGCGCTGGTGCTGCGCGCGCCGTTCCTGCTGGTCGTCGGTGCGGCCGTGGTGGTGACGGCGGGCCTACGGGCGCTTGGTGGATGATGCGGGAGCGGCGCGGGCCGGCGCGGTTCACACGCGGGCGGCTCCGCGCGTGAACCGGTTCGGCCCGGCCGCCGCGGGCGGCCGCACGGCACCGGCTCAGCCCACGAAACGGCCGTACGCCCGCAGGGTGCGCAGGGCTTCGACCGTCACCAGGGGACGTGCCTCCAGTGCCGGGGCCGGGGCCCACTGGCGCCACCGGACCGGCCAGCCGCCGTCCTCCTGCTGCTCGGCGGCCAGGTGGTCCAGGGAGCGTGTCATCTCGTCGTCCGTGAACCACGCGCGCGCGAGTGACTCCGGAGACCTGGCGAAGTCGTGCGGGAAGTGGTGCTCGCCCGGCGCGTAGCCCGACGCGACCGGATACGCGTCGAGCCGGTCCGGGTCCAGAGCCGCGAGCCGCTGCTCGCGAACCAGGCGGCCCAGACGGTCCGCGGCGGCCTCCGCGCGCGAACGGTCGGGAGCGGAGTCGAGGAAGGCCACGGCGGCCTCCACCTCGTAGGGGTGGGACTTCTCCAGGGTCTCCACGGCCTGCCAGCAGAAGTCGGTGGCCCGGAACAGCCAGGCGTGCCACACCTCGTTGCGGTGCAGCAGTCCCACCACCGGTCCCGTGGCGAGCAGCTCGCTGGGAGGGTCGTCGACGACCGGGACGAACGGCGCCACCGGATATCCGCGCTGGCTGGGATGGATCGCCGGCAGGGCGCCGTCCGCGGTGGAGATCGAGGTCAGATAGCGGCACACGCGTTCGACCCGCTGCCCGCCGCAGCGCCCGATGGCGTCCAGGACGCGCAGCGCATGCGCGGTGTGCAGGGGCTGGCTCACGGGGCCGCGCAGATCGGGCTCCAGCGCGTGCCCGTACCCGCCGTCCTCGTTGCGGTAGGCGTCCAGCGCCGCTTCCACCGCGTCCGGGGTGCCGTGGAGGAAGTGGTACGCGAAGAGGCGCTGTTCCAGCACGCGCGCGGTGAGCCACACGAACTGCTCGGCGCGGAAGAGCGGGGAGCGCGCCGGGGGCGGGGAGGGGAGTGGGGAAGCTCCTGTTTCGGCCATGGGTCAGACCGTAGGACGGAAAGCGGTCTCGGCAAGGGCTCACGGCCGGGGCCCACCCCCAGGGGCGGGATACTGGAGTCATGCGGTTGACGGTCTTCTGGCAGCGGATGGCGGAACACTTCGGTCCGGGGTACGCCGACACCTTCGCGCGCGATCACGTCATGTCGGAGCTGGGCGGGCGCACGGTGCACGAGGCGCTGGACGCCGGCTGGGACGCGAAGGACGTGTGGCGCGTGGTCTGCGCGGTGATGAACGTGCCGGGCGAGCGGCACTGACCCGTTGCCCCGAGCGCAGGCTGCCGGTGGGGTGGGCGAGACTTGGCGCGTGGCACCGATGGACGAGCACAACGAGCCGCTGACCCGGGACGCGGCACCGACCGGCACGACACGGCCCGAGCGGCCCACAGCCCCCGACGCAGTCGCCGCGGGCGGCCGCATGCCGCGCTGGCTGCCGCGCGCCATGATGCTCGCGCTCGCGCTGATCGCCGCGTTCCAGCTCGGCAGCTGGGCCTTCCACCAGCTGACCGGACTGTTGATCAACGTATTGATCGCGTTCTTCCTGGCCCTGGCGATCGAGCCCGCAGTGAGCCGGATGGCCGCCCGCGGCATGCGCCGGGGACTGGCCACCTTCCTTGTCTTCCTCGGGTTGACGATCGCCGTCGCCGGGTTCGTCGCCCTGCTCGGCTCCATGCTGGCCGGCCAGATCATCAAGATGGTCGAGGGCTTCCCGCAGTACCTTGACTCGCTCATCAACTGGATCAATGAGACCTTCCACACCGAACTCCGGCGCGTGGACGTCCAGGAGGGCCTGCTCCACTCCGACTGGCTGCGCAAGTACGCGCAGACCAGCGCCGCCGGTGTCCTCGACGTCTCCGCGCAGGTGCTCGGCGGGCTGTTCCAGCTCCTGACCGTGGGGCTGTTCTCCTTCTACTTCGCGGCCGACGGCCCCCGGCTGCGCCGCGCCCTGTGTTCTGTCCTGCCGCCCGCACGCCAGGCGGAGGTGCTGCGGGCCTGGGAGATCGCCGTCGACAAGACGGGCGGCTACCTCTACTCGCGCGGCCTGATGGCGCTCGTCTCCGGCGTCGCCCACTACATCCTGCTCCAGTCCCTCGGCGTGCCGTACGCACCCGTGCTCGGCGTCTGGGTGGGCCTCGTCTCGCAGTTCATCCCGACCATCGGCACCTACCTCGCCGGCGCGCTGCCGATGCTGATCGCGTTCACCGTCAACCCCTGGTACGCGGTGTGGGTGCTGGCCTTCGTGGTGGTCTACCAGCAGTTCGAGAACTACATGCTCCAGCCCAAACTGACCGCCAGGACGGTCGACATCCACCCCGCGGTCGCCTTCGGCTCGGTCATCGCCGGCACCGCGCTGCTGGGCGCCGTCGGCGCGCTGATCGCCATCCCGGCGGTGGCCACCCTCCAGGCCTTCCTGGGGGCGTATGTGAAGCGGTACGCCGTCACGGACGATCCCCGGGTGCACGGGCACCGCGGCCGGGGACCAGGCAGTCCCGGGATGCCGGCGCGGATACGCGGGCCGCGGGCCGCGCAGCCCCGGCCGGAGGAGTCGTCGCCCTGAACCGGTGGGCCCGGAAGGCGGAAGGCAGCCGTGATGGGTCAAGGCATTCCGGGGCGGTCCGCGCGGTCGTCGTCCGGTCGAGGACACCTGCCCTGCACCGCCGGAAGCAGCGCTTGACACCAAAATCGAACATCCATTCTCATGGAGGCTCAGGCGAGGCTTTGGTCGGTGGATTTCGCCCCGTTTTGCGGGAAGAAGTCCCATGGTTATCCACAGGCTGGGCCTGCGTCGGGGCGCATTGTCAGTGGCAGGCGTTAGCGTCTTTGACGTGAAGCGATCGACTCAAGCAAACCGGGTGGAACCCATGGCAGGAACCGACCGCGAGAAGGCGCTCGACGCCGCGCTCGCGCAGATTGAACGGCAATTCGGCAAGGGCGCGGTCATGCGCATGGGCGAGCGGGCGAAGGAGCCCATCGAGGTCATCCCGACCGGGTCGACCGCGCTCGACGTCGCCCTCGGCGTCGGTGGCCTTCCGCGTGGCCGTGTCGTGGAGATCTACGGACCGGAGTCCTCCGGTAAGACGACCCTTACCCTGCACGCCGTGGCCAACGCCCAGAAGGCCGGCGGCCAGGTCGCGTTCGTGGACGCGGAGCACGCTCTCGACCCCGAGTACGCGAAGAAGCTGGGCGTCGACATCGACAACCTGATCCTCTCCCAGCCCGACAACGGCGAGCAGGCCCTGGAGATCGTGGACATGCTGGTCCGCTCCGGCGCCCTCGATCTCATCGTCATCGACTCCGTCGCCGCGCTCGTCCCGCGCGCGGAGATCGAGGGCGAGATGGGCGACAGCCACGTCGGTCTCCAGGCCCGCCTGATGAGCCAGGCTCTGCGGAAGATCACCAGCGCGCTCAACCAGTCCAAGACCACCGCGATCTTCATCAACCAGCTGCGCGAGAAGATCGGCGTGATGTTCGGCTCCCCGGAGACCACGACCGGTGGCCGGGCGCTGAAGTTCTACGCCTCGGTGCGTATCGACATCCGCCGCATCGAGACCCTGAAGGACGGCACCGAGGCGGTCGGCAACCGCACCCGCTGCAAGGTCGTCAAGAACAAGGTCGCGCCGCCCTTCAAGCAGGCCGAGTTCGACATCCTCTACGGCCAGGGCATCAGCCGCGAGGGCGGCCTGATCGACATGGGCGTGGAGCACGGCTTCGTCCGCAAGGCCGGCGCCTGGTACACGTACGAGGGCGACCAGCTCGGCCAGGGCAAGGAGAACGCGCGCAACTTCCTCAAGGACAACCCCGACCTGGCCAACGAGATCGAGAAGAAGATCAAGGAAAAGCTGGGCGTCGGTGTCCGGCCGGAGGAGCCCGCCGCCGAGCCGGGCGGGGACGCGGCGGTCACCACCGCGGCCGCCGACGACGCCAAGACGGTGCCCGCCCCGGCAGCCGCCAAGGCCACCAAGCCCAAGGCCGCTGCAGCCAAGAGCTGACCCGTGACACGACGAACCGACTGGGCCGAGTACGAGTACGCCACCCCCGGTGCCCCACGGGGGAGGGGCACCGGGGGCCGCCCGGACTCCACCCCGGGCGGTGACGGCGGGCACCCGGACGACGGTCACAAGGGTCACGACGGGTACGACGAGTACCGCGGCGCCGGTGGATACGGGGATGCCGGCGGCGCCCATCCGGGGAGCACGGGCGACGAGCCGTACGGGGGCGGCTCGCCCGGCCGTGGCTCCCGGGGTGGTGCCGGCCCGCGGGGTGGCCGGGGGCGCGGCCGGCGGCGGCACGGCTTCGGCGACGCGCCCGGTGAGGACGAAGGCCCCCCTTCCTCGTCGAGGGCCGAGCGGGGGGAGTCTTCGGGGGACCCGGCTGAGCGGGCCCGGGCGATCTGCCTGCGCCTGCTCACCGGGACCCCGCGCACCCGAAAGCAACTCGCGGACGCCCTGCGCAAGCGGGAGATCCCCGAGGACGTGGCCGAGGAGGTGCTGTCGCGGTTCGAGGAGGTCGGGCTGATCGACGACAGCGCGTTCGCGGACGCCTGGGTGGAGTCCCGGCACCACGGCCGGGGACTCGCACGCCGGGCGCTCGCCCAGGAACTGCGCACCAAGGGGGTCGACTCCGCGCTGATCGACGAGGCCGTCTCCCAGCTCGACTCCGAGCAGGAGGAGGCGACCGCCCGTGAGCTCGTGGACCGCAAACTGCGCGCCACCCGTGGCCTCGACCGTGACAAGCGGCTCCGCCGCCTCGCCGGCATGCTCGCCCGCAAGGGCTACCCCGAGGGCATGGCCCTCCGCGTCGTCCGCCAGGCCCTGGAGGAAGAGGGCGAGGACACGGAGTTCCTCGGAGACGGGGACTACTGACCCCGGATCCCGGGTGGTGACGATGGCCACGACCAGCAGGCGCTGAGGGGCCGTTCAGGGCTTCGCCGGCTCCACCGGGAGGCCTTCCGCCCGCCATGCCTGGAAGCCGCCCACGAGGTCCGTCGCCCGGTGCAGGCCCAGTTGGCGGAGGGAGGCGACCGCGAGGCTGGAGGCGTAGCCCTCGTTGCAGACCACCACGACACGCAGGTCATGGCCGGTGGCCTCGGGGACGCGATGGCTGCCCTGGGGATCGAGGCGCCACTCCAGCTCGTTGCGCTCGATGACGAGTGCGCCGGGGATCACCCCGTCCCGCTCGCGCAGGGCCGCATACCGGATGTCGACCAGAAGCGCCTCGCCCGTCCGCGCCGCCTCGTCCGCCTCCCGTGCCTCGATGCGCCGGTAGCCCGCGCGCACCCGCTCCAGCAACTCGTCGATGCCGACCGGTACTTCACCGCCGGTGCCGCTCACTGCCAGTCCTCCGGGCGTTCGACCTGCTCCAGACGCAGGACCT
Source organism: Streptomyces sp. NPDC001852 (assembly GCF_042891825.1). Classification (NCBI taxonomy): domain Bacteria; kingdom Bacillati; phylum Actinomycetota; class Actinomycetes; order Kitasatosporales; family Streptomycetaceae; genus Streptomyces; species Streptomyces sp. NPDC001852. Next base: position 33,605 of record NZ_JBIATN010000018.1, read on the forward strand.
GCCCGCTGCGGCTGTAGCGGCGGATGCGCGGCAGGGGCGGGTAATAGGCGTGCACCGAGATCGCGTGCTGGGTACGGGAGTCGTTGAGGACCTCGTGGACATGGTGCCGGCCGAAGGCGCGGCCCTCGCCGACGGTCAGCCGGCGTTCGCGGTCCACGTCCTCGGCGAGTTCCAGGGTCTTCCAGCCGTCGGTCGGCAGTCGAGTGGCGAGCGAGTTCTCCTTGAGAACGCCCGAGGCGGTGAGGAACGCGCCGACCGAGTCGGCGTGGTCGTGCCAGCCGGTGCCGGTGCCGGGCGGCCAGCCGATGAGCCACGCCTCGCTGCCGCCCGGCCCCTCCAGCCGCACCCAGGTGCGGCCCTCCGGGTCGAGCGGGAGGGAGGCGATCAGCTCGGCGTCGGCGGCCGTACGCCGCACGAAGTCGAGGAGGTCCGCCTGCGTGGGCGCCGAGCCGACGGCAGGGGACACGGGAACGGGGGAAACAGACACGTGCACCGTCCTGGGAAGGTTCGCGGAACGGGCGCACCGCGGCGCCCGGAAGAAGGGGGGGATGCGAATTCAGCAGGACGGGCGACACACGCAGCCCGCGTAGCGGATGAGGTCCATGTGGACCCTCCGCCACAGGCGCACGCAGGTGTCGGTCATGGTCCGGAGTACAGCATGCCGGTGTAATTCGGTCAACTCACCGTCACCATGTGGACAGCGGGTGACGGTCGTGGCGTCAGCGGGCGCCGGAGGCCGCCTGTGCCTCCTCCTTGGCGGCGCCGCCCACCGTCGCCTCCGCCGCCGCGTACAGGTCGGCGGGCCGGACCCCGCTCAGTGCGGTCACCAGGTGGCCGTCGGGGCGCACGAGCAGCACGCTGTGCGCCGGCGCACCCGGGTAGCTCTCGGCCACCAGCAGCTCGGCGGGGTACGGCAGCGCGGTCACGGCCGCCGCGAGCCGGGGCATCACGCCGGCGGAGACCCAGTGCTTGCGGTCCCACACCCCTGTGCCGGGCGCGATCAGCACGACGAGGAGGGCGCCGCGGCCGAGCCGTTCGCGCAGTTGGACGAAGGAACCATCCTCCGCGGTGACCCGTACGTCGGTGACGGCCGCGCCGGGCGGGGTGCCGACCGGGATCTCGCCCTCCAGATTCCGGGGCGCGAGCGGCGAGCCGGCGTACGCCCCTGGCGCACCGAGCGGCCCGCGGCCGAGGTGACCGTCCGTGAGCAGCGCGTCGTGGCCGCGCGCCGCACCCGGGACGATCTGGCGCAGTCCGCCGGCGCCGCGCAGCACCGGCAGCGCCTGGTCGGCGGCGCGCAGCCGGGCGGCGACCACCGCGCGCCGCTCTGTCTGGTAGCTGTCCAGCAGCGCCTCGTGCCGGCCGTGGTGCCAGGCCGGGGCCAGCTTCCAGGCGAGGTTGTCGGCGTCCCGGAGACCCTCGTCCAGGCCCTGGGTGCCGAGCGCGCCGAGCAGATGGGCCGCGTCCCCGGCGAGGAAGACCCGGCCGACGCGCCAGCGGCGGGCCAGCCGGTGGTGCACCGTGTGGACACCGGTGTCGAGCAGCTCGTACGGCGGTGTCGAGCCGTCCGTCCAGCCCGCGAGCGTCTCGCGGATCCGGGCCACCAGGATCTCGGGCGTGACCAGGTCCTTGCCCGGGGGCAGCAGCCAGTCCAGGCGCCACACGCCGTCCGGGAGGGGGCGGGCGGTCACCTCCCCGGCCGAGGAGCCGGACTGCCGCCACGGCGGCGCCCGATGGAGCAACGTCCGGCCCTGCCAGGGAAGTTCCACGCGCAGAGCGGCGACCGCGTGCCGCTCCACCGCCGTACGGCCGGGGAAGCGGATGTCCTGGAGTTTGCGCACCGTGGAGCGCGGGCCGTCGCAGCCGACCAGGTAACTGCCGCGCCACCAGGTGCCGTTCGGGCCCCGGGTGTGCGCGGTGACGCCGGAACGCTCCTGCTCGATCGAGTCCAGACGGCTGTCCACGGCCACCTTCACCAGCGGCTCGTCGGCGACGGCCGCGCGCAGGGCGCCGGTGACCACGTGCTGGGCGATGTGCAGCGGAGCCGCCGGGTCCGCCTCCTCGAAGGTGATCTCGCTCATCACCTGCTTGCGCCTGAGGGACCGCCATCCGGCCCAGCGCACGCCCTGCTCACCGAGCGCCACCCCGGTCAGCCGCTCCAGCAGGGCGGCCGTGTCCTCGCGCAGTACGACGGTGCGGGCCGAGCGGGGTTCGTCCTTGCCGGGACCCTCGTCCAGGACGACGGACGGCACCTCCTGGCGGGCCAGCGCGAGGGCGAGCGCAAGCCCGACGGGCCCCGCTCCGACGATGATCACCGGGTCCATGACGCGGCGCCCCCTGCCCGTGACGATGCCCTGACGGAGACAAGTGAACAGGAAGGGGGAGCGGGGTGCACGATCACAGAACGTATGCAACCCATTGGCAGAGTTTGCGTCAAGCGAACGGAGGCAGTGGCGATCAGGCCACTGCCTCCGGGCGTTTCATATCACCTGAATGAACGTCAGTTCCCGTGTCCGCCGCCGTGGTGACCGCCGCCCACGAAGGGACCGCTGAGGTCGGCGGCGCCTCCGGCCCCGGTCGCCGCCGTACCCGCGATGTCCGTGACGTCCTGGGCGCCGAGCACCGCCCCGGTCGACTTCTTGCCGCGCCGCAGCCTGGCCTCCAGCCAGCTCGCGAACGAGGTCAGCGAGAAGTTGATGATCACGAAGATCACGGCCACCACGGTCAGCGAGGCGATCATGTTGCCGTAGTAGCCGGCCATCGTGTTGGCCGAGGCCATCAGTTCGGGGAAGGTGAGGACCGCGCCGCCGAGGGCGGTGTCCTTCACGATGACCACCAACTGGCTGACGATGGCCGGGAGCATGGTGGTGACCGACTGCGGCAGCAGGATGAGCCGCATCATCTGCCCCTTGCGCAGACCGATCGCCAGGGCCGCCTCGGACTGCCCCTTCGGCAGGGCGAGAATGCCCGCGCGGACGATCTCCGCGAGCACGGACGCGTTGTACAGCACCAGGCCGGTGACGACCGCGTAGAACGGCCGGTCGTCCGAAGTGACGTCGGTGTACTGGGCGAAGAGCGCGAGCCCGAAGATCATCAGCACCAGGACGGGGATCGCGCGGAAGAACTCGACCACGATCGTGGCCGGGACGCGCACCCACAGGTGGTCAGAGAGCCGGGCGATACCGAGGACGGCACCGAGCGGCAGTGCGATGATCATTGCCAGGGCCGCCGCCTCCAGGGTCTTCTGCAGACCGGGCCAGATGTACGTCGAGTACGCCTCGGTGCCGCTGAAGAAGGGCTTCCACAGGGCCCAGGCCAGCTGCCCCTTGTCGTCGAACGACTTGTACACCCACCATGCGACGGCCGCGAGGGCGATCAGGAAGACCGCCGTGTACAGGATGTTGCGCCGCTTGGCGCGGGGTCCCTGGACGTCGTACAGGACCGAGCTCATCGCTTCACCGCCACCTTCTTGCCCACCCAGCCGAGGATCAGACCGGTCGGCAGGGTCAGGCAGACGAACCCGAAGGCGATGACCGCGGAGATCGCCAGCAGCTCCGCCTCGTTCTCGATCATCTTCTTCATCAGGAACGCCGCCTCCGCCACGCCGATCGCGGCCGCGACCGTCGTGTTCTTCGTCAGCGCGATCAGTACGTTGGTCAGCGGACCGACGGCCGCGCGGAGGGCCTGCGGCAGCACGACCAGCCCCAGCACCTGGGGGAAGCTCAGCCCGATGGCCCGGGCAGCCTCCGCCTGGCCGACCGGCACCGTGTTGATGCCGGCCCGGATCGCCTCGCACACGAAGGCCGAGGTGTAGACGATCAGACCGAGCACGGCCAGCCGGAAGTTGATCGTGTCGAAGTCGCTTGCACCGAGGCTGATGCCGAGCGTCTGGTTGAGGCCGAGGGAGGAGAAGAGGATGATCACCGTGAGCGGGATGTTCCGCACGATGTTCACGTAGGCGGTGCCGAAACCGCGCATCAGCGGTACCGGGCCCACCCGCATGGCGGCCAGCAGAGTGCCCCAGACCAGGGAGCCCACGGCCGACAGCAGCGTCAGCTGCACGGTCGTCCAGAAGGCGCCCAGCACGTCGTACTTGTCAAGAAAGTCGAACACGATCTCCCGCGCTTCCGCGTGTAGGGATGCCCCGGTGCGCCGCCGTGTTCAGAGACGGCGCACCGGACGGCGTTGCCTCAGCTCTTGATGTCGCCGATCTTCGGGGCGGGCTCGTTCTTGTAGTCGGCCGGGCCGAAGTTCTTCCTCACGGCCACCTCCCAGGAGCCGTCGGAGACCATCTCCTCGAGGGCCTTGTCGATCTTGGCCTTGAGGGCGCTGCCCTTCTTGACGCCGATGCCGTAGTTCTCGTTGGTCATCTTGAAGCCGCCGAGCTTGAACTTGCCCTTGAACTGGGCCTGGGAGGCGTAGCCCGCGAGGATCGAGTCGTCCGTGGTGAGGGCCTCGATGGCGCCGCTCTGCAGACCGCCGAGACAGGCCGAGTAGGTCGGGTACGTCACGAGGTCGGCCTTGGGGGCCAGCTTGTCGTGGAGGTTCTGCGCCGAGGTGGAGCCGGCCACCGAGCAGAGCTTCTTGCCGTTCAGGTCCGCGGGAGACTTGATCTTCGTGTCGTCCGCCCGCAGCAGCACGTCCTGGTGGGCCAGCAGGTACGGCCCGGCGAAGTCGACCTTCTGCTCGCGCTTCGGGGTGATCGAGTAGGTGGCGGCGATGAAGTCGACGTCACCGCGCTGCAGCATGGTCTCGCGGTCGGCGCTCTTCGACTCCTTCCACTCGATCTGGTCCGCGCTGTAGCCGAGCTTCTTGGCGACATAGGTGGCCACGTCCACGTCGAAGCCCGAGTAGCCCTGCGGGGTCTTCTGGCCGAGGCCCGGCTGGTCGAACTTGATGCCGATGGCGATCTTCTTGCCGCCACCGGAGGAGCCGTTGTCGTCCTTCTTGCCGCCGCCGCACGCGGTGGCGCCCACGGCGAGCGCGAGTACGGCGGCCGAGGCGGCGGTGACCTTGCGGAGCTTCATGGTGAACATCCTTCTGAAGGGTGAGGAACGAGGTCCGTTGGAAAAGCCAACCCAGGGGCGCGGGGCGGGCCTGCGACGTCAGTGGTGCAGGATCTTGGACAGGAAGTCCTTGGCCCGGTCGCTGCGCGGGTTGCTGAAGAACTGGTCGGGTGCAGCCTGTTCGACGATCCGGCCGTCGGCCATGAAGACCACACGGTTCGCGGCCGATCGAGCGAAGCCCATCTCGTGGGTGACGACGACCATCGTCATGCCGTCACGGGCGAGCTGCTGCATGACCTCGAGGACCTCGTTGATCATCTCGGGGTCGAGGGCGGAGGTCGGCTCGTCGAAGAGCATGACCTTCGGGCCCATCGCCAGGGCCCGCGCGATGGCGACGCGCTGCTGCTGGCCGCCGGACAGCTGCGCGGGGTACTTGTCGGCCTGGGTGCCCACGCCGACCCGGTCGAGCAGTGACCGGGCCTTCTCCTCGGCCTGCTTCTTGTCCGCCTTGCGGACCTTGAGCTGGCCCAGCATCACGTTCTCGAGCACGGTCTTGTGCGCGAAGAGGTTGAAGGACTGGAAGACCATCCCGACGTCCGCCCGCAGCCGGGCCAGCTCCCTGCCCTCCTGGGGCAGGGGCTTGCCGTCGATGGTGATCGTGCCCGAGTCGATCGTCTCCAGGCGGTTGATGGTGCGGCACAGGGTCGACTTTCCGGACCCGGAGGGCCCGATGACCACGACGACCTCGCCGCGGGCGATCGTCAGGTCGATGTCCTGGAGCACGTGCAACGCGCCGAAGTGCTTGTTGACGCTCTTCAGGACGACCAGTTCGTCGGACGTGACCACAGTGTCTTCCTTGGTCACCGATACATTGGTCATCGCTTTCGGGCTCCGTCCTCCTCGGTTTCGCAGGACAGTAGTGAGGGGCTGTGACCTGCGTCATCACATCTGAGGGAGATCTGAGCATCACGATCAGATAGCAATCGGACACGTGTCGTAGCACTTGCCGCCCGTGTGCGTATCGGCCGGATAACGGAAGCGGCGGGCAACCGGAACCCTCTTGACGCCGTCCTTGTACATCGGCGTCACTGCCATGGTGCACGCGCGCGTGAGCAGATGCGAGGCACGTGAACCCAGACCGTACGACCGCTGAACCGGAGGGGGCCGGGATGAGACTGCTGCTCGTCGAGGACGACAACCACGTCGCCGCGGCCCTGTCCGCCGTACTCGCGCGACACGGTTTCGACGTCACGCACGCACGCAGCGGCGAGGAGGCCCTCCAGGCGCTCGTCCCCGAGAGCGACGGTTTCGGCGTGGTCCTGCTCGACCTGGGCCTGCCCGACCAGGACGGCTACGAGGTCTGCGGCAAGATCCGCAAACGCACCAGCACCCCGGTGATCATGGTGACGGCCCGCTCCGACGTCCGCTCCCGCATCCACGGGCTCAACCTGGGCGCCGACGACTACGTGGTGAAGCCCTACGACACCGGGGAACTTCTCGCCCGTATCCACGCCGTCAGCCGGCGTACCGTCCACGAGGATCCGGCGGCGGTCGGCGAGAGCGCCCTGCATCTCGGTCCCGTACGCATCGAACTGCCCACCCGGCAGGTCACGGTGGACGGTTCGGTCGTCCAGCTGACCCGCAAGGAGTTCGATCTGCTCGCCCTGCTGGCGCAGCGCCCCGGCGTGGTGTTCCGGCGGGAGCAGATCATCAGCGAGGTCTGGCGCACCAGTTGGGAGGGCACCGGACGCACCCTGGAGGTGCACGTCGCCTCCCTGCGCGCCAAACTGCGCATGCCCGCGCTCATCGAGACCGTACGCGGCGTCGGCTACCGGCTCGTCGCCCCGGCCGCCTAGCGGGGACGGGTGCGCGCACGTCTGCTGCCGCTGCTCATCATCCTGTTGGCGGCCGTCCTTCTCGCCCTCGGGCTTCCGCTCGCCGTCAGCCTGGCCGCCGCGCAGCAGCAGAAGGTGGTCGTCGACCGGATCGACGACACGGCACGCTTCGCGGCGCTCGCCCAGTTCGTCACCGACGGGCCCAGCGGATCGCGCCGCACCGGCACCGACGAGCGCCTGGAGGCCCTGCGCAGCGAACTCGGCAGCTACTACGGCGTCTACGGCATCCGCGCGGGCGTCTTCTACCGCAACGGCTCGGCGATGGCCAACGCCCCCGACGACTGGTTCGTACCGCGGACGGGGGAGGTGCGGGAGGCGTTCGAGGAGGCGTTGCTCAGCCGGCGCAGCCATGACCCGCGGCAGGTGTGGCCCTGGCAGCACAGCCGGCTGGTCGTGGCCTCGCCGGTGATCCGGGACGGGGACGTCGTGGCGGTCGTGGTCACCGAGTCGCCCACCGGGCAGATGCGTGCGCGGACCCTGCGCGGCTGGCTGATCATCGGGGCCGGCGAGATCGCGGCGATGCTGCTGGCCGTGGGCGCGGCGCTGCGGCTGACCGGCTGGGTGCTCCGACCGGTACGGGTCCTGGACGCCACCACCCACGACATCGCCACCGGACGGCTGAAGTCACGGGTCGCTGTCGGCGGCGGGCCGCCGGAACTCAGGCGGCTCGCCCGTTCGTTCAACGAGATGGCGGACAACGTCGAGGACGTGCTGGAGCAGCAGCGCGCCTTCGTCGCGGACGCCTCGCACCAGCTGCGCAACCCGCTCGCGGCGCTGCTGCTGCGCATCGAACTGCTCGCACTCGAACTGCCGGAGGACAACGAGGAGATCGCCTCGGTCCGCACCGAGGGAAAGCGCCTCGCGCAGGTCCTGGACGACCTGCTGGACCTGGCGCTGGCCGAGCACGCCGAGGCGGACCTGACGCTGTCCGACATCGGCGCCCTCACCGAGGAACGGGTCGCCGCCTGGTCTCCGGCGGCCGAGGCCAAGGGCGTCCGGCTGAGCGGGGACTGCCCGCCCACGACCGCCTGGGCGGACCCGATCGCCCTGTCCAGCGCCCTGGACGCGGTGATCGACAACGCCGTGAAGTTCAGCCCCGAGGGCGGCACGGTGGAGGTCACCGTCGCCTCCGACGGCGACAGATCCACGGTCGTGGTCACTGACACCGGGCCCGGCCTCACCGACGAGGAACTCGCCCGCGTCGGCGACCGGTTCTGGCGCAGCGGCCGCCACCAGAACATCAAGGGCTCGGGCCTCGGCCTGTCCATCGTGCGTGCGTTGCTCACGCCGTGCGGCGGCTCGATCGACTACGCCCACCATGAGCCGCGAGGGCTGCGGGTGACGGTGTCGGTGCCCAGGCACGCGGAGCGGTGACGGGGGCTGAGCGCTCGGCCGAGCGGTCATGCCGCGGCTACGGCTTCACCGAGCGGTAGTAGCGACGGGCGCCCTCCTGGAGAGGCAGCGGGTCGGTGTAGATGGCGGTGCGCAGATCGACGAGTTGGGCGGAGTGGACATGGGCGCCGATGTCGTCGCGGCTCTTGATGACCGTGCGGGTCACCCATTCGGTGAGCCGGGGATCCATGTCCGCGCGGGTCATCAGGAGGTTGGACACGGAGATCGTCGGGACCTCGTTGCCCTGCTGCACGGCCGGGTACGCCGACTCGGGGATGTTGGTGGCCCGGTAGTAGCGCGCCTCCTCGCCCTGGCTGTGCAGTTTGGTGACCAGGTCGCCCTCGATCGGCACGAACTTGAAGGCGGACCGCTGGGCCAGCGTGACGAGTCCCTTGGTGGGCAGGCCGCCCGACCAGAAGAAGGCGTCGACCTTGCGCTGCTCCAGCTGGTCGGGCCCGGTGTCGATGCCGTCCGCGACCGGGGTGATGTCCTTGCGGGGGTCGATGCCGGAGGCCTTCAGCACCCGGTCGGCGATCAGCCGCACCCCGGAGTCGGGCAGCCCGGTCGCCACCCGCTTGTGCCTCAGGTCGGCGACGTTTCTGATGTCCGAGTCACTGCGCACGACGAGGTGGACGTAGTCGTCGTAGAGCCGGGCCACCCCGCGCAGCCGTCCGGCGCCGCTGCCGTGTCGCAGCTCGTAGGCCTCCACCGCGTCGGCCGCCGCGATGGTGAAGTCGGCCCTGCCGGTCGCCACCCGCTGCACGTTCTCCTGCGAGCCGGCGCTGTTCAGCAGCTTCACCTTCAGGTTGGGCATGTCCTTGGCGAACTCGGCGCGCAGCCGCTCGCCGTACTCCTGGTAGACCCCCCGGGGCGTGCCCGTACTGAACACGATCGTCCCGCTCGGCGGCTTCTCGCCCAGCGGCAGCAGCCACCACAGCAGCAGGCCGAGCACCACGGCACCTGCGGCCGAGACCGGCAGCGCCCGGCGCCTGCTGATACGGGCGAACACCTTGGACATGCGGCGATCCTGCCAGGCCGGGTGCGACGCTGACCAGGGCAGGGGTCGCTCCGGGGTCCGGAGGCGGACGGAGGGCTCTGTCGGTGGTGGCCGTTAGAGTCGTCGCATGAGCACTTCTCCCGCCGACCTCGTCCGAGAGTTCCACCTCGCCTTCGGCCTCGACGCCCGCACCACGCCGACGGAGGTCGACCCCGAACTGGCCGCGCACCGTGGGGAACTGCTCGCCGAGGAGGCCGCGGAGGTCGCCGAGGTCGCGGTCGACGGCCCGCTGGACCGGCTCGCGCACGAACTGGCGGACGTGGTCTACGTGGCGTACGGCACGGCACTGGTCCACGGCATCGACCTCGACCAGGTGATCGCCGAGATCCACCGCGCCAACATGAGCAAGCTCGGCCCGGACGGACAGGTCGCCCGCCGGGCCGACGGCAAGGTCCTCAAGGGGGAGCACTACCGGGCGCCGGACGTGTCGTCCGTACTGCGCGGCCAGGGCTGGATACCGGCGGCGCGGGACGGTTCCGCGCAGGCGAACGCCTAGAAGGTGCCGCCCGCCAGCTTCCACTCGCGGTTCAGGGTGCCCAGCGGGATGCTCCGCTGGATGACCGGTGTGCCGAAGACGGACAGCTGGAGCCGCAGGGTCCCGGACAGATCGACCCCGCCGTACACACTCCAGGCGCCCGCGGTCCTGGCCCCGCCGCCGGCGGAGCCGGTGACCCTGCCCGAGGCCTCGCCGCGCAGATACGGGGCCAGGTCGGCGGTGACGCCGACGGTGCCGTAGAGGCCCACCGAGGCCTCGGCGCCCAGCGCCGTCTTCAGGTTCCCGGCGGTGGTGACGGAGGCACGCACGGGCGTGCTCGTCATGTCCGAGGAGCTGACCGGCGTCCAGCCCCTGGCCGGGCCGAAGGTGCCGCCCGCCGTGAAGTCGCCCTTGAGGTTCTGCTCGACGTCGACGGTGACCCGCCCGTCGCCGCTGATCTGGACATAGGCGGTCAGGTCGAGGTTGACGACGACAGGCACCGGGCCGACCTGGAGGACGGGGTCGGCGTGCAGCTTGGCGAACGGGATCCGCAGCGGGGTGCCGGCGGCCGCGGCGGCCCGGCCCTTGACCGACCAGCCGGAGGTCCAGTCGCCGGACACGCCGAGATACGCGGAACCGGGCGGGGCGTCGGTACCGGCGCCGCCGTAGGCGAAGTCGACCCGCGGGGCGACCTGGACGAAGCCGTTCACCGAGGCGGTGGCCGAGGCCGGGGCGTTCTGGGCCGTCGGCAGGACGGCGCTCACGTCGAGCCGGAGGCTGCCGAGCGGCACCGTGGCACCCTTCGGACCGGTGTGCAGGTGACCGGTCCTCGCCCAGGACACCTGCACACCGGGCAGCAGCTTGTCGACGGCGAAGGACGACGGGTCGACCGGTACGGCGCCCTTCGCCGTCTCGTCGCCGAGCAGCGCGTCGAGGGTGGCCGGTTCCGTCTGCACCTCGGTGCCGCCGTGCGTCGCACCGATCACCCTGGTGACCTTGGCGAGCAGCCCGTCCGGTGCCCCGGGCGCGGGCGCACTGGCGATCACATCGCCGACGGCGGCCCGGTACGGGGCGCCGGAGGGGGAGGGGGAGACCGCCGGGGAGGAGGGGGATGAACTCCTGTGCGGGGCGGGCTTGTCGGTGAGGACGGCCCGCCGGGTGCGGCTGTCGTACGAGCCGATCGCGAGCCCCGTCCTGTGGGCCCGCTGTGCGGAGCCGGCCGGACCCGCCGTGGCGGTCGTGGCGGTCGTGGTGGTGGCGGGCGCGGCGGCGACGGCGAGCGAGCGGTCCGTGCCGTCGGTGGGCCGTTCGGCGGCCTCGACCTGCCGGCCGTGCCCGGCAGTCGCCGACGATCCGGCGTGCGAGGGGGGCGAGGAACAGGCCGCGGCGAGGAAGAGGGTGCTCACGGCGAAGGCGGGCAGCAGGGCACGTCTGTGCCGCATGCGTCTGCGCATGGTCGGTCCTGTGTGAGGTGGGGGTGGCAGAGAGGTACCGGCAAGGGGGCTACTCGGCGGTAGAACTGGTCGGTAACTCGTGATGAGCCATGAGCATGCCATGGCTGTGTGCAGGGCCCCACACAATCCGGCCACATCTCAACTCGACCTGCAGAGCGGCGAGTCAGCGGCGTGGCCGGTGCGCCCGGGGCAGGCTCAGAAGCCGGCCAGGCCGGTGCCGCCGAGGCGGGTCAGCAGGGACGACAGCCGTGTGATGTCCTCGGCGTTCAACGCGGGGGCGGCGAAGACCTCGGCGGCGGTCTCCTCGGCCGTCGCGAGCATCTCCTTCAGCCGCCGTCGGCCCGTCCCGGTCAGCGAGGCGTAGGCCACGCGCGCGTCCCGGGCGTCCGCCTCGCGGGTCACCAGCCCGATCCGCTCCAGGGGCGCGAGCCCGCGCGTGACCCCGGAGGCCGTCAGGCCCAGTGCCTCGGCGAGGTCGACGCGCCGCATGCGACCGCCGGTCGCCTGGCTCAGCCGCAGCAGCAGGGTGAAATCGGCGAGGCTCACGCCGTGCAGCCCGCTCAGCCGGGAGTCGAAGCGTCGCACGAGCGCCGCCTGGGCGCGGACCAGCCGCAGTGCCGCGTCCAGGGCGTCACTCATGCCGGCCGCCTTTCTTGTCATCTCCTTGAGTACTCAAGTTTATGCGCCCTCGAGACGCGCCGCCCGTCGCTGTCGCTTGCCCATCGGTGCCTGGGAGAGGTCCTCGGCGGTGGAGCGGAGGTTCTTGAAGCCGTAGCCGCGCTCGGTCAGCCAGGCCGTGGCCGCCTCCTCGGCCCGCTCGGTCGCCTCCAGGATGTCCTCTTCCTCCTCCCCGGTGTCGGAGAAACGGAAGACGAAGGCAGGCCGGGCGGCGATGTCGTAGGTGAGGTTGCCCTGGGGGGTGAACGCGGCGCGCAGTACGTCGTGTTCGGCGGCGTCGGCCAGCAGCTCGGCGCGCTGCGCGTCGGTGAGGCCGTCGAAGGCGCCGCGTACGGTGATCCGGAACGTGCGAGTGCTCATGCCGCGACCTTAGGCGTGGCGGGCTCCCGGTCTCCACCGGGTTTCCGAACGCACCAGGGCCCTCCTCCTCCATCGTGTGTGCTTCTGTCGTGCCGGGACGGGGTAGAAGAGATCATGGACATCGAAGCCGGTACCGGCTCCCTCGCGCGCGTTCCGGGAGCGGGGCGGCCGGTGCCCGAGGCCGAGCCCGCGCTCGTCGAGCGGTGGCGCTCGGCGGGAGGCGAACTGGTGGAGCTGCTGTCCCGGGTGCGCGCGCACTGCGGTGGCGTCGCCGCGTTCCGGCTGGGCCCCGCGCGTACCGTTCTCGTCACCGACCCGCAGGCGGTCCAGCACGTCCTCGCACGGCACCCCGAGCGGTACGTCAAGCGCTCCCACCGCGCCCGTCTGCTGATCGGCGACGGTGTCCTCGCCGCCACCGGCACGGCGTGGAAGCGGCAACGGCGGTTGCTGCAGTCCCAGTTCACCGGCACCGGGATGCGCCGTTACGAACAGCGGATCACCGAGGCCGCCCGGACCACCGCCGCTCGCTGGGAGGGGTACGCCCGCACCGGACAGACCCTGGACGTCGCCCGGGAGATGCGCCGGTTCGCCCTGGACGCCATCTGGCGCTCTCTCACCGGGCACGCTCTCGACGACGGGACCGAGCGCGAGCTGGCCGCCGTGACCGCCGTGGCGGCAGCCCTTCCGACGCTGCCCGCGGACGGCACCGACGCCCGGGACGCCGTCGCCGCCGATCTCGCCCGGATCGACGCGGTCGCCCGGCACGCCATCGACACCGCCCGCGCCGGGGTGGCAGGCCACGACGGCCCAGGCCTGCTGCACGTGCTCGTCGACGCCGCCGCCGAGCACCCCGAGTACACCGACCGGCTGATCCGCGACGAGTTGGTCACGCTGCTCACGGCCGGGCACGAGACCACCGCCACCACCCTGACCTGGCTCTACCTGCTCCTCGACCAGTACCCCGCCGCTCGCGAGCAGGCCCTGGCCGCCGGCGGCGAAGGCTCGGCACCACGCCGCCAGGCCGTCCAGGCCCTGGTCCACGAGACGCTTCGGCTGTACCCGGCCGCCTGGATCCTGCCCCGTCACGCCACCGAGGACGACACCGTCGCCCGTCACACCGTAACGGCCGGCACCGACATCCTGGTCTGCCCGTATCTCACGCACCGCGACCCCGAACTGTGGCCGGAGCCGGAGCGGTTCGACCCCCGGCGCTTCACCGTCCCGGAGGGCCGGCCCGCCCACCCGGGCGCCTACCTCCCGTTCGGGATCGGTCCCCGCGCATGCCTCGGTGTCCAGTTCGCGCTCCGCGAATCGACCGTCCTCCTCGAACACCTGCTGCCGGTCCACGCGCTGTCCTTCCACTCCAGGCCCACCAAGGCGGCGTACGGCATGACCGTCCGTCCCGACGGCCCCACCACCGCGTCCTTGGTGCCGCCACTCACCTGACCCGAACCCCACGGCCGGCGAACGCCTACCCTGGAGCCGCGGGCAGCGAGCCGGCCGACGGCCGTGGCCCGCCCGGGAAGGCGGTGGCGTTCCATGCGGTACGTGGCGGTGAGCGCACTGAGTCACCCCGGGCTGCTCCGCGAACGCAACGAGGACAGCCTCGTGGTCGGACCGTGGACCCTGTGCGCCACGGTGACGGAGAGCCCGCAGACCCTGGTCTTCCCGCTGGGCACGCCCCTTGTGGTCGCCGTCGCGGACGGGCTCGGCGGGCATCCCGGAGGCGACCTGGCCAGCGCCCTCGTCGCCCGCCGGATCGCGGCCGTCGGCCCCACCCTGAGCGGCGAGGACGCCGTCCGTGACGCCCTGAACGCCTGCAATCGCGCCGTGTACGCGGCCGCCGGCGGCGAGGAGGAGACCGAGCTCGCCGCCATGGGCACCACCATCGCCGGCATCGTCGTGCAGCCAGGCTCGCTGCTGGCGTTCAACGTGGGCGACAGCCGGGTCTACGCGGCTTCCCGCGACGGTCTGCGCCTGGTGAGCGTCGACGACAACCCCCCGCTCGAACCCGGGCAGCACACCACGTCCATCGTCACCCAGTGCCTGGGCGGCAGCCCCTCGTACCGCGCCGTCCATCCCCATGTGACGGCCGAGTCCCTGTCTCCCGGCGCCCGCTACCTCGTCTGCACCGACGGTCTGACCGACCCTGTGCCGGCGGATGTGCTCGACGAGGTGATGCGGGAGCACGACGACGGCCGCGCCGCCTTCGAGCTGTGGAAGGCCGCCATCGCCGCGGGCGGCCCCGACAACATCACGCTGGCGGTCGTGCGCGTCGCCGACGAGTAGCTTGCCGCCGCCGAACAGCTCAGCACGCCGGCGAGCAGCTCAGCACGCCGAAGAACAGCTCGCCGCCGAGGACGGTGCGAGGCCGCGGGGAACGCCTCAACGCAACCCCGCCGCGTCGGGCGGGAAGCCGTATCGTCCCTGCAACCGGACGAAGCAGGCCGAGGCCAGGACCCGCACCTGCGCCAGCCCCGCCGCGGTGCGCTCGAAGCACACCACCTGCTCGTGCCCGCCCGGCCCGATCGGCTGCACCAGCCGGCCGCCCGGCCGTAGCTGTGCGACCAGCGGCGCGGGCACCTCCGGGAACGCGGCCGACACGAGGACGGCGTCGTACGGAGCCAGATCCGGTACGCCGCCGCTGCCGTCGCCGATGCGCAGCTCCACGTTCCGCACGCCCTGACGGGCGAGGTTCACGCGGGCCCGGCGGGCTGTGTCCGGCCGCAGCTCGATGCTGACCACGTCCGCGGCCAACCGGGCGAGCAGGGCGGTCTGGAAGCCCAGACCCGTGCCGACCTCCAGGACGTGCTCGCACCCGTCCAGAGCCAGACCCTCGATCATCAGGGCGGACAGCGAGGGCTGCGTGGTGACCTGTCCCTGCCCGATGGCGACGGGTACGTCCCGGTAGGCGGCGGCCGTCTGATCGGCCGGGACGAATCCCGTCCGGGGGGTCGCCCGCACGGCCGCGAGCAGACGTTCGTCCCCGACCCCGGCGGCCGTGAGGGCCCGCACGAGATCGTCCGGTCCTCGGGGGACGGAGTTCACGGCCCGGTTCACCACATCACCGGGTGGCGACGCCTACGGTGGAGACATGAGCGAGATCGTCGTCTACGAACTCGACAAACCGGGCGCAGCACGCTCCTCCGCAGAACCGGCGAGCGGGGCGGAACGGCGCGTGCGCAAGGTGCACGCGGCACCGGCCGCGCCGGGGTCGCACACGGCCACGGGACCGCGGACCCTCTGCGGCAAGGACACCTTCGCGATGGAGACGGCCGACTGGAGGCCCTCCGCACACCCGGGAGCGCCCTGGTACCCCGAGGAACACGCGTCCGTGGTCTGTCCGGACTGCGACGCCGTGATGGAGACCTGACCGGCCTGCCGGCTGCCCGACGTCGTCGCGCCCACCGCCTTCGCGGCGCTCACCCGCGTTCGACGTACTCCTTGAAGTGCGCCAGATCGCTGCGGACGAGCCGTTCGATCGCGTTCGTCTGGGCGAACCCCTTCGGCCCGCCGAAGGCGTCCCGGACCGTGCCGGGGTCGTACTCCAGCCGTGCCTGGATCCGGGTGTGGTCCCGGTCGATCGGCTGGACCGAGAAGGAACCCGTCAGCTCGGGAGCGCTCGTGGTGAGCCACTCCATCACACGCTCTCCGCGGTCGGTCACCTCGGCGTCGACCTCCCGGGCCCGGCCGCCTGTCTCGAGGTCCAGATGCGCTCGGCCCCCCGACTCCGTACGCGCGTCTCTCACCCCTTCCACGAAGCGCGGATAGTTCTCCACCCGATGCAGGGTCTCCCAGGCCCGGTCGACCGGGACATCGACGTCGACGTGCAGTTCCAGGGTGCTCATGGCTCACCTCCACGTGCGGCTCATGACGCATGGCCTTCTGCTTACAGTGTGCGCCCGGCAGGCGGGCAGACCAGCCGGAACAGGGCTCTCCCGACAGCGCCTACCCTTGACGCATGACCAGCAGCAGCGACCGGAGCCCCGCAGTGGACGTTCGAGCCCCCAAGAGTTACGAGATCCGCACCTACGGGTGCCAGATGAACGTCCACGATTCCGAGCGTTTGGCCGGGCTGCTCGAGGAGGCCGGGTACGTGCGGGCCCCCGAGGGTTCGGACGGGGACGCGGACGTGGTCGTGTTCAACACCTGCGCCGTGCGGGAGAACGCCGACAACCGGCTGTACGGCAATCTCGGCCGGCTCGCGCCGAGGAAGGCCTCGCGGCCGGGCATGCAGATCGCGGTCGGCGGCTGCCTCGCGCAGAAGGACCGCGACACCATCGTGAAGAAGGCGCCCTGGGTGGACGTCGTCTTCGGCACGCACAACATCGGCAAGCTGCCGGTCCTGCTGGAGCGCGCCCGCGTGCAGGAGGAGGCGCAGGTCGAGATCGCCGAGTCGCTGGAGGCCTTCCCGTCGACCCTGCCGACCCGGCGCGAGAGCGCCTACGCGGCCTGGGTGTCGATCTCCGTCGGCTGCAACAACACGTGCACCTTCTGCATCGTCCCGGCCCTGCGCGGCAAGGAGAAGGACCGCCGGCCCGGCGACATCCTCGCCGAGGTCGAGGCCCTGGTCGCCGAGGGCGTCTCCGAGATCACGCTGCTCGGGCAGAACGTCAACGCCTACGGCTCCGACATCGGCGACCGGGAGGCCTTCAGCAAGCTGCTGCGCGCCTGCGGGACCATCGAGGGCCTGGAGCGGGTGCGGTTCACGTCCCCGCATCCCCGTGACTTCACCGACGACGTCATCGCCGCGATGGCCGAGACCCCGAACGTGATGCCGCAGCTGCACATGCCGCTGCAGTCCGGCTCGGACACCGTGCTCAAGGCGATGCGCCGCTCCTACCGGCAGGAGCGTTACCTCGGGATCATCGAGAAGGTGCGGGCCGCCATCCCGCACGCCGCGATCACCACCGACATCATCGTGGGCTTCCCCGGCGAGACCGAGGAGGACTTCGAGCAGACCCTGCACGTGGTCCGTGAGGCGCGGTTCGCGCAGGCCTTCACCTTCCAGTACTCCAAGCGGCCCGGCACCCCGGCCGCGACCATGGAGAACCAGATCCCCAAGGAGGTCGTCCAGGCGCGCTACGAGCGGCTCGTCGCCCTCCAGGAGGAGATCTCCTGGGAGGAGAACAAGAAGCAGGTCGGCCGCACGTTCGAGCTGATGGTCGCCGAGGGCGAGGGGCGCAAGGACGGTGCCACGCACCGGCTCTCCGGCCGCGCCCCCGACAACCGGCTGGTCCACTTCACCAAGCCGGAGCAGGAGGTCCGCCCCGGTGACGTCGTCACCGTCGAGGTGACCTACGCAGCCCCGCACCACCTCCTCGCCGAGGGCCCCGCCCTCTCCGTGCGCCGCACGCGCGCGGGGGACGCCTGGGAGAAGCGCAACGCCGCCGAGGCCGCGGGACCGGCCGGCGTCATGCTCGGCCTGCCGAAGATCGGGGTGCCCGAGCCGCTGCCGGTCGCATCGGGCAGCGGCTGCGGCTGCGACTGACCGGGTTGCGTTCACCGGCGGTCGATCCGACCGACGTGCGCATCGAGGACCGACTCGGCCGGGGCCGTCGTACGGCGTACCCTGCCGGTCATGCTTGTCGCCGCCGCAGTCTGTCCCTGC
This sequence comes from Streptomyces sp. NPDC001852, assembly GCF_042891825.1. Taxonomy (NCBI): domain Bacteria; kingdom Bacillati; phylum Actinomycetota; class Actinomycetes; order Kitasatosporales; family Streptomycetaceae; genus Streptomyces; species Streptomyces sp. NPDC001852. Next base: position 51,533 of record NZ_JBIATN010000018.1, read on the forward strand.
CCTCCGCTGCTCGTGCCCGAGGTGGCCGCGGGCGCCGCTCCCGAGATGGACGCCGCGCGCGCGGCCTGCACCGACGCGCTCGGGGTGCTCGCCGCCGCCCGCCCCGACCTCCTGGTGGTCGTCGGGCCCGCCGAGCAGAGCGGGCGCGGATCGTTTCCGCAGGGCACCCTCGGCTCATTCCGCGGATTCGGGGTCGACATGGCGGTACGCCTCGGCCCCACCACCGGGCACTCCGTCTCCGAACGGGAGCTGCCGCCGTCGCTGGCCGTCGGCGCATGGCTGCTGGAGCGGACCGGCTGGGCGGATGCCCCGATCGAGGGACTCGGTGTCGGGGAACCCCTCGCGCCCGAGCGGTGCACCGAAGCCGGAAGGGTGATCGGCGCCAAGGCCGGCCGGGTGGCCCTGCTGGTGATGGGAGACGCCAGCGCGTGCCGTACGGTCAAGGCGCCGGGCTACCTGGACGAGCGGGCGGCACCCTTCGACGCGGAGGTCGCGCGGGCGCTGGGCGCCGCGGACGTGGCGGCCGTGAAGGCGCTGGACGCCGAACTGGCTCAGGAACTGAAGGCCTCCGGCCGGGCCCCCTGGCAGGTCCTGGCCGGTGCCGCCGAGGGCGCGAACCTCACCGGCGCACTGCTGTACGAGGACGCGCCGTACGGCGTGGGATACGTGGTGGCCGCCTGGTCGTAGCGGGCCGGTAGGACTGCGGCGCGCGGGGAAACGGCGGACGGCCGGGAGCCGGTGGGCTCCACGACCGTCCGCCGATCCGCATGCCGTTCACGAGACTCAGGAAGCCGGTGGCGGGCCCTCCGGCCGGGTGGGGGGCGTGGGATCGCCGGTGGCCTTGACCGGGCCGGGACCTTCCGGGCCGGGACCCTCCTTGTGGGCGAGGCGGTCCATGGCCTCCTTGGCCTTGCCGGTGCCCGCCTGGATCCTGTCGCTGTACTTGTGCTTGGTCCGGTCGTCCACGACCTTGGCGGCCTTGTCGAGACCGTGCTGGACCTTGTCCCCGTGCTGTCGCGCGAGGTCCGACACCTTGTCCTTGGCCGGGCCGAGCTTGGCCTTCATGTTGTCCAACAGACCCATGGTCCACCTTCCCTCGCGGGCCAGTTACCTGCGGGCGCCCTCGTCGGCCTCGTTGTCGGCGGCCTCCTCGGCGGACTGCTGCTTGGGGATGCCGGAGCCGTCGGAGGCGTCGTCCTCAGCGGCGTCGGACCGCGTCGCCGCGTCCTCGCTCCCGTCCCCGTCCGAACTCTCCGCCTCCGCCTCCGCCGACTCCGCTTCCTCCGCCTCCGCCGACTCCGCTTCCTCCGCCTCGGCCCCGGCCGGCTCCGTTCCGGTCTGCGCCTCGGCGGCCGACGCCTCCGGAGTCGCCTTCGACCTGCCGAGGAGTCGTGCAAAAACGCCCATATCCACTCCATACGGTACTCGTGCGGGCGAATTCCCGCGTTACCCGGTGCGTACGGTTGCGCCGCCCGGGTCACCGCCTCCGGCGGTCCGGAGGGCGGTACCTCGCCACGGGCAACGACCCGGGACCCCACCCGTCACGTAACTCGTTCGAGGCGCCGCCAGGAGGTTTGCGAGACTGGTGCGGTGAGCAGTGCACCCTCCACCCCCCGTGTCATCGCCGTCGTCGGACCCACCGCGGCCGGGAAGTCCGATCTCGGTGTCTTCCTGGCCCAAGAGCTCGGCGGGGAGGTCGTCAACGCGGACTCCATGCAGCTGTACCGAGGGATGGACATCGGCACCGCCAAGCTGACGCCCGAGGAGCGCGGCGGCATCCCGCACCACCTGCTGGACATCTGGGACGTGACGGTCACCGCCTCCGTCGCCGAGTACCAGAAGCTGGCCCGCGCCCGGATCGACGCACTGCTCGCCGGGGGCCGCTGGCCGATCCTGGTCGGCGGTTCCGGCCTGTACGTCCGCGGGGCCGTCGACAACCTGGAGTTCCCCGGTACCGACCCCGAGGTCCGGGCCCGTCTGGAGGAGGAGCTGGCGCTGCGTGGCTCGGGCGCGCTGCACGCCAGGCTGGCCGCCGCCGACCCGGGGGCCGCCCGCGCGATCCTGCCGAGCAACGGCCGCCGTATCGTCCGGGCGCTGGAAGTGATCGAGATCACCGGCCGGCCCTTCACCGCCAACCTGCCGGGCCACGACTCCGTGTACGACACCGTCCAGATCGGAGTCGACGTGGCGCGACCGGAGCTGGACGAGCGCATCGCGCGCCGTGTCGACCGGATGTGGGAGGCGGGCCTCGTGGACGAGGTGCGCGCACTGGAGGCGGAGGGGTTGCGCGAGGGGCGCACGGCGTCGCGTGCGCTGGGTTACCAGCAGGTGCTCGCGGCGCTCGCCGGGGAGTGCACCGAAGCGGAGGCGCGGGCCGAGACCGTACGGGCGACCAAGCGCTTCGCGCGCCGCCAGGATTCCTGGTTCAGGCGCGATCCCCGGGTGCACTGGCTGAGCGGGGCCGTGGCGGATCGCGGGGAACTTCCGCACCAGGCCCTGGCGTTGGTCGAACGACCGGTTACAGCCTGATCACGTCATGGCATCGGGATGCGCCGCCGGTCATCGCGGCCTTCGGTGCCGTGCCATCATCGAGCTTCGATCGACCAAGTGGAGCCTAGTTGGGAGGGCGCGTGGCGATGGAGGCCGGCCCTCGCGACACCGCACACAGTACCGAGCACGTCACCACCGCGGGTGACGGGCCGGACCGGGGCGGCGGCCGTCTGACCGACGGCTGCCTGGGCGAGGACCGGCTGACCGGCGAGCGTCCGAGCGGAGACCGCCTGGACGAGCACCGGCTGCCCGAAGCCCCTCACCCCGAGGACCGGCCGGCGCAGGACCGCCTCACCGGCGACCCGCTCGCCGACGACCGGCCCTTCGACGAGCGGCTCACCGAGGACCCGCTCATCGATGACCGGCTGACCGACGACGGCCCCGACGAGACGCCGGACGGCGTGACCGACGACGGGCCGGAGCCCGAGGAGATGTACCCGGGCGGTCCGGAGGTGGAGGTCGAGCTGCGCCCGCAGCGCAGGCTCCGCCTGTGGCAGCTCGCCCCCATCGTGGGTCTGTCCGCCGTCGGCTCCCTGATGTTCGCCTTCCCGCTCGCCTTCGACTTCGGCGACAGCGGCGCGGTGATCGCGATGCTGGGACTGCTGATCTGCTCGTGCGCGGCGGGCTGGGGCATGATGGCGGCCCGCAGGGTGGGCTACACGTGGCCCGGCCTCCCGGCGAGGGGGTCGGGGCGACGCGCGGACTGGCGGGTCGTGATCGGGTATGTGCTGCTCGTGGCGGTGGTGGTGGTCCTCGCCGTGTGGCGAGTGGCCCGTCTGCGCTGAACAGCGCGTCCGACCGCAGTGCGCGGCGACGGGCAGTGCCCTCACCCACCCCGAACCGCCGCTCCGCCCCACCCACCTGTTCCTTTACGATCGAAGAATGCGCATCCCCTTCCTCAAGGGCCACGGCACCGAGAACGACTTCGTGATCGTCCCGGACCCCGAGAACGCCCTCGACCTCACCCCGGCCACCGTGGCAGTCCTCTGCGACCGCCGCGCCGGCATCGGCGCCGACGGCGTGCTGCACGTCGTACGGTCCGCCGCGCACCCCGAGGCCAAGGGGATGGCCGCCGAGGCCGAGTGGTTCATGGACTACCGCAACGGCGACGGATCGGTCGCCGAGATGTGCGGCAACGGAGTCCGTGTGTTCGCGCGCTACCTCCAGCACGCCGGACATGTGGGCGAGGGCGACCTCGCGATCGCCACGCGCGCGGGCGTGAAGACCGTCCACATCGCCGAGGACGGTGACGTCACGGCCGGCATGGGCCGCGCCCGCCTGCCGGAGGGCGAGGTCACGGTGAGCGTCGGCGAGCGCAGCTGGCCCGCCCGCAACGTGAACATGGGCAACCCGCACGCGGTGGCCTTCGTCGACGACCTCGCGCAGGCCGGCACCCTGTACGACCCGCCGCCGTTCAGCCCGGCCGCCGCCTACCCCGACGGGGTCAACGTCGAGTTCGTCGTCGACCGAGGTCCCCGGCACGTCGCCATGCGTGTGCACGAGCGCGGCTCCGGCGAGACCCGCTCGTGCGGCACGGGCGCGTGCGCCGTCGCCGTGGCCGCAGCCCGGCGCGACGGTGCCGACCCGGCCGTCACCGGAACCCCGGTCACGTACACCGTCGATCTGCCCGGCGGCCGTCTGGTCATCACCGAGCGGCCCGACGGCGAGATCGAGATGACCGGCCCCGCCGTGATCGTCGCCGAGGGCGAGATCGACGGCGGATGGCTGGAAAACGCCCTTCGCTGACGCGGCGTCACCGCGAGCGGGACGGCCCTCGGCTCCTGGATCAGCGGTTTCCGGTGACCGCGTCTGTTCGAAACCGCGGTCGGTCCCAAGGCAGTTGGCGCAAACCCTAAACCTCCTTTCCGTCGCTCGAATGGGTGATCCGTTTCACGCTCGGCGAGAGGCGGTCGGTCGCACGTGGTGGGCTCGGTAGCATCAAGCACCGGCACGGACGGGGGAACGTCGCCATCCCTGAGCCGCGTACGCCCTGGGGCCCCGTCCGCCGGTCCACGAGCCGGAGGTGCCCATGAGTGCGGAGGCCACGAATCCTGCGACCCCTGGCCCGGTAGCGCCGACGGCGTCCGCGGCGGTCACCGCCGCCGCGGTGCCCAGAGCGGACCGCAGGAAGTCCCGGCCCCGGATCGACCTGCGCAGGCTCGGCCGGGCCGCGCTGCTCGGCCCCGCCGTCCGCGGCAAACTGCCCGACGCCATCAGTCATGTCGTGGAGGCGCACCGGGCCCACCATCCCGACGCGAACCTCGACCCGCTGCGCCGCGCCTACGTCCTCGCGGAGTCCTCGCACCGCGGTCAGATGCGCAAGAGCGGTGAACCGTACATCACCCACCCGCTCGCCGTGACCCTGATCCTCGCCGAACTCGGCGCCGAGACAACGACCTTGACGGCCTCCCTGCTCCACGACACCGTCGAGGACACCGATGTGACGCTCGACCAGGTGCGGGAACAGTTCGGCGAGGAGGTTCGTTATCTCGTCGACGGCGTCACGAAACTGGAGAAGGTCGACTACGGAGCCGCCGCCGAACCGGAGACCTTCCGCAAGATGCTCGTCGCCACCGGCAGCGACGTGCGCGTGATGTCGATCAAACTCGCCGACCGCCTGCACAACATGCGCACCCTCGGCGTGATGCGCCCGGAGAAACAGGCGCGGATCGCCAAGGTCACCCGCGACGTCCTCATCCCGCTCGCCGAACGCCTCGGCGTGCAGGCCCTGAAGACCGAGATGGAGGACCTGGTCTTCGCCATCCTGCACCCCGGGGAGTACGAGCACACACGCCGGCTCATCGCCGACAACGCCGCCCGCCCCGACGACCCGCTCGCCGAGGTCGCCGACGAGATGCGCGGGGTGCTGCGCGAGGCCGGCATCCAGGCCGAAGTGCTCATCCGGCCGCGGCACTTCGTCTCCGTGCACCGCGTGGCCCGCAAACGCGGACAGCTGCGCGGCACCGACTTCGGCCGCCTGCTCGTGCTGGTGAACGAGGACGCCGACTGTTACGGCGTCCTCGGCGAACTGCACACCTGTATGACGCCGGTCGTCTCGGAGTTCAAGGACTTCATCGCCGTACCGAAGTTCAACCTGTACCAGTCGCTGCACACCGCCGTCGCCCGCCCCGACGGCCAGGTCGTCGAAGTCCTCATCCGCACGCACCAGATGCACAAGGTCGCCGAGGCCGGCGTCGTCGCCCTCGGCAACCCCTACGCCCCGGCCCCTGACGCCCCCGCCTCCGACGTCCCGGCCTCCGGCACGCCCGCCGACGGCGAGCGCGCCGACCCCACCCGCCCCGGCTGGCTCTCCCGACTCCTCGAGTGGCAGCAGGCCGCCCCCGATCCCGACACCTTCTGGTCCACCCTGCGCGAGGACCTGGCCCAGGACCGCGAGCTCACCGTCTTCCGCCCCGACGGCGGCACGCTCGGCCTGCCCGAGGGCGCCACCTGCGTGGACGCCGCGTACGCCCAGTACGGCGAGGACGCGCACGCCTGCATCGGCGCCCGCGTCAACGGCCGACTGGCCACCCTCAGCACCGTGCTGAAGGACGGCGACACCGTCCAGCTCCTCATGGGCCAGGACCCGGCTTCCGAGCCCTCCCGCGAATGGCTGGAGCACGCCCACACCCCGGCCGCCCGCATCGCCATCCAGCGCTGGCTGGCGACGCACCCCGGCGGCGGCACCAGTACGGAGGACATGACCGGCACCCGCGCCGAAACCGCCGAGGGGACGGCCCCCGCGCGGCGCGCCGATGCGCCACCGGGCACCCTTGCGGCCCGCCCGGCGGACGCGGCCCCCGTCGAGGGCGGCCCGACGGCCCGGTCTCGCGGCGCCGACGTCCTCATGGACCGGCCAGGAGCCTCCGTACGGCTCGCCCGGTGCTGTACGCCCGTGCCGCCCGACGAGATCACCGGCTTCGCGGTACGCGGGGGAGTGGTGACCGTGCACCGGATGGAGTGCGCCGCGGTGGCGGACATGAAGGGCAGGGGACGCGGGGAGATCGGCGTGCGCTGGGGGGACACCACCGAGTGCCGGGTCACCCTGGTCGCTGAATCGTTCGGCCGCCCTCATCTGCTCGCCGACCTCACCGAGGCGATCTCCTCGGCGGGCGTCGACATCGTCTCGGCGACCGTGGAACCGCCCAGCCAGCAGCGGGTACGGCACACGTACACCCTGCTGCTCCCCGACGCGGCCCGCCTCCCGGCCCTGATGCGCGCCATGCGGGACGTCCCGGGCGTGTACGACGTGGCCCGTGCCCAGCACCAGGCCCCGGGCTCCTGAGGGCGCGGGGTGCGAGCGTGGAGCGCCGGACGCGAGTGAGGACCTCCCGCGCGATGGAGGAGCTCAGGCGCGATGGAGGAGCTCAGGCCGCCGCACCTGGGCCATGGAGCCCGCCGGGCTTGGATCAGAAGGCCCTCGGAGCCGGACCCGTTCGGGTGGGCCGGGCGCGCGTCGCCGTCGTCGTGCGGGAACGCACTGGTAGCGGTGGTGCATGCTGCTCAACCCCCGCGTCTGCCTGCGCGCCTGCTCCGAGTCCCGGACCCCGTCCCGGACCCAGCCCCGGGTCTCCTGGCACCGGAAGGCGGCCCTGCTCGCCTCCGCCGTCTCCGTCTGCCTCCTCGCCGCCGCGGCCCCGCCCGAGCCCCTCGGCGTCGGCGACCGGCTCTTCCCGTACCTGGGCAACCCCGGCTACGACGTGACGTCGTACGACCTGTCGTTCACCTACCCCGGCAGCAACGACAAGCCGCTCCAGGCCGTCACCACCATCGATGCCCGGACCACCGCCGACCTGGACCGGATCAACCTCGACTTCACGCACGGCAGCGTGCAGTCCGTCGAGGTCGACGGGCATCCCGCGGCCTTCACCAGCGCCGGCGAGGACCTGGTCGTCACCCCGGCCCGAAGCCTCGCGGAGGGCAGCCGGACCCGGATCACGGTCAGGCACACCAGCGATCCCGCCGGCGGCAAGAACGAGGACGGCGGGTGGGTGCGCACCTCCGACGGCCTGGCCATGGCCAACCAGGCCGACGCCGCCCACCTGGTCTTCCCGTGCAACGACCACCCGTCCGACAAGGCGATGTTCACCTTCCACATCACCACCCCGAACGGCTACACCGCCGTCGCCAACGGGCTGCCCGCCGGAGTGCACCGGGCAGGCCGTGCCACCACCTGGACCTACCGCACCGAGCACCCCATGGCCACCGAACTCGCCCAGGTGTCCATCGGCCGGTCCACCGTGCTGCACCGCGAGGGACCGCACGGGCTGCCGGTGCGCGACGTCGTGCCCAGCGCCGATGCCAAGGCCCTCGAACCCTGGCTCGCCAGGACGCCCGACCAGATCGCCTGGATGGAGAGCAAGGTCGGGAAGTTCCCCTTCGAGACCTACGGCGTGCTCATGGCGCAGGCGTCCACCGGGTTCGAACTGGAGACACAGACCCTCTCCCTCTTCGAGAAGAACCTGTTCACCGAGCCCGCCTACCCCAAGTGGTACGTCGAGTCGATCATGGTCCACGAGCTGTCCCACCAGTGGTTCGGCGACAGCGTCAGCCCCCGCACCTGGTCCGACGTCTGGCTGAACGAGGGGCACGCCACCTGGTACGAGGCGCTCTACGCCGAGGAGCACGCGCACCGGTCCATGGCGGACCGCATGAAGACGGCGTACGGCGCCTCCGACCGGTGGCGCGCGGCCGGCGGGCCGCCGGCCCTGCCCAAGGTGCCCGACGCCGGCCAGAAGATCAGCATCTTCCGGCCGAACATCTACGACGGCGCCGCGCTCGTGCTCTACGCCCTGAGGCAGGAGATCGGCCGTCCGGCGTTCGAACGCCTGGAGCGGATGTGGGTCGGCGAACACCGGGACTCCACCGCCACCACCGCCGACTTCGTCCGGCTCGCCTCCGCGGTCTCCGGGCGTGACCTGAGCGGCTTCTTCAAGGCCTGGCTGTACGGCGACAAGACCCCGCCGATGCCCGGCCACCCGGACTGGAAGCCCACGTCACCGCCCAAGGCGGCCAAGCCGCGAACCCACCGATAACACGGTGACGAGACGGGCCGCCTCGTGCGACCATCTTCGGGTCGGCGCGGGACGGGCGGCACGGGAATCTCCCGGGGTACTCGTACGTTGACGACATAAGCGCAGTCCGTCAGGACCGCCCCACCGACGCCCCAAGCGGCATCCCATCGACGTAAGGATCCAATGACCTCCTCTTCTTCCCCTTCCCAGGACACCAAGCGCCTCGCGTACGACTATCCCGAGGGTCTTCGGGCCGATGCCCTGATGGAAGAGGACGTCGCCTGGAGCCACGAGATCGACGGCGAGCGGGACGGCGACCAGTTCGACCGCTCCGAGCGCGCGGCCCTGCGCCGTGTGGCGGGTCTGTCCACCGAGCTGGAGGACGTCACCGAGGTCGAGTACCGACAGCTCCGCCTGGAGCGGGTCGTGCTCGTCGGGGTGTGGACCACCGGCACCGCACAGGACGCCGACAACTCCCTCGCCGAGCTCGCCGCCCTCGCGGAGACCGCCGGCGCGCTCGTGCTCGACGGCGTCATCCAGCGCCGCGACAAGCCCGACGCGGCCACCTACATCGGCTCCGGCAAGGCCCAGGAGCTGCGTGACATCGTCCTCGAAACGGGCGCCGACACGGTCATCTGCGACGGTGAGCTGAGCCCGGGCCAGCTGATCCAGCTGGAGGACGTCGTCAAGGTCAAGGTCATCGACCGTACGGCCCTGATCCTGGACATCTTCGCCCAGCACGCCAAGTCCCGGGAGGGCAAGGCGCAGGTCGCGCTCGCGCAGATGCAGTACATGCTGCCGAGGCTGCGAGGCTGGGGTCAGTCGCTGTCCCGGCAGATGGGTGGCGGCCGCGGTGGCCTCGCCACGCGTGGCCCCGGTGAGACCAAGATCGAGACGGACCGGCGCCGGATCCGCGAGAAGATGGCGAAGATGCGCCGGGAGATCGCGGACATGAAGACCGGCCGCGAGATCAAGCGCCAGGAGCGCCGGCGCAACAAGGTGCCGTCCGTGGCCATCGCGGGCTACACCAACGCCGGCAAGTCCTCCCTGCTCAACCGCCTCACGGGCGCCGGTGTCCTGGTCGAGAACGCCCTGTTCGCGACCCTGGACCCGACCGTCCGCCGCGCGGAGACCCCGAGCGGGCGCCTGTACACGCTGGCGGACACCGTCGGGTTTGTACGCCACCTGCCGCACCACCTGGTCGAGGCGTTCCGTTCCACCATGGAGGAGGTCGGCGACTCCGACCTGATCCTGCACGTGGTGGACGGCTCGCACCCGAACCCGGAGGAGCAGCTCGCCGCCGTGCGTGAGGTGATCCGGGACGTCGGCGCCACCGACGTGCCCGAGATCGTCGTGATCAACAAGGCGGACGCGGCCGACCCGCTGGTCCTCCAGCGGCTGCTCAGGGTCGAGAAGCGCTCCATCGCCGTCTCGGCCCGCACCGGCCGGGGCATCGAGGAACTGCTCGCCCTGATCGACAACGATCTGCCGCGCCCCTCGGTCGAGATCGAGGCCCTCGTGCCGTACACGCACGGCAAGCTCGTCGCCCGCGCCCACACCGAGGGCGAGGTGATCTCCGAGGAACACACGGCGGAGGGCACCCTGCTCAAGGTCCGGGTCCACGAGGAACTGGCGGCGGACCTGGCGCCGTACGCTCCGGTCTCGGCGGCCTGACCACAGCTGCACCAAGGCCCGCCCCCTGTCGAGGGGGCGGGCCTTCGGTGCTCCTTCAGGGGCGCGGGGAGGCGTGCTCCCCGCCCTTACTGCCCGGCGAACTTCTTGCTGACCGACTCGTACACGCCCTTGGCCACAGGACCGAACCGAGGACCGGCCAGCCATCCCGAAGTCACCGGGCCGATCGACGTGTTGGACACGAGCGCCGGCTTGCCGTCGGAACCCGTCTCCACCCAGCCACCGCCGGAGGACCCGGCCGTCATCGTGCAGCCGATCCGGTACATCGTCGGGGCCGACTGGTCGATGGACAGCCGACCCGGCTTGTCCTTGCACTGGTACAGCAGCTGACCGTCGAACGGAGCCGCCTCCGGGTAGCCGGACGCGGTGATGCTGCTGACCTTCGGCACCGCCGGGGCGTCGAAGTTCACCGGCAGTGCCCCGCCGACCGTCTCCTCCAGCGACTTGCCGCCGTTGCCCTGCTCCGGCGTCACATGGATCACCGCGTAGTCGTACGGGGCACCGTCGCCGCCGGTCTCCCCGCCCTGGTCGATCCACTGCTGCGAGGTCCGCGCCGCATCGGCCCACCAGACGCCGTACGGGGCGATCTCGGACCGGCTGGCGCCCTGCAGCTGAGCGACCGACTTGGCGGAGTTGTTGTACGACGGCACGAAGGCCATGTTGCGGTACCAGCCGCCGTTCTTGCCGGCGTGCACACAGTGCCCGGCCGTCCAGACGAGGTCGGACTTGCCCGGGTGCGCGGGGTCCTCCACCACCGTGCCCGAGCACACCATGTGGCCCTCGGGGGAGTCGAAGAACAGCTTGCCGAACGGGGCCGCGTTGGTGTGGTACGGCGACGCGACCGCCTGGGCCTTCACCGGCTGCGGGGTCGGGTCCGTCACGCCCTGGTCACCGGAGATGTCGTTGTCGTTGACACCCTTGTTCGGGTCGTTGGCGTGGCGCATCCGGTTGGGATCCCACAGGCCCTTGATGATCGGGTTGATGAAGTCGTTGGCCTCGCGCAGCCAGTCGTCCTTGTTCCAGTTCTTCCAGGCGCCGTTCTTCCACTTGTCGATGTCGATCCCGTGTTCCTTGAGCTTCTGCTTGAGGTCGTCCGGGATCTTGATCTTGCCGTCGCCGGTGTCGGCCGCGGCGGCCGAGGCGGTCGGCTTGTCGTCGGCCTTGTCGCCGCCGTTGCAAGCGGTGGCGGTCAGCGCCAGCGCCGAGGCGAGGGCGACCGCCGCCAGTGCGGGGGAGGCGCGGCGAGGGCCCCTCCCTCGCCGAACGGTGAACGACGGCCGTATGGATCGCATGCTGTGACTCCCCCTGCTGTAAAGGTACTCGGCGCTTCGGCCCTGGCACCGGCCGAGAACTCATGGGGAGTTCATGCCGGTCTCACGACCGTCTAGGAACGGCATCACACACTATGCGCTCGCTGTGGGGGACTTCCGACGGAACGGCAACGGTTCGGCTACAAGCCGTCTGACCAGGTCAACCGTCTCCGGATTGCCCGATTTGACGTCCACTCACCGAGACGGCCCGCCAAGCTGCCGCCTCCCGGCACCGAGCCCGCCACCGTCCCGTCATGGCAATGATCTTGCACCAACCCGTAACCCGCCGAACGGTCCACGGTTGTAGCGGTGGGGGGCCGGATGCCTGCGCGCGGTCCCCGCGGATCAACTCGCCTCTGGACAGCGGGGAGGACAGCGAGCCGTGGCCGTTACGGAGTCGATGGCTGGAGGCCTGCACGGGGAAGCCCGTGCCGTGCACGAGGGGATCCTCAGGCGCCAGTCGGCGCGTGAATCCTCCGCCCGCACCTATGCCCGGGCCCTGCCCATCGTCCCGGTCCGGGCCCGAGGGCTCACCATCGAGGGCGCCGACGGCCGCCGCTACCTGGACTGCCTCTCCGGAGCCGGCACCCTCGCCCTCGGACACAACCATCCGGTCGTACTGGAAGCCATCCGCAGGGTCCTCGACTCCGGTGCTCCCCTCTCCGTCCTCGACCTGGCCACCCCGGTGAAGGACGCCTTCATCACCGAGCTGTTCCGTACCCTCCCGCCCGGCCTCGCCGACCGCGCCCGCGTCCAGTTCTGCGGCCCGGCCGGTACGGACGCCGTCGAGGCCGCCCTCAAACTGGTCCGGGCCGCGACCGGCCGCACCGGGATCCTCGCCTTCACCGGCGCCTACCACGGCATGACCGCCGGCGCCCTGGCCGCCTCCGGCGGAGCCCGTGACGTCCAGGTCGCCCGCCTGCCCTATCCACAGGACTACCGCTGCCCTTTCGGCGTCGGCGGACCGCGCGGCGCCGAACTCGCCGCCCGCTGGACCGAGTCCCTCCTCGACGATCCCAAGTCGGGCGTGCCCCTGCCCGCCGGGATGATCCTCGAACCCGTCCAGGGCGAGGGCGGGGTGATTCCCGGTCCCGACGGCTGGCTGCGCCGCATGCGGAAGCTCACGGCGGACCGGTCCATTCCGCTGATCGCGGACGAGATCCAGACCGGCGTCGGCAGGACGGGCGCCTTCTGGGCCGTCGACCACAGCGGCATCACCCCTGACGTGATGGTCCTGTCCAAGGCGATCGGCGGCAGCCTCCCGCTGGCCGTGATCGTCTACCGCGATGATCTCGACGTCTGGCAACCCGGCGCTCACGCGGGAACCTTCCGAGGCAACCAGCTTGCCATGGCCGCGGGCACCGCGACGCTCACCCATGTCCGGGAGAACGGCCTCGCCGAACGAGCGGCCGACCTCGGCTCCCGCATGCTGAACCAACTCCGCGAACTGGCCGACGCCTTCCCCTGCGTGGGCGAGGTGCGGGGGCGCGGACTGATGCTCGGGCTCGAGCTGGTGGACCCGACGGCCGCCGGACCCGGGCCCGTCGACCGCCCTTCCGACCAGCACGCCTGCGCCATGGATCAGGAGCCCTGCCACGCCCCGTATCCGGCCGCGCCCGAGCTCGCCGGGGCAGTACAGCGGGAGTGCCTCCAGCGCGGTTTGATCGTCGAGCTCGGCGGCCGCCACTCGGCCGTGGTCAGGCTGCTTCCACCGCTCACGATCAGCGAGGAGCAGGCCGCGGCCGTTCTCGACCGCCTGTCGGACGCGGTGGCCGCGGTCGCCCGCAGCCACGAGGAGCACGGCCCCCACCGTGGCAGACAGCACGGCTCCGCCCAGCGCGCGGGCTGAGGCCCGCACCCGCGATGCCCGCCCCTCGCATCCGGCACGAGCCTCCCCAACCCGTTCCTTGCCCATTCGGCTGCACCCCGTTCCAAGGACGTTCAGGCCGAACGGCCTCCCATGACACACCCACAGCCGGCTCGGCACGAGCCCAGCACCACCCCAGCCAGCCACGAGGAGCCGTCATGAACGCCACTCCCCCTCCCGACGGCAGCTCCGGCGCCCCCGACGAACAGGGCGACTCCGCCACCCCGGCCTCCGCCGTGCCGCTCGCCGAGGCCGTTCCCCAGCAGAAGAGGCGCACCGCGGACCTCACCCGAGTGACCGAGCCCGGCGCCGACCTGCTGGAACACCCCGACCCGCGGATCGCGGCACAGGCCGCCGCCGTGGAGAACCTGCTGCGGTGCTGGGTACGCGAGACCAACCTCGCCGCCCCCACCGGTGGCACCCTCAGCCTGCCGCTTCCGGCGAGCGGCACCTCGCTGCTCGTGCCCGTCCGCTACTGGTCGCCGACCGGCTCACACCGCTTCGGCCCGGCACGCCTGGCCGGGGCCCCTGACGCCGCCCCGGCCCTCGACGCCGTCACCCTGGCCGCGCTGCTCGCCCGGGAGACGTCCGGTGACACAGGCGGCACCTCCCGCGCCCAGACCTCCGGTGCAGCCGGCCCGCACGACGACGGCGATCTCGTGGCCAGGGTGGCGGACTCCCTCCGTCGCACCGCGACGTTCATCCGCGACCGGCGCGCACACCCCACCGATGCCCCCGACCTCTTCCTCTCCGCCGAGCAGGCCCTCCTTCTCGGACACCCCCTGCACCCCACCCCCAAGAGCCGGGAAGGGCTGACCGAGGCAGAAGCCCGCCTCTACTCACCGGAGCTGCGCGGCTCCTTTCCCCTGCACTGGATGGCCGTCGCCCCCTCTCTCCTCGCAACCGACTCGGCCTGGACCGAGCGCGGCCGCCCCGTCCCCGCCGACCACCTCACCCGGCGCCTCGCCGAAACCGACCTCCCTCTGCCCCACGGCCACGTCGCCCTGCCCCTGCACCCGTGGCAGGCCCGCGAGCTGCGGCATCGCGCACCCGTCGCCGCACTGCTCGACTCCGGTCTCCTCCGCGACCTCGGCCCCCTCGGCACCGGCTGGCATCCCACCTCCTCCGTACGCACGGTCCACCGAACCGACGGCCCCGCGATGCTCAAACTGTCGCTGGGCCTGCGCATCACCAACTCCCGCCGGGAGAACCTGCGCAAGGAACTCCATCGGGGAGTCGAGGTGCACCGGCTGCTGCGCACCGGCCTCGCCAAGCAGTGGCAGGCCGTACACCCCGGCTTCGACATCGTCCGCGACCCGGCCTGGCTCGCCGCCGACGACCCGGACGGCCGTCCCGTGCCCGGACTTGACGTGGTGATCCGGCACAACCCGTTCCGGCCGACCGACGACGTCGGCTGTGTCGCCGGACTCGTCTCACCCCGGCCCGTCCCCGAACCCGGAAGCGACCCATCGATCCACGAGACGGCATGGCCCATGCGCTCCCGGCTGGCCCGGCTCGTGGCGAGGCTCGCCGCACGCACCGGGCGGCCCGTCGGGGCCGTTGCCGCGGAGTGGTTCCTCCGCTACCTGGAGCACGTCGTCTGCCCCGTGCTCTGGCTGGACAGCGAGGCCGGCATCGCCCTCGAAGCCCACCAGCAGAACACCCTGCTCCTGCTCGACGACCACGGCTGGCCGGCCGGCGGCTACTACCGCGACAACCAGGGCTACTACTACCGCGAGTCCCGGCGAGCCGAACTGGACGCCCGGCTGCCCGGTATCGGTGAGCGCAGCGACACCTTCGTCTCGGACGAGGTCACCGACGAGCGCTTCGCCTACTACCTCGCCATCAACAACGTGCTGGGACTGATCGGTGCGTTCGGCTCCCAGCGCCTGGCCGACGAACGACTCCTGCTCGCCGCCTTCCGCCGGTTCCTCACCGACGTCGCCGCAGGACCCGACGCCCCGCGCACCTCCCTGCCCCGGCGCCTGCTCGACTCACCCGTGCTGCGCTGCAAGGCCAACCTGCTGACCCGGCTGCACGGGCTCGATGAACTCGTCGGCCCGGTCGACACCCAGTCCGTCTACGTCACCATCGCCAACCCCCTTCATTCCTGAACGAATCGACCTTCGCCCCGCACTTCCGAGGACCATGACCCACCTCGTCTCCTGAGAGGAGCGCACCATGCCTCCCACCGACGCGAACGCCGGCCCCGGTCCTGTCCGTCCGGGAGCCCGCGCCGACACGGGCGCCCACGAGCGCACCGTTGGCCCCCGAGCGGACAGCACGGGGATCCGGAGTGCCCCGTTCACCGGGTTCGCCATCGAGGACGACGAGGGGGACTGCGAGGACACGCTGGACCTGCATCTGCCCGCCGAGTTCCTGGCGTTCTTCACGGGAGGCGCGGCCTACCTCCTGGACCAGCTTCACACCTGGGGCCCGGTGATCACTGGTGTCGGCTCCTTCCACCTGGTTCCTGTCCGCATCGAGGAAGACCTGCCACTCGTCCATCGCTGGATGAACGACCCCGCCGTCGCGGAATTCTGGGAGCTGGCCGGCCCCCGGAACCGGACGGAGGACCACCTGCGCGCCCAGTTGGACGGCGACGGACGCAGCATGCCGTGTCTCGGTGTACTGGACGGCACACCGATGAGCTACTGGGAGATCTACCGGGCAGACCTGGATCCGCTGGCCCGCCACTACCCGGCCCGCCCGCACGACACGGGTATCCACCTCCTCGTCGGCGGAGCGGCGGATCGAGGGCGGGGGCTGGGATCCGCGCTGCTCCGAGCCGTGGCCGACCTGATCCTCGACCGGCGCCCCGCGTGCGCACGGGTCGTAGCGGAACCCGATCTTGGCAACACCCCCTCCGTCGCAGCGTTCCTGAGCGCCGGTTTCCGGTACGCGGACGAGCTCGACCTGCCCGGCAAGCGGGCCGCGCTCATGATCCGGGACCGAGCCCTGCGCGCTGTGCTGTAGCAATGCGTAACTGTGCGTACACATGTAGTACGAGGTGCGGGGCGCTGGAGTTCCCACGTTCCGACGAATTCTCGATGCGCACCTCCCCCAGGAGTCCGGCCGTGATCCCGCCCTCCCTCCCCCTCTTGACCGCCGGTCTGTCAGTGCCGGGCCGTAGGCTGGTCGGGCTATGACGAAGCCCTCACTCCCCGAACTCCTGCATGCCGCTGTCACCGCCGTCGGCGGCACGGAGCGTCCCGGCCAGGTGACCATGGCCGAAGCGGTCGCCGAGGCGATCGACGACGGATCCCACCTGCTGGTCCAGGCCGGCACCGGCACCGGGAAGTCGCTCGGCTATCTGGTGCCCGCGCTCGCGCACGGGGAAAGAGTGGTCGTCGCGACGGCCACCCTGGCACTCCAGCGCCAGCTCGTGGAACGCGACCTGCCGCGCACGGTCGACGCCCTGCACCCGCTGCTGCGCCGCCGCCCGGAGTTCGCGATGCTCAAGGGCCGGTCGAACTATCTCTGTCTGCACCGCCTGCACGAGGGCATGCCGCAGGACGAGGAGGACGGCCTCTTCGACCAGTTCGAGGCCGCCGCGCCCACCAGCAAGCTGGGCCAGGACCTCCTGCGGCTGCGGGACTGGTCGGACGAGACGGAGACGGGCGACCGGGACGACCTCACTCCGGGCGTGTCGGACCGCGCCTGGGCGCAGGTGTCGGTGTCGTCGCGGGAGTGCCTGGGCGCGTCGAAGTGCGCCTACGGCGCCGAGTGCTTCGCCGAGATGGCCCGCGAGCGCGCCAAGCTCGCCGAAGTCGTGGTCACGAACCACGCGCTGCTCGCCATCGACGCCATCGAGGGCGCGCCGGTGCTGCCCCAGCACGAGGTGCTGATCGTGGACGAGGCCCACGAACTGGTCTCCCGGGTCACCGGCGTCGCGACCGGCGAGCTCACGCCAGGCCAGGTCAACCGGGCGGTGCGGCGCGCCGCCAAACTGGTGAACGAGAAGGCCGCCGATCAGCTCCAGACCGCCGCCGAGGGCTTCGAGCGGCTGATGGAGCTGGCCCTGCCGGGCCGTCTGGAGGAGATCCCGGAGGACCTCGGCTATGCCCTGATGGCGCTGCGGGACGCCGCCCGGACGGTCATCTCCGCCATCGGTGCGACCCGCGACAAGTCGGTGCAGGACGAGGACGCTGTCCGCAAGCAGGCGCTGGCCTCGGTGGAGACGGTGCACGACGTGGCGGAGCGGGTCCTGAACGGCTCGGAGTGGGACGTCGTCTGGTACGAGCGGCACGATCGCTTCGGTGCGTCCCTGCGGGTCGCTCCCATGTCGGTGTCGGGCCTGCTCAGGGAGAAGCTCTTCGCCGACCGCGCCGTCGTGCTCACCTCCGCGACCCTCAAACTGGGCGGTGACTTCAACGGTGTCGGCGCGTCCCTGGGTCTGGGCCCCGAGGGCGCGGAGGGCGAGGACCTGCCGAAGTGGAAGGGTGTGGACGTCGGCTCGCCCTTCGACTACCGCAGGCAGGGCATCCTCTACGTCGCCAAGCACCTCTCGCGCCCCGCGCGTGACGGTGAGCGTTCCGACATGCTCGACGAGCTGACCGAACTCATCCAGGCGGCCGGTGGCCGGACCCTCGGGCTGTTCTCGTCCATGCGGGCCGCGCAGCTCGCCGCGGAGGAGCTGCGCTCGCGGATTCCCGAGTTCCCGATCCTGCTCCAGGGCGAGGAGACCCTCGGTGAGCTGATCAAGAACTTCGCGGCCGACCCGAGGACCTGCCTGTTCGGCACCCTGTCCCTGTGGCAGGGCGTCGACGTCCCCGGCCCGAACTGTCAGCTGGTCGTCATGGACAAGATCCCGTTCCCCCGTCCCGACGATCCGCTCATGAGTGCCCGCCAGAAGGCGGTGGAGGACGCGGGCGGCAATGGCTTCATGGCGGTGGCCGCCACCCATGCGGCCCTGCTCATGGCCCAGGGCGCCGGCCGGCTCGTCCGCGCGTCGGGGGACCGGGGCGTGGTCGCCGTACTGGACCAGCGGCTGGCCACGGCGCGGTACGGCGGCTATCTCAAGGCGTCACTGCCGGACTTCTGGTACACCACGGACCGTAATCAGGTGCGCAAGTCGCTCTCGGCGATCGACGCGGCGGCGAAGACGGTGGAAGCGGAGCAGGCCGAGGCGAAGTGATGGTGGGGTGGCTCGGCCGGTGCCGGTCGAGCCACCCGATGCGATCACGCTGGTGAGCCCCCTGGACACAGCAGGACCCCGGAACCGGCGCAGGGGTTCCGGGGCCCGGTCTGGGGGCGAGCCGGCCGTACGGCCCGCCCGCCGCAGGCGTCACACGCGCCGCAGCACCGCGACGACCTTGCCCAGAATGGTCGCGTCGTCGCCGGGGATCGGCTCGTAGGCCGCGTTGTGCGGGAGAAGCCAGACATGCCCGTCCTCGCGCTTGAAGCGCTTGACGGTGGCCTCGCCGTCGAGCATCGCTGCCACGATGTCGCCGTTCTCGGCGACCGGCTGGCGGCGGACGGTGACCCAGTCGCCGTCGCAGATCGCGGCTTCGATCATGGAGTCGCCGACGACCTTGAGGACGAACAGTTCACCGTCGCCGACGAGCTGGCGGGGGAGGGGGAAGACGTCCTCGACGGACTCCTCAGCGAGGATGGGGCCACCGGCGGCGATGCGGCCGACCAGCGGGACGTACGACGCGGCGGGCTTGCCGGCGGTGTCCGTGGGCTGCACGGTCACGGCCTGGTCCGAGCCGCGGACCTCGTACGCGCGCGGGCGGTGCGGGTCGCGGCGCAGGAAGCCCTTGCGCTCCAGCGCCATCAGCTGGTGTGCGACCGAGGAGGTGCTCGAGAGGCCGACGGCCTGGCCGATCTCCCGCATCGACGGCGGGTAACCGCGCCGCTGCACGGAGTCCCGGATGACTTCGATCACGCGGCGCTGGCGGTCGGTCAGTCCGGAGCTGTCCGCCCGGATGCCTGGAGGTCGGCCCGGCAGGGAGCGCTTGTGTCCCTCGGGATTCGTGGCTTCGTTCATCACGTGTACCGGCTCGACTCGTCCCTGGGAGCGGTCCTGGGCGGTGATGGTGGCACTGTCTGCGGTGGTGGTCACGTCGGCCCCTCTCGATGGTCTCCCTGCTGGACAACGGTAGTTGCTTTCGAAAGGTTGCGCCAAACACACGTTCGAGTGAAAAAGTGCGATTCACCTGACGCGATCATGTGTCTGGGTGTATTGCCAACGCACCACCTGGCGGCCAAAAGCGCCCATTGTTGTACTCTTCGCCGCTGGGATTGCCGACCTCGTGGGTCGCCACACCAGTCTGCCATCCGGAACCTGCTCGTCCGGGCTCCGGGTCCCTTCTGTGCCGGAGTCCCACGTCTCCTCCGTGCGGCGCCCACGGTATCTCCGTAAGCCCCACAGCGATACGCCTCTGCGTCCGCGTGTCTCCGCGGCCTCCGGACGGGGCGTCCGCAGGTCGGGCCTCTGCTTTCCCTCCTCGCGACACGCGAGTTGGCCTCGATGTATGAGCCAATCCCCACATCTAGTGGTTGGATGGCGGCACTGGCCCAGAAGTTGTGGTCCCCCCGGTCCGAGGTGGCTCCACGATCGCCTATGCTTAGGGCTGCTTCGCGGGGCTCATGTGGCCCAGTGGGGTTGTTGAGTCTGCTGTGAGGAGGGTTGGAGATCATGCACTGCCCCTTCTGCAGGCACCCCGACAGCCGTGTGGTCGACAGTCGTACGACCGACGACGGCACGTCGATCCGCAGGCGCCGCCAGTGCCCCGACTGCTCCCGTCGTTTCACGACCGTGGAGACCTGCTCGCTCATGGTGGTCAAGCGGTCCGGGGTCACCGAGCCCTTCAGTCGTACCAAGGTCATCAACGGCGTGCGCAAGGCATGCCAGGGACGGCCTGTCACCGAGGACGCACTCGCCCAGCTCGGCCAGCGGGTCGAGGAGGCGGTGCGGGCCACCGGAAGCGCCGAGCTGACCACCCACGACGTGGGGCTGGCCATACTCGGCCCGTTGCAGGAGCTCGACCTCGTCGCCTATCTGCGATTCGCCTCCGTCTACCGGGCGTTCGACTCGCTCGAGGACTTCGAGGCCGCCATCGCGGAGCTGAGGGAGGCGACGCGAGGCCCCGCCGCGGACGAGGAAGACGCGGGAGCGGGGAGCCAGGAAGACGAATGCGGGCCCGGCGGGACCACTGAGGTCCCCGTGCCCGCCCGCGCCGCCGACTGACCGGCGGGCCGGGAACCGGGGGAGAGCCGGGTTCCGGCCGCCAGGCGGCGACCGAAGACCTGTTGCGGGTGGCAGCTGAGGGTGCCCGCAACACAAGACAGAACACCGTGCCACGGGAACAAACGGGGCACTTCAGGGCGTTTTTGCCCGTACAGGGAGGCGGCATGACAGAGACGGCGAGCGGTCCGGCACGAGGTTCCCGAGCCAAGGGCGCCAAGGCCACCAAGGGGCTGCGTATCGAGCGCATCCACACCACCCCCGGCGTACACCCGTACGACGAGGTCTCGTGGGAGCGCCGTGACGTCGTCATGACCAACTGGCGCGACGGCTCGGTCAATTTCGAGCAGCGTGGCGTCGAGTTCCCCGACTTCTGGTCGGTGAACGCGGTCAACATCGTCACCAGCAAGTACTTCCGCGGTGCCGTCGGCACCCCGCAGCGCGAGACCAGCCTCAAGCAGCTGATCGACCGCATCGTCAAGACGTACCGGAAGGCCGGCGAGGACCACAGGTACTTCGCCTCGCCCGCCGACGCCGAGATCTTCGAGCACGAGCTGGCCTACGCCCTCCTGCACCAGATCTTCAGCTTCAACAGCCCCGTCTGGTTCAACGTGGGCACCCCGCAGCCCCAGCAGGTCTCCGCCTGCTTCATCCTGTCCGTCGACGACTCCATGGAGTCGATCCTCGACTGGTACAAGGAAGAGGGCATGATCTTCAAGGGCGGCTCCGGCGCCGGCCTGAACCTCTCCCGCATCCGCTCCTCCAAGGAGCTGCTCTCCTCCGGCGGCAACGCCTCCGGTCCCGTCTCCTTCATGCGCGGCGCCGACGCCTCCGCCGGCACCATCAAGTCCGGTGGTGCCACCCGCCGCGCCGCCAAGATGGTCGTGCTCGACGTCGACCACCCCGACATCGAGGACTTCATCGAGACCAAGGTCAAGGAGGAGGAGAAGATCCGCGTCCTGCGTGACGCGGGCTTCGACATGGACCTGGGCGGCGACGACATCACCTCCGTCCAGTACCAGAACGCCAACAACTCGGTCCGTGTGAACGACGAGTTCATGAAGGCGGTCGAGGACGGCGGCCAGTTCGGCCTGCGTGCCCGTATGACCGGCGAGGTCATCGAGGAGGTCGACGCCAAGGCGCTGTTCCGCAAGATCGCCGAGGCCGCCTGGGCCTGCGCCGACCCGGGCATCCAGTACGACGACACCATCAACACCTGGCACACCTGCCCCGAGTCCGGCCGGATCACCGCGTCGAACCCGTGCAGCGAGTACATGCACCTGGACAACACGTCCTGCAACCTGGCCTCGCTGAACCTGATGAAGTTCCTGAAGGACGACGGCAAGGGCAACCAGTCCTTCGAGACCGAGCGCTTCCAGAAGGTCGTCGAGCTGGTCATCACCGCGATGGACATCTCGATCTGCTTCGCGGACTTCCCGACCCAGAAGATCGGCGAGAACACGCGCGCGTTCCGCCAGCTCGGCATCGGCTACGCCAACCTCGGCGCCCTGCTGATGGCCACCGGCCACGCCTACGACTCCGACGGCGGCCGCGCCCTCGCCGGCGCCATCACCTCCCTGATGACGGGCACGGCCTACCGCCGCTCCGCCGAGCTCGCCGCGGTCGTCGGCCCGTACGACGGCTACGCCCGCAACGCCGGCGCCCACCAGCGCGTCATGGCGCAGCACGCCGACGCCAACGGCAAGGCCGTCCGCATGGACGACCTGGACACCCCGGTGTGGGCCGCCGCCACGGAGGCCTGGCAGGACGTCGTCCGCCTCGGCGAGAAGAACGGTTTCCGTAACTCCCAGGCGTCCGTCCTCGCCCCGACCGGCACCATCGGTCTCGCGATGTCCTGCGACACCACCGGTGTCGAGCCCGACCTGGCGCTGGTGAAGTTCAAGAAGCTGGTCGGCGGCGGCTCGATGCAGATCGTCAACGGCACCGTCCCGCAGGCCCTGCGCCGCCTGGGCTACCAGGAGGAGCAGATCGAGGCGATCGTCGCCCACATCGCCGAGCACGGCAATGTGATCGACGCCCCCGGCCTGAAGCACGAGCACTACGAGGTGTTCGACTGCGCCATGGGCGAGCGCGCCATTTCCCCGATGGGCCACGTCCGCATGATGGCCGCCATCCAGCCGTGGATCTCCGGCGCCATCTCCAAGACGGTCAACATGCCCGAGACGGCGACCGTCGAGGAGGTCGAGGAGATCTACTTCGAGGCCTGGAAGCTGGGCGTCAAGGCGCTCGCGATCTACCGCGACAACTGCAAGGTCGGCCAGCCGCTCTCCGCCAAGACCAAGGAGAAGGAGAAGGCCGAGGTCACCGAGAAGACCGAGGCGACCATCCGCGAGGCGGTCGAGAAGGTCATCGAGTACCGCCCCGTCCGCAAGCGCCTGCCCAAGGGCCGCCCGGGGATCACCACGTCCTTCACGGTCGGCGGCGCCGAGGGCTACATGACCGCCAACTCCTACCCGGACGACGGTCTCGGCGAGGTCTTCCTGAAGATGTCCAAGCAGGGCTCGACCCTCGCGGGCATGATGGACGCCTTCTCCATCGCCGTCTCCGTCGGTCTGCAGTACGGCGTGCCGCTGGAGACGTACGTCTCGAAGTTCACCAACATGCGCTTCGAGCCGGCCGGCATGACGGACGACCCGGACGTGCGGATGGCGCAGTCGATCGTCGACTACATCTTCCGCCGCCTGGCGCTGGACTTCCTGCCCTTCGAGACCCGCTCCGCGCTCGGCATCCACTCCGCCGAGGAGCGCCAGCGGCACCTGGAGACCGGTTCCTACGAACCGTCCGACGACGAGGTCGACGTCGAGGGCCTGGCCCAGTCGGCGCCGCGCGCCCAGGAGCTGAAGGCCGTCGCCACGCCGCGTGCCGAGGTCGAGGCGGCCAAGCCCGCCCCGAAGCAGGCCCACACCAGCGCCGAGCTGGTGGAGATGCAGCTGGGCATCCAGGCCGACGCCCCGCTGTGCTTCTCCTGCGGTACGAAGATGCAGCGGGCCGGTTCCTGCTACATCTGCGAGGGCTGCGGCTCCACCAGCGGCTGCAGCTGACGACGCGCGGATCGTGAAGTGAAGTAAGGGGCGCCGGCCAATGGCCGGCGCCCCTTACCGCTGCCGGACTACGGCTGCTGGGCCCTGCCCATGACCCGTGTGAAGGCGGCGGGGTCCTCCTCGAAGCCGTGCACGCCCGGCCGGAAGATCCACTCCCCGGAGGCGTCACGGACGAATTCCGCGATCGTGGCCGCCGTCGCCCCGAGGACCGAGCCGAAGTCGTCCTGGGCGAGCACGGTGTAGCGGTCCACCCGGATGCGCATGGCCGGATTCAGTACGTTGACGAACGTCCTGTGGCCGTACTGCTGTTGGATGACGACACCGACCACCACGCGCGCGTACCGGCCGTCCAGCCGGTCCAGCTCCAGCGTCATGACCTCGTCCCAGCCGAAGCCCCTGCCGTCGGTGCTGTCCCGGTTGAGGAAGATCGTGCCGTCCGGTGAACGGCTGTCGAAGTGCACGAGATAGGCCGGGGTCCCGTACGGATCGCCGGACACGAACGTGGCAGCGATGAGGTCGAGATCGGTGGGCGGCCGGCCCGCCGGACTGGGGTCCCACTTGAGCCCGACCTCGACCTTGCGGATTCCCTTGCTGACGCCGGTCAACAGGCTTCCCCTTCCCCCCAGTGGTTGCCTCACTCCCCAACTCCCGTTGCGGTCAGGGCTCTTTGTCCATCGTGCCACGCGCGCGGGGGCGCACGCGCGGGCGATCTCCGCCGGAGCGTGACCGACGCCACGCCCGGTGGCCTTACGATGGCGCGGTGCTGGTCAAGTGGATTCGCTGCACCGTGGTGGACCGCCGCGGCTTCGAGCGGGGGCAGCGGAAATGGGCGGGGCTTCTGGGGGAGCCGGGTTTCCGGGGGCAGGGCGGGGGCTGGAGCCGGCAGCGGCCGGGGGTGGCGCACATCTTCGCCTTCTGGGAGAGCCGTGCCTTCTACGACTCCTTCATGGCCCGCTCGCACGACCGCCTGGCGGCCGCCCAGTCCGGCACGTTCAAGGACGCGCAGGTCAAACTGTTCGAGTACCGCTTCGACGTGAAGACGGGCTTCGAGCCGCGGTTCACCGACACCGATCTGATCCGGGTGGCCCTGTGCCGGATCCACGAGGAGCGTGTCGAGCACTTCACGCTCATGCAGGAGAAGGTGTGGAACCCGGCGATGGCCGGTTCGCCCGGTATGATCCGCGGCATGTTCGCCGAGGCGCCCGGGCAGGAGTTCCTGGTTCTGTCGATGTGGCGGTCGGCGGCCGAGCACGGCAAGTACCGCACCGAGCGTGTGGAACGTCTCGCCCTGCGCGCCCAGACCGAGGCCGACGTCGCCGCGCTCTCCGGTGACATCGTGGACCTGGAGCCCCCCTGGACGGTCTGAGACCATCGTCGTACGTTTGAATAACAAACTCACTGCTGAACCTGCGGCTCGGCGCGTCGGGGGAAGGCCCTGGAGGCGGGATTCGTGTGACCTACGCCGTATGGGGCCCGTACGGGTGCTCGACTTTCCCTCGCTCGATCTAGGGTTTCGGCATGGCACGACCACGGCGCATCGTCCTTGTCCGGCACGGCGAGTCCACGGGCAACGTCGACGACTCCGTGTACGAGCGCGAGCCCGACCACGCCCTCGCGCTGACCGAGCGCGGCCGGCAGCAGGCGGAGGAGACCGGCAAGCGGCTCCGGGAGCTCTTCGGCCGGGAACGCGTGAGCGTGTACGTCTCCCCCTATCGCCGCACGCACGAGACACTCCGCGCCTTCCATCTCGACCCCGACCTCATACGGGTCCGCGAGGAGCCGAGGCTGCGCGAACAGGACTGGGGCAACTGGCAGGACCGCGACGACGTGCGCCTGCAGAAGGCCTACCGGGACGCGTACGGCCACTTCTTCTTCCGGTTCCCGCAGGGCGAGTCCGGCGCCGACGTGTACGACCGGGTCGGCGGCTTCCTGGAGAGCCTGTACCGCAGCTTCGAGGCCCCGGACCACCCGCCCAACGTCCTCCTGGTGACCCACGGACTGGCCATGCGACTGTTCTGCATGCGCTGGTTCCACTGGACGGTCGCGGAATTCGAGTCTCTGTCGAACCCCGGGAACGCCGAGGTGCGCATGCTCGTTCTCGGGGACGACGGCAAGTACACGCTCGACCGGCCTTTCGAACGCTGGCGTGAGCCGGTCCCTTACTGGGGTGAACGGATAGAGTGGCAGAGCGATGACCGCTGACTCCTCTTCCTCCGGGCGCCTGGAGCGCGCCCTGACGAGCCTGCGCGGACTGGCCGTGGGCGATGCCCTGGGCTCCCAGTTCTTCGTCCCGGCGAACTACCCCCTGCTCAAGCGACGTGAGCTGCCCGCGGGGCCCTGGCAGTGGACGGACGACACCGAGATGGCCTGTTCCGTGGTCGCCGTGCTGGCCGCCCACGGCCGCATCGACCAGGACGCACTGGCCCGCTCCTTCGCCGATCACCACGACTTCGACCGGGGTTACGGCCCCGCGGTCAACCGGCTGCTGAGGCTCGTCCGGGAGGGCGAGGACTGGCGCGAACTGGCCGCCGCACTGTTCAACGGACGGGGGTCCTGGGGCAACGGGGCGGCGATGCGCATCGCGCCCCTGGGCGCCTGGTACGCGGACGATCCGGAGCAGGCGACCCACCAGGCGGAGATCTCGGCCTACCCCACCCACCAGCACCGTGAGGCCGTCGTCGGCGCCATGGCCGTGGCCGCCGCGGCGGCGCTGGCCGGCTCGCCGGACGGCCCGCCCAGCCCCGAGGCGCTCCTCGACGGTGTCATCGCCCTGGTGCCGAAGAGCGCCGTGGGCCAGGGACTCCGGCGCGCCCGGGACATGCTCGACTACGGCGACGCGGGCACCGTCGCGGCGGTGCTGGGCTGCGGACGCCGTACGACCGCCCATGACACCGTTCCCTTCGCCCTGTGGTCGGCCGCGCGGAGCCTGGGTGACTTCGAGGCGGCCTTCTGGACGACGGCCGGGGTCGGCGGCGACGTGGACACCACCTGCTCGATCGTGGGCGGTGTACTCGCCTCCGGCAAGGCGGGGACACCGCCCGCCGAGTGGGTGGAACGCTCCGAAGCGCTGCCGGACTGGGTGCCGACCGGGCTCTGACGGGTCCTGCGGGTCCGACGCCCATGGCCGGAGCGCCATCCGGTCGTGCCTTGTGGCTCGTGGCCGGCGCCGGTGCGCTCCGCTCCCGGGCAGGCTGCCGAGGGCTCTCCGCGACGGGCGGGAACTCTCAGTGACCGCCTGCGCCAGAAGCCGTACCCGGTGGGCACCTTGCCCTCGGCGTCGGCGGGCACCCGCGTGAACGAGGCGTCCAGCCCTGCCTGACGCCGGTGAGACCAGCGGGTCTCCGGCCGCGGCGGCCCGGGCCGGAGTCCTTGAGGAGCAACCCGCGGGCGCCGCTTCACCCTTGGGAGCCGCAGGAACGGGGCGCCTCAGGGGGCGGCATCCGCGAACAGTGCTGCTCAGCTCACGGCGTACGCGTTGTACACCGTGGTCGTCGAGGTGTCGCCGTGGGTGTCGGTGACCGTCGAGCGCAGGCCGACGCGGCCGGAGACCGGGTTGTGGACGGCGATGGTCCAGTTGCCGCCGGACGGCGTCGCGCTGGCGGCGTGCCAGGTGGCGCCGTCATCGGTGGTGTACCAGGCGTGCACGGACTTCACGCTGTCCGGGAGCTGGCTCACTGTGCCGTCGTCCGTGCCGTTGCGCTGCATGCCGAGGACGACGGTCGTGGTTGACCCAGGAGCCGCCTGGTTCCTGGCGTTCAGCGCGTCGGGCCAGAACCGGGTGATGTAGTCCCGGATCTGGTCGTTCTTGCCGGGGTCCGCGTAGAAGTGCAGGCTGAGGCTGGAGGTGGTCGACAGTGAACCGGACGGCAGGCTGCGGCGGCCGACTTCACTGATCGTGTACCAGCCCGCATCGGGGATCCGCGGATGCGCGTCGATGCCGTCCGAGTGGGCGTAGGTGTGCGAGTAGAGCGTCCTGCCCGCGTGGGTCAGCGTCACGGTGCCGCCGGCCAGTGTCCCGCCGTCCGGGAGGGTCGGGTCGGCGAACGGGTTGATGGAACCGAAGTACAGCTGGTGGTACCAGGTGTTGGGCAGCCGCCCGCCGGGCCCCCAGACCGCGTGGCCGAGGGTCAGCGAGGTCGTCCTGCCGGCCACGTAGTTGTGGAACCCGTCGAAGACGAAGTCGTGGCTCTGCTGGCCCACCTCCCATTGGCCGGGCGGGAGGTGAGCGGTGAAGTAGTTGGGCAGCTCCCGCTGGAACCGGAGTGAGTTCGTGGACATCGAGCAGCTGTCGGTGCTCGTCGTCGCCTGGTAGTCGAACGAGAACCGCGCCTGTCCGCTGTCGGGGCCCGAACGGGCGGACAGCTTCAGGGCCGTCAGCCCGGACTGCTTGAGCGTCGCGGACATCCCGGACGGCACGCCGCCCGTGTGCGTGGCGGACGCCAGCCAGAAGTCCCCGCCGGTCGCCGATTGCGGCTGGTACGTGGTGCCGTAGGACAGCTCGTAGGCCCTGCTGCTCGTCGGGATGACGTACAGGTCACCCGCCGGCGCCGACGTGCCCATGGCGGCCGGGCCGTTGTCGGAGGTGCAGACGTACGCGCTGACCGTGTGGTCGTATCCGTTGCCCGGGTTCGGGCTGAGCGAGACGTCGACCGGGCGGCCCTGCCGGGCGTCGAACGTGGTCTTCGTGGGCCCGGAGACCGTCACACTGTGACCGCCGACGGTGACACGCTCGTCTCCGGTGTCACCGAAGGACGTGACGAGCTCGTAGCTGCCGTCGGGCAGCGAGGTCGCCTTGTTGCCCTCGATGATGCGGAAGTCGAACGTTCTCGGGTTGTAGACCTCCACTTGGGCGTAACTCGGTTTGCCGCTCCGGTCCAGCGTCGTGACCGTGAGCGACCCGGTGCCTGTGGCCGACGCCGTCGAGGCGCCGGCCAGGAGAAGTGACGCGAGTACGGTGACGACACTCGCGGCTGCTGTGGTTCGCCGCATCAAACCCCCCACAGGTGCGCGACAAAAAGTGAGTCACCGTAGCGCACGGGGGACACATCGCCATCACCGGCCTCCCGCCCATGGGACGTCAACCGTCCGGCGAGGGAGATCGGTTGTCCCGGATTCGGGTCTCCGTACGCCCACCGTGCCTTACGCTCGACCCACGACCTGTGCGTGGGAAAAGGTGGAGGGCCTCGTGGACCTGATTGCCCCCGAACTGCTCATGGCCCTGGCCAGCGGCACCGCGGGTGCGGCGGGGGAGCAGATCTGGACGTCTCTGCGGGATCTGGTCAGACGATGGCGTTCAGGAGCGGAGCAGAGCGGCGACCAGCGCGAGTTGACCGCCCTCGCCGAGGCGCCCGACAACCCGGAGCGTGCTGCCGAGCTGGCCGAGGTACTGGCTCGCCGTGCCCGGCAGGACCCCGCATTCGCCCAGGCTCTCGCGGCCTGGCGGCGGGAGGCCGAAGCCCTGGAGGGTACGCGGACCGGCACGGGCGATGTGCACAACACGATCTCCGGGGGCACCCAGAACACCGTCGTCCAGGCGCGGGACGTTCACGGGTCCATCAACCTCGGTGGCTGACGGGGTCGTTCACTGCCGGACGGCGCACGGGACGAGCGGGCGCCGACCGGGGAACGCGATGGTGACGGTCCGGCAGGCGACCGTGACGGGCTCCGCTGACGCGTCGTGCCCCGGTGGTCTACTGTGAGCGATGTGTCCGAACGAGTCGAACCCTGCGCACTCGCAAGTGAGTTCACTGCGGCGCTCGCTCGTCAGCAACAGCTCGCCGAGCGCCGCGAGGAGGTCGTCACCAGGCTGCACGACGAGGTCGAGCGGCTGCGCCGGGGCGAGATGGAGATGGCGCTCGACCTCGTGCGCCACTCCCTGATCCGGCTCCACGACCAGATCCTGCGCCAGGCGGAGCACGTCACCGCACCGCTCGGCGCCGAGGAGCTGCGTGCCCTGCTGACCGCGCTGGCCGACGAGGCGGCGGACACCGTGTCCAGGACCGGCGTGGAGCGGTACGTCCCCCGGCCCGGCGAGGCGTTCGACATGGCGTTGCAGCGTCCCGTGGGCCGCGTCGCCGCCGAAGGTCCCGAGGCGGACCGGACGGTGGCGCGCGTCGTGGCGGCCGGATTCGTCCAGGGGGAACGGGTCGTGCGCAAGGCCGACGTCGTGGTGTCCCGGTTCGAACCGGATGCCTCGTGAACACCTCCCTCTCCGGCGGGCCCACCGGGCACGACTCACCAGGACACAGGACAACCGACGAACAGCAGACGGGACGGGTGCGAGCGCGGCCGTCCCGGTGGCGGGAGACCGTATGGCCGTGTACGGCATCGACCTGGGAACCACCTACTCCTGCGTCGCACGGATCGACGACGTCGGCAGACCGGCCGTGCTGCGCAATCTCGAAGGGGCGGACACCACGCCGTCCGTCGTCTACTTCGAGAGCGCCGACAGCGTCGTCGTGGGACAGAGCGCGAAGGACGCCACCGTCCTCGACCCCGACCACGTGGTGCAGCTCATCAAGCGGGACATGGGCGATGTGGTGCCGCGCGAGTTCCACGGCCGCAGCTACACACCCGAGGAGATCTCCGCTCGCATCCTGCGCAAACTCGTGGAGGACGCGAAGGCCACCGGGGGCGAAGAGCCGCGCGACGTGGTGATCAGCGTGCCCGCCTACTTCGGGCTCGCCGAGCGGGACGCCACCCGCAAGGCGGGCGAGATCGCCGGCCTGCGCGTCCTCGACGTGGTGGCCGAGCCCGTCGCGGCGGCGCTCGACTACGGGTCCCTGGACGGAGACGAGGAGCGCGGGGACCGGGCCGTCCTCGTGTACGACCTGGGCGGCGGCACCTTCGACACCACCGTGCTCACCCTGCGCGGGCGCGAGCTGACCGTGCTGTGCACGGACGGTGCGAAGGAGCTGGGCGGCAGCGACTTCGACGACCGCATCGTCGTGCACCTGGTGGAGCGGTTCCGCGAGCGCTTCCCGGACGTCGACGACCCGCTGTCCGACCCCCAGTCCGAGACCCAGCTGCGCAAGGACGCCGAGGAGGCGAAGAAGGCGCTGTCCTTCCGGGAGCGCTACACCGTCCGCGTCATGCACCAGGGCCGGGTCGAAGCGGTGGAGCTGACCCGGCACAAGCTCCAGGAACTCACCGGCGACCTGCTCGACCGCACCATCGACATCACCCGCCGCACGGTCGAACTCGCCGCCGAGCGCGGGGTGTCGCACTTCGACGAGGTGCTGCTGGTCGGCGGCGCCACCAAGATGCCCGCGGTGGCGGAGGCCCTGCGCACCCAGTTCGGCTTCGAACCCAGGCTGCACAACCCGGACCTCGCGGTGGCCCGCGGCGCCGCGATCTACGCCCTGGACCGGGCCGCGTACATCGTCTCCAGCGGTGAACTCCCCGCGGACCAGGTGCCGGACGTGCCGGAGACGGGACTCACGCACCGCCCGTACCAGATCTCCACCGTGGCCTCGCGCGGCTACGGCATCCAGCTCCTGGAGCGGGCCACGGACCGGCACTACGTCTTCCACCTGGTGCACGCCAACGACCCCCTGCCCGCGTCGGTGACCGACGAGTTCTACACCACGCACGCGGGACAGCGCAGCGTGCGCATCCGCGTGATGGAGCAGGCGGGCGTGGAGGAGTCCGAGGAACTGGCACACAACACCTGTGTCGCCGAGGGGAACCTGGCCATTCCGCCGGGCAAACCCGAGAACTGGCCCATCCAGTGCGTCTACACGCTGGACTCCTCCGGACTCCTCGGCGTCACCGCCATCGAGAAGGAGAGCGGCGAGAAGCTCGAACTGACCGTGCAGATCGGGGGCATGACGCCCGACGCGGTCGCCACCGCGCGCGACGCTCTGAGCCGCCAGCGCTTCAGCTGACGCGGGGGAAGGACGGGGGACCACGCCGTGGCGTTCGACGAGCAGCGCTACCGGCGCGAGGTGCTCGACGCCGGACTGCCGGTGACCGACGACCTGCGCACCCGCTACCAGTTGCCGCGGCGCCTGGACGGGCCCGCGGTCACCGAGACGGTCGCCGCGGTCCGCGCCTGCTGGCGCCGCAACCGCGCCCGCCTGAAGTACCGCCCGGTCATCGAGGAGCTCGAGGCCGGGCACCTCGTCCACCGGCCGCTGTTCGACGCCGCGGCCGACGGCGACCTGGGCCCGCTGCGGGCCGCCGTGGCCGAGCACGACCGGCAGGCAGAGTCCGGGCAGACCGCCCTGCGCGTGACCCTGCAGGAGGCCGCGGGCGGGCTCGGCCTGCTCGCCGAGGCCACCGTCGCGGAAGCCGCCGCGGCACACCGGGTGAGCGAGGCTCAGGTACGGGACCTGCTGCCCGGGCTCGGGCTGCGCATCGCCGAACCGGACCTGCTGCCCCGGGACGTGCCGCACCCCGCCTACGCCCGCTGCGCCCGCCACCTGGAGGTGCTCCGGCTGCGCCATCTCGACGACTTCCTGACGGCCGCCACCCCGGGGGGCCGCACCCCGCAGCCCGTACACCTCTTCGACGCGCCGCCCGTCGAGGCCGCGGCCGTGGACGAGGCGGCCCGCCGCTGGAGCCGGCTGCCGCACAGCGCCGCGCACACCGCCGCCCAGGCCGTGGCCGCCGCCGTACGCCGGGTGCTGGCCGACCAGGGCGCCGAGGGCCTCGCGCGGGTGCGGTTGCACGAGGTGGCCGTCCCGCTGCGGGAGCGGCTCGCCGCACGCGCCACCCCCTCCAGCCTTCTCGCCCACGCCACCGGGGAGTTGTCGATCGCCGAACCGGACGCGCGGCGACTGGTGTTCGCGGTGCTCCACGAGGAGGCCGGGAATCCCCTGGTGGGACGGCTGCGGCGGCTGACTGCGGACGGGCGGCTCGCGGAGGCGGCGGCCGTCGCCGACCGCCTGCCCGCCGACGCGCTGCCCGAGGACGCCCGCGCCCTGGTCGCTCACGTGCGCGGGAAGCTCGCCGAGGCACGTGCCCTGGTCGACCGCGCCCGGGGGCTGCCGGCCCGGGACGCCGACCTGGCCTGGGAGCTGCTGGAACAGGCGGAGGCCGTCGCCCGCGACGTGCCGGGCGCCGACGCCGTTCGCCGGGCCCTCACGGTCTACCCGGTCTCCGGCCTGACGGCCACGCCCGACGGCACGGGCGTCGTTCTGACGTGGCGGCCCAGCCCGTCCACGGCGGGCGAGCCCGAGTACGTGCTGCTGCGCGCCGAGCGCCGCCCGCCGCACGACCCGGCCGACGGAACCGGGCTGCCGTTGCCGTCGCCGCGGGCCACCTCGTTCACGGACCGCTCGGCCCCCGCCTGCGTCCCGCTGTACTACGCGGTCGCCGTGCGCCGGGCCGCCGAACCCGACAGCGTGCCCTCGCCGCTCGCGGTGTGCGGACCCGTCACGCACTGGCCCGACGTCGGCGGCGTGCAACTGCACCCCGAGGACCGCGTGGTCACCGCCGCCTGGACCTGCCCGGCGCAGGCCCGGTCCGTCGAGGTCGTCCGCGCCGGGCCGGACGGCGAGGACGTACGGGTCGCGGCCCGCCGTGACGGCTTCAGGGACGGCGGGCTCACCAACGGCACGACGTACCGCTACCGCATCCGCGTCGTCTACCGGACCGACGACGGGCGGCCCGTGCGCACCGGCGGCGTCTCGCTCACCGCCACACCCCTCGGGCCGCCCGAGCCGGTCACCGACCTGGAGATCCGCCGCGTGGACGGCGACCTCCTGGCCGCCTTCGACCCGCCGCCCGGTGGCGAGGTGCGGCTGTACGGCTTCGGCGGCGTGCCCCCGTGGCCGCCCGGCACCCGGCTGCGCACGGCGGAACTGCACGGGCGGCCGATCACGGCCCGGCACGCCCCCGCGGGGCTGCGGTTCCCGCCGCCGGACCGGCCCACGGTGGTGCTGGCGGTCACTGTCGCCGGGGAACGCGCCGTCACCGGAGCGCACGCGGTCGCCGCCGTGCGGCCGCTCGGCACCCTCACCCTCACCCGGCACGGCGGCACGGGCGTGGCCGTCGTCCTCGACTGGCCGCCCGACGCCGGCGACGAGGTCGAGGTCACCTGGCGGACCCCCGGCGAGCAGGACGAGCGACGGCGCACCGTCGGCCGGGCCGCCTACCGGCACGAGGCGGGCGTACGGCTGCCCACCCCGGACGGTGCCGGGGTGGAGGTGGAGGTCCGGCCGGTGGCCGTGCTCGGCGGGCTGCGCGCGTACGGCCCGCCGAGCACGGCGGAGCTGCCCCCGCGCACCGACGTCGGCTACCGGCTCGAGCGGCACGGCATGCCCGGACGGCGCACGGTCACCGCCGTGTTCACCGCGCCCGCCCCCGCACGGGCCGAGCGCCTGCTGCTGGTGCGCTCCCACGGCCCCCTCTGGCCACTGGAGCCCGCCGACGGGAACGTCCTCGCGGATCTCGCCGGGGCGGAGCTCGGCCCGGGGCGGGACGTGCGGCTGTCGGCGCGGCTGTCCCGCGGCCCGGGCGGCTGGCTGCGCTGCTTCGCCGTCGGTGAGGGGCTCCTCCTGCGGGACCCTCCGCACCACACGCTCAAGGTCACCTAGAGGGCAGGGGAGATGAGACCGACGCGCCGCCGCACCTGGGTGTGCCCGCACTGCTTCCGGAACGTCACCAGGGCGCAGATCGCGTACGTCTGCGTGAGCGGCGCCGCTGCCTGCGCCGAGGGCAGTGGCCTGAAGTCCGCCGACCCACGGGCCGGTTCGGCGCTGTGCCGCACCTGCGGCCGCACCGCCACCCGGCTGCGCTGCACGGCCTGCGGGTGCCGGCTGCCGGAGGGCTATCTGCGCGCCCCCGGGAAGCTGGTGGCGCTCGCGGGCCCCGTCAGCTCGGGCAAGAGCACCTACATCGCCGTCCTCGTGCACGAGCTGCTGCACCGCCTCGGCGCCGAACTCGACGCGGCCCTGCTGCCCTGCGACGACGACACCATGGCCGACTACCACGAACGGTACGAGCGACACCTCTACGAGGAGCAGCACACCGTCCCCAAGACCGCCGAGCACGACGGCGGCCGGCCCCTGGTGCACCGCCTCGGCCGCACCCGCCGGGGCCGCTTCGGGCACGCCCGCGAGCACGTGCTGACCCTGGTGTTCCTCGACACCGCGGGCGAGCACTTCACCTCACGGGACCGCATGGAGACCCAACTGCGCTACCTCACCGCGGCCGACGCCGTCGTCGTCCTCGTCGACCCGCAGGACCTGCCCGGAGCCCCACTGAAAGACGGCGACGGTGTGCCGGGCAGGTCCGGCGAGGTACTGGCGCGGGTGCTCGGCCACCTGGGCGGCGGCGGGAAGGTGACCGTTCCGGTCGCCGTCGCCCTCACCAAGGCCGACCTGCTGTGGCCGCACCTGCCGGACAACTCCCCCCTGCACCGCACCCGCCGCCCCGGGCCCGTCTTCGACGCCGACGACCGCGCCGCCGTCCACGCCGAACTCCAG
Source organism: Streptomyces sp. NPDC001852 (assembly GCF_042891825.1). Lineage (NCBI taxonomy): Bacteria > Bacillati > Actinomycetota > Actinomycetes > Kitasatosporales > Streptomycetaceae > Streptomyces > Streptomyces sp. NPDC001852. The sequence goes on from NZ_JBIATN010000018.1 coordinate 86,652, forward strand.
GCCCTGCTGAACCGCTGGCAGGAACACCAACTCGACGCGCGGCTGCGCCGGTTCTGCACGGACTACCAGCTGTTCGCCCTCTCCACGCTCGGCACCGCGCCACAGCACGGCGGCGGCCTCGGCCACGGGGGCGTCGTACGGCCGCACCGCGTGGAGGACCCCCTGATGTGGCTCCTGCACCGCTTCGGCGCCCTCGACCGGGGTCGGGGGTGACCGGCATGGCAGGACAGGCGCACTACACCTCCGCCCCGCCGTCGGCCGCCGACCGCCACGGCGGCTTCCGCTTCACCGCCGTCTCCCCGGCGGCCCGCCCCGCCCTCGGCGTCCTGCGCCCCCTGACGGGGTACGCGCCCCCGCCGGGCGCCGTCGCACCTGCCGAACATCCCGTGGCGTTCGCCTACGACCGCCCCGACGGCGACACGGCCGTACTGGCCCGCACCCGCTACACCGGCCGGGACTACACCGGACGCCTGGGCAACCACTTCTGCCACGCCCTCTGCGCCGGCCCCGGCGAACTGCGGGGCCTGCGCCCCGTCGAACTGTGGGACACCCCGCAGTGGGCACCGTCCCCCGCGCCCGACGACGGCCATGCCCTGCCCGACCTGGCCGAACTCGTGCCCGGCAGCGCCGTCGGGCCCGACCGCGTCCGCCGGCTGCTGGACGCCACCGGTGAGACGGGAGTTCGTCTCCTGGCGCGGCTGCTCACCGTGGCCCTGCGAGCGCTGGCCGGCGAGGGCACGGGCGCGACCCTGGTCTCCGCGGACCCGGAACGTGTCGTCGACTGGATCGCCGCGGCCTCCTACGCCCTCCCGGCGGGCCTGACCACCCGTCTGACGTTCACGACGTACACCGCGCGACCGGAGACCGACCACCGTCATCTGACCGGGACACGGCCGGAGACGGGGGAGCGGGCGCCGGCCCCGGTGTTCGATCTCGACGGGCTGAGGGAGGACGGAGGCCCGGAGCCGTGCGCCACGGCGCGCGTCCTCGCGGGCGCGTGGGGCAGCGGGCGGCTGGACCTCGTGGACGCGGTGGCCGACCTGTGGGAGGCGGCCGGGGACGAGGGCACCGGAGCGGCGGCCGTACGGCGGCTGCGGGCGGCGTGCGCACTGCTCGCGCCGGACGGCACGGCAGGGCCACCGGTCGGAGAGGAGTCCGGGCTCGCGGGTTTCGTACGGGCGGTGGCGGAGCTGCGGCCGCAGGCGGCGGGTGTCCCGCCCGAGCGTGTGAGGGACGCGGCCGAACGGCACCTCGCCACCCTGACGGCACCGCTCGGCGACGTACGGGCTGCGCTCGCGCCGCTGCCCGAGCCCTACCGGCGCGCCGTCCTGGCGGGGCTGCTCAGCGCACTCGAGGCCGGCGCCGAGTCGCGGGCCGAGGTACTGGACGCCCGGGCGTGCGCCTTTCTCGCCTCCCTCGCCGACGCGGCACCGGGCGGAGCACAGGACGTGCTCGCCGAAGTCCCCGGCACCGCGCTGCACGTGCTGCGCCGGGCGACCGAAGATCCGCGCCGGGCCGGCTCGAGGATCCTGCGGCTGTACCGGCGGGGGCTGTGGGAAGAGACGGAGACCTACGAGGCCCTGCGCGACCTGGTGCGCGCCGAGGAGCCGGAGCCCGAGCGGGAACGGGGGCCACGGCTGCCGTGGCGGCGCGGGTCCGCCCGGGAGAAGGAGTGAGCCGTGGCCAACCCCGCCGTTCTGTTCCTGATGGTCGTCCTGCTGGCCGCCCTCGTCGTGGGCCACGGTGTGCTCGTGACCCTGCCACGTCTCGTGCTGTCCCAACTCCGCATCGTCTGGCGGTCGTTCGGGGCGGCCGCAGGCGTCGCGGCCGCCCCGAACGGCGAACCGGCCGTCCCCGCCTACTTCCGCGTCACGGCGCTGCGGGACCTGCGCGCAGCCTGGTGGGACGGTCTCGAGGAACACGAACGGCTGATGGGCGACGCCGAGCGGCTCATGGACCGCTGCGTGGCGGGGTTCGCCCGCCAGTCGCGGCACGGCGCGAGGTGGGGCCGGGGTTTCCTGACGGTCGTCATGGTCCCGGTCCTCGTGGTGACGATGACCGCCGTCGTGCTGACCGCGACCGCGCTGACCATCCTCCCGCTGCTGTTCGCGCTGCTGTTCTGGGCCCTGTGCTGCGCGCTGTGGACGCTGTGGTGGCTGATGTGGGCCGCGGTCGAGCGGGCGGGACGCGCTCTGCGCCACGGGCCGGCGCCGTGCCCGTACACCCGCTGCGGACGTACCGTCGTGCGGCCCGACCGCCTGTGCCCCCGCTGCGGCGCCCGCCACCGTGCGCTGGTCCCGAACCGGTACGGCGCGCTCTACCACCGCTGCCGCTGCGGCACCCGCCTCCCCGCCGTTCTCGGCGTCCGCCGCCTGGACGCGTGCTGCCCGCACTGCCGGAACCCACTGCCCGCCGGATACGAGCGGGCCCGGACCGTGGTGCTCGTCGGCGGCCCGCCCGCGCAGCGCAGCGGCGTCCACCGGCAGGGCCTGACCGAACTCGGCGCCCCGCCCGGCAGCGAACCGCCGCTGGTGCGCACGGGCCGGACGTCCCTGCTCTGGTACGACCCGGCCGGTGACGCGTACCGCAGTCAGGAGTCGGTCGCCGGGCTGGAGGTCCTGGGCCGGGCCGACGGACTGCTGCTGGTGGTGGACGACCCGGCCGCGCACAGTGCCGCCGTGCACGCCGTCACCCGTGTCCTGCACGTCGTGAGCGCCCTGCCCGCGCGCCGCCGCCCACGCCGTCTGGCGCTGCTGTACACCAGGGCCGCGCAGGGCGACGACACCGCCGTACGCGCCGAACTGGAAGCGGCCGACGGCGGCCATCTGCTGCGCGCCCTCGACGCCACCGGCATCCCGGTGCGGTGCGTCCCGGCCTCCACTCTCGCCGGAATCCCGCAGTGGCTGGCCGGGATGCGCGGTACGCCGGGCCGGGGCGAGAGCATCGCCCCACCGTCCGTGCGCCGCCCCGGAGGCGTCGCGGTCCGGCTGCCGCGCCACCGCGTGGCCCGCCACAGCCTCCTGCTCGCCCACCTCGCCGGGTTCCTGGCCGTGCCCCTCGCCCTGGTCCTCCTGCAGGCGGGCGCCCTGCCGCCGGGGGCGCTCTTCGGTCTGCCCGCCGCCTACGACAAGTGGCGGCATCCGCTGGGCGGTTCGGTCCACCAGGTCGACCTCATGGCCGCCGCGACCCGCAACTGGCCGACGCTCAGCGTCAGTTACGCGGACCGGGGGCATCCGCCCTCGGCGGCGCTGCCCGGGCACGCCGGATACTGGTCGGTCACCGGCTCCCCGCGCAAGGACGACTGGCTGCGCGTCGACTTCGGGATGCCGTTGCCGCTGAGCGAGGTCTCGGTGGACTTCGACCCGGACACCATCGACGGACCCTTCTCGCTGAGCGTCGACCTGGAGGGACAGGTCGGCGCCCGCACCGTCTGGGACAACTCCGGTAACTGGCACGGCCGCAGAGCGGGAGGCGGCAAGTACAGCATCGGCAAGACGTACGGCTACGACATCCCCTACCGGCACACCGTCGACTCCATCCGCATCGGCCTCGGGTCGCTGTTCAACAAGGACCAGGAGAAGAAGCTGCGCCTGCGCGAGTTCAACATCCGCTGGACCAGCTCCGACGCCCTGCGCCTGCACCCGGCGGACGACGGCCGGCTCCGCATCGAGAACACCACCGCCCGCGACCTCGCCATCGTCGTACGACCGCCCCTGCTGCCCGCCGGCTGGCACGCCACGCTCGTGGGACGCCCGCCCCGCGTGCTGCGGGCCCAGGACACGTACGAGGCACGCTGGCGGATCACGGCCCCGAGCGGTGCCACGGGCCACGCCCCGATCGCCTACGCCGTCGACGCCACCGAGGACGGGCACACGGTGACGTCCCGCTGCCTGGGCCTGCTCACGGCCGCCGGAGGGTCCGAGTCGCTCTGCTGAGCCTCATCGGTACCTCGGTATCCCAGTACCTCAGCGCGTCCAGCGCGGCCCGGCGAGACCGGCCAGCGCGTCGCCCAGCCGGTCGTCGACGTGCGGGGTGAGGCCGAGCGGCAGCACGAGGTACCAGCCGTCGCCCATGCGGGAGCGGCGCGGGGGGCGCGGGGCGCCGGGGAGCAGCCGGACCTGGAGCGCGTAGATGCCCACGTCCCGGCCCCGGAAGACCATCCGGCGCACGGTGATCTCCTCGACGTGCTGCCACGGGTAGGAGCGCCGCCTGCGTCCCGTCACGGAGGTCACGCCGTCCCGGGTCAGCTCCAGCTCGATCCGCCGACGCGGCATGAGGAAGCCGGTCACGGTGATCAGGACGCCGAGGAACGGCAGGAACAGCATCGCCACCCAGGAGGTGGCGTGCTCCCACTGGCCGGCCACGGTGAAGCGCACGAGGAAGACGGCCATGACGGGGCCCAGCACCGCCCAGTGGGCCAGCTGCAGCCTGCGGGAGCGGCCGCGGAGGTGGTAGTGGTCCGCGGTGTTCTCCACCGTGAAGTGCCGGGAGTCCGCGAGCGCGGTCAGGCGCGGCGGCTCGGGTGCGGCCGCCGAGCCCCGCTCCCGGGCGCGCCGCCCCGCCAGGTGCTCCTGGAGCCTGCGGTTGCGGAACCGGTACGTGCCGCCCGACAGCTGCAGCAGGCCGGCCGTCCGCGCGTCCCCGAGGAAGGTCATGAGCGTCCAGGGCACCCGGCCGGTCGCCGCCAGCGAGCACTTGGCGAGGATCCAGCGGCTCCATGGACTGAGCAGCACGAACATCGCGGAGGCGCCGGCCCAGGCCCCGAACGCAGGCCACCAGCTGCCCGGACCGTGCGGGTCGAGCCAGAAGAGGGAACCGGAGCCGACACCGATGAGGGGGGCCACGAGCGTCAGCGTCGTGACGAGCGCGGTCTGTTCGCCGCGCAGGAGTTCGCCGGGGGTGGCGGCGTCCTCGGTGTCGGCGGGTGCCGCGTACACGATCATCAGCAGGATCGGCAGCACCGCGCCGATCGCGAACACGACCAGGACCGGGTCCGGCGCCGCGAAGACGTACAGCGCGAGGAGGAGGACGACGAGGGCGGGACCGCCTGTGAGTGCCGCGAGGCGGACCCGCGGGCCGACCCGCGCGTGCCGGTCGACGGACCGCAGGGCGTGGATGAACAGCAGCGGGTTGGCGCTGCGCCGGGGCTCGGCGAGCCGCTGGCCGAACCAGCCCGCGGTGACGGACCGTGCGAGCGCCGCCAGGGCGATCCCGAACATCACGTCGGTCGTCACGCTGAGGTCGCCCAGCCCGGTGGTCCGCGCGTAACCGGACATGGCCGCCCGGATGACGAGGGACAGCAGGATGCCGGCCGTCATCAGCGCGGGCACCGCGAGCAGCCGGGGCAACGGCGCCGCGTACAGCCGCCACCAGGCCAGCTCGGACTCCTCACGGCGGCTGAGCAGCAGCGCCAGGTACGACAGCCAGGCATCGGCCCGTTCGGCGTCCCAGGCGCGGGGCGGGTGCAGTCGGCCGGGGTCCGGCGGACGTGCCGGAAACGCGGCGGGCACGATCCGGTCGAGCAGGTGCGCCTCGACGGCCGCCCGGGTGGGTAAGCGCTCCCGGTCCGTCAACTCGCCGGGATCTGCCGTGGGTTGCTCGTACGAGCGGCGCACCAGCCACACCATCAGGGGACTGGTCAGGGCCCACGAGACCGGTGCGGAGGGCTGATTGCGCAGGGTGTCCAGCAGGCCGGCCCAGGCCTTGACGCGAGCCCGCGGCGTGGCCCTGCGGAGGTAGTCCGCCACCTCGTCCGGGCGCAGCGGCAGCGACTCGATGACGGCGGCGTGCCGCAGGCCCTTGCCCTTCCCGTCGAGGTCGGCGTACTCGGCCGTGCGGGAGACGAGTACGGCCTCCCCGTCACCGCCGAGGCCGGTGTTGAGGACGTCGAGGACCTCGGCGCGGCGGTGCGCCGGGAGCTCGTCGAGACCGTCGAGGACGGGTAGCACCCGCCGGTCCAGGACGAGCCGGCGGGCCGGGTGGACGCCGTCCACCGGTGGCAGACCGGGGTGGTCCTGGTGCAGCCGGTCCACGAGCCACTCGGTCAGAGACTGCCGCCGGGTGTCCCAGGACTCCAGTGACAGCACGAGCGGGATCGGTACCTCGTGCTCGCCCTGGGTGAGGCGGCGGGCGAGGAGTTCGAGGGTGAGCAGGACGGACAGAACGGTCTTTCCGGACCCCGCGGTGCCGAGCACGACCAGCCGCCGCCGGGGGCTGAGCCTCAGGAACGCCCCGGCGATGGTGTCCGTCCCGGAGCCCGCGGGGATGTACTCCCCGGTGGACTCCACCCGTTGGCTGGGGGTCCAGCGCACGGGCAGTGGCTGGGGGTCGGTCATGTCCCAGGCGTCGGCCTCGGCCCGCCAGCGGCGCAGGAGGCTGCGCGCGAGACTCCGCTCGGCCGCGGCCAGCGGGGCGTCGTCATCGGGCGCGTCCCCCCGCACGGTGACATTGAGGTCGCCCTGGAGGATGCCGATCTGGATCAGGTACTCGGCGGTGCAGTCGACCGCGGTGTTGGTGATCTGCGGTCGACCGTCCGAGCCCGTCTGCCTCGTCATGTGCGTCCGCCCCCGTCGTCGCCGTTCCCACTGTACTCATCGGTGTCCCGCCGTCGCGGGACCCGGCTCAGGATCCCTTCGGCTTCCCGTGGAGGCGTACCGTGCTGAGGATCTTCATGATCGTCGAGTCCGGCAGCTCGTCCCTCACGCCCGTGGCGCCGAAGAGGTTCCACGCGACGAGGCCGCCCGCGGAGTTCCTGAAGCCGAAGGTGATGGCCTTGCCGTCGCTCGCGCACTTGCCCTTCTGGGGCGTGTTCCTGGACCGCGCCCAGGCGATGCTGCCCCTGACGCCGGACTTGGTCGTGTACGGCTTCGCCGTCCGGTCGGAGACGATGCTCTTCCTGTCGGGCTGCGTGTAACCGCCGTACACCCACCGCTCCGCCTGGCTCAGGGCGGCATCGCCGGTGCTCCTGGCGCCCTTGGCACCCTTGGTGCCCGCAGCGGCCAGCGCTGTGCTGCCCATGCGCCCGTCATTGTTGTCGTCGGACAGGCACCAGTTCTCCTGGAGGACCGCCGGTGCACTCATGATGATGACGACCTTGCCCCAGTTCTTGGGGTCGCTGTAGTCGACCTTGCTGTCCTCGAAGCCGAACATCATGCCCGGCGGCTTGACGTCCCAGTCCGGCGGCACGTCGAAGGCCGTGCCCCACTCGGGGTTGACGACGACCTTCCAGCCCGGCACGGTCGGCCTCTCGGTAGCGCCGCCCCCCGGCTTGCCGGACGCCGTCGCCGTGGCCGTCGCGCTGTGCGGGGCACTCGCCGACGCCTTCGTGTTCCTGCTGCCGCCGTCGGCGTTGTCCGCCTTGTGGCCGTCCAGGAGCAGTGAACCGGTGACGCCGACGGCTGCGATCACGGCCGCGGCCGCAGCGACCGCGACGGCCTTCGCCCGCCTCCCGCCGTAGGGGTTCCCGCCATAGGGGTTCCTGCTGTGAGGGTTCTGCTCGCCCTCGGGCGGCTCTCCTAACCACATGCTCCGTAACCATAGCCCCGGGCTTTCCCGAGGGTGCCGCTGTCGCCGGTGCGCACCCGCTGCGCTGGGCAGGAGAGCGACGGTGGGCTCTCGGTCAGCGCCCGGCTTTTGGTTCCTGAAGCAGCTGAGAGGGCGTCACCACGGGTCCCGCACGTCCGCGGAATCCCCGCTTCCCCTGCATGCCGGAGAGACGGAGGTGGTTAGCCCGCACGGGACGGCCGCTCCCGCTCGGGCGGATTCCCTGGAGGACCTTGTCGAGGACGCCCTGGTGGCCGGGCTGCCACGGGTGGAGTCGGCCCCCGACCCCGGCGGCGTGCGGGAGGACCTCCTCGCCCTGTGCCGGCAGGTGCGGCAGATCATGTACGCGCCTCCCGGTGCGGCGCTGCGGCCCATGATTCACGAGTGCGATCAGAGTCAGGCGGAGCGCTTGCGGGACGCGATCGTCGGGGGGAGTGGTGGAGCCGGCCGTCAGGCTCCTGCGTGAGGTCATCGCCCGCGGAATCGGGCGTGGAGAGGCACGTCCGGACGTGGTCGGCGGCTATGCCTTCGACGCCATCCCGGCCGCGATGATGTACCGCTCAAAGGTGTGCGCCGGCGAATCGAGTGATCAGGACCTCGAAGAGATGATCGACCAGTTGATGCTCCCGCTGCCGCGGCCGGCCCCACGGAAGGTGATTCCGCACGCCGCCGCTCCGTGTGGCGGTGGGGCGACCGGGGTGTCGGCCGACGGTCCGCGCGGCGTACGCTAAGGGCGCCATGCCGTACGAACCACCTACTCACACCGTCGAGCGCTCCCTGCGCGCCACGACCGGAGCGAAGGTCATTGCCGGTCTCGACGAGGTGGGTCGCGGCGCCTGGGCCGGACCTGTCACCGTCTGCGCCGCGATCACCGGTCTCCGCCGCCCGCCCGAGGGGCTGACCGATTCCAAGCTGCTGACGATCAAGCGGCGCACGGAGCTGGCGGCGATCCTGCAGGTATGGGTGACCGCCTATGCACTGGGGCATGCTTCCCCCGAGGAGATCGACGACCTGGGGATGACGGCCGCGCTGCGGCTCGCCGCGGGCCGCGCCCTGGACGCCCTGCCGGTCCGCCCCGACGCCGTGATCCTCGACGGGAAGCACGACTACCTCGGCGCGCCCTGGAAGGTGCGCACGGTGATCAAGGGCGATCAGTCGTGTGTGGCTGTCGCGGCGGCATCGGTGATCGCCAAGGTTCAGCGCGACAAAATGATGGCCGAACTGGGTGTCGACCATGCACACTTCGGATTTGCGGACAACGCCGGGTATCCGTCGCCCGTGCACAAGGCCGCACTGGAGGAGTGGGGGCCCACCCCGCTCCACCGCTTGTCGTGGGCGTATCTTGATGCGTTGCCTCAGTGGCGGCACCTCAAGAAGGTCCGCAGCTGGGCGGATGGAAGCGTTCCGGAAATCGAGGGTCAGCTCGGCTTCGATTTCTGACGGTTCCGCTCGCACTGATGTGCCACCCGGTCACCCGCGCCGCACCAACGTTTGATAAATATCAGCTCATGCCTCTCATTCCCGAGGAGCCTCAGATTCACGAGAGTGCCCAGGGTCCCCGCGCCACTCCGGCCAGCGGCCGTACCGCGCCGACCCCCCGCCCCGTACCCGGCCCCCGCCCCGCGGCTCCGTCCCGCCCCGGTCGTCCTGGCCCTCCGCGGCCGGCGCCGCCGGTGCAGCGCACGCCGCGTGACGCGGCTCCGGCCAAGCCGGGCCCGTCCGGCCCGGCCGCTCCCGCCGCCTCGGCGGCCACCCCGCAGATCCAGCTGATCCCGGCCTCGGCCGAGGGTGCGCTCGACGCCGCCGAGGAGGCGGTGGACCTGCTGCTGGACTCGGGCCGTGCCCCCGGCGACGTGCTCGTGATCACCACCGGGTCCCAGCACCCGTGGGCGGAGCACGAGCTGTCCTTCGGCGAAGTTTCCTACTGGGCGCAGCACGACGCCGGTGACGACGTCTTCTATGCGGACGCCGCCGTCGCCTCCCGTGCCGCGGTCCGGCCCGTGGTCGTCGTGGCTGTCAACGGAGGTCCCGCTTCCGCTGCCGCCTCGGCCCTTCCGCTGGCCCACACCCGAGCCGGTGCCCTGCTGATCGTCTGCGGCGACCCGCAGCAGATCAACTCGGTGCTGGGCGCAGGCGTCTGAGGCTCCTCCGGCGCCTCGGGGCACCGGGGTGGCAGAGGAACCGCCCGGGTGGATATCCGCACGGTGCGGCCTTCGGCATGCCCGCACGACCGGTGGCCGTTCCGCCGGCCATGGGGCGGCACCGCTCGTGCGCGGCTTCCCGGTGACGCCCCAGGACGGCATGTGCGGAGCAGCGCTTGCGGGGCGGAGGCCGGATCTCGGCGCACGCGTTTTGCCCCGCCGGGACCGGACCGTGAGGCCACCCGCCCGAATGGACCGGCCAAGGGCACCTGGGGTCCGGCACAGCCCCTGTGTCCCCGTCCCTCCGAGCTCGGTACGGCCCTGACGTCGCTTCGGCCGCGGGTGGCCCCTGTGTTCCTCGGAGTGCCGCACGGCTTCGTGTGCCGCGTCGCCCAGGCGGTGGGCGGTCGGCTCGCCGCCCGTGGGGGCAGGGCGGTGGGCCGGAAGACGGTCGGGTACCGGCCCGGCCTGCTGCCGTGTCCTTCAGCGAGCCGCCGCGCGGCGCAGGACCTCGGAGACCGGGCCGCCGGTGCGTGGCGGGAGCGGCGGGGTCTCGGACGTGGCGAAGGGTTCGGGTGCGGAGTCGGCGTTGGGGCGGCGGCCGCTGCGTCCTTCGCCGAGCACGTGCCAGCCGTCGTGGGTCAGCGTGATGTACGCCCCGCACCGCAGCCCGTGCAGGGTGCAGGCGTCACGCAGCCCCCACATCCAGGCGCCGTCCTCCTCCGTCCAACGGGCGTCCCCCTCGCGGCAGTAGACGAGGATGGCCGTGCGCACCGGCGTCCGGCGTCTCAGGTCGTGCGGAATCACCCGGCGCAGCTGCGCGAGCAGCGCGTTGCGGGACATCCAGCCGTCGGCCGAGGTCGGACGTCGCGTGAACGACGCGCTGGCGCACAGTCGCTCGTCCGGATCGAGGACCGCCACGATCGCCGTGGAAAGCCGCGGCCGATGACGGGCGTGCAGCCCGCTGACGACCTCACGCGGGTTGCGCAGCAGCGGGATTCCGGCGGCCGCCCATTCGGCAGGCTCGAGCAGGCGGCTGGCGGAAGCGGCGGACGCGGAGGTCGACAACGAGGCCGCCGAGGACGAGGCGAATCCGAAGGTCACGTTCCTCCCTTCGGCTACGCGCCCATACTGCGGGCGAGGTCGGATTCGAGGGACCGCGCACCGCAGCAGAGCCCAACCGATCACGGACGAGCCGTGCGGGGAGCGGACCTCAATTCTTCCTGCCGAACTGGGATGCGGCAACGAGCAATTGGGGCCACCGACGCTTATCTGGTGGTGCGTGGCTTATATCCCTACCCAAAGGTCGGCCCGATGACGCCTGGGGTGCCGGACCATGTCGGCGCAGGGCTGCCGCGGCGGCCGCGTGGTCAGCCCTGGACGGCCAGGACCAGCGGCGACACCGCCCGCGCGCCGGACCTTCTCAGCAGACGTGCCGCGACCGCGAGGGTCCAGCCCGTCTCCGTGAAGTCGTCGACCAGCAGCACCGGGCCGTCGGCCGCGGTGAGCGCCGACGCGAGGGCAGGAGATACCGTCAGCGCACCGTCGAGGGCCTTCAGCCGCTGCGCGCTGTTGCTGCGCGACACCCGCGGCACGTCCTCGGCGTACTCCACGGAGCCGAGCAACGGCAGCCGGCCGACCTCGGAGATCCGGGCGCCCAGGGAGTGGATCAGCAGGGGCCGGGTTCGAGAGGCGACGGTGACGACACCCACCGGCCGGGCCTGGGCGCCGGACACCCAGCCGCCGGGACCCTTCGCCCAGTCGGCCAGGACACCGACCACGGCCCGCGCCACATCGTCCGGCACAGCGGTGTCCGGCGCCTGGGGCGCGAGCAGCGGACGCAGCCGGTTGCCCCAGCCGATGTCCGACAATCGTCCCAGGGCCCGCCCCGGCGACGCCTGTTCACCGGCCGGAATGCGTCCCTTGAGATCGATGCCGATGGCCGGCAGGCCCGTCGGCCACATGCGGCGGGGTTCCACCTCGACGCCCGCCCGGCCGAGGTCGCTGCGCGCGGCGTCCACCGCCGCCGTGGACGTGTCGGCGGTGAAGCGCGGGCCGGCGCAGTTGTCGCAGCGGCCGCAGGGTTTGGCACCCTCGTCGTCCAGCTGACGCTGCAGGAACGCCATCCGGCACTCGCTGGTGGACGCGTAGGCGCGCATCGCCTCCTGCTCGGCCGCCCGCTGCCGGGCCACCCAGCCGTAGCGCTCGGTGTCGTACGACCAGGGCTGCCCGGTGGCGGTCCAGCCGCCCTTGACACGGCGGACCGCGCCGTCCACGTCGAGGACCTTCAGCATGGTCTCCAGCCGGGAGCGGCGCAGTTCGACCAGGGGCTCGAGCGCGGGCAGCGACAGGGGGCCGTCCGCCCGGGCCAGGACGTCCAGGGTGCGCCGGACCAGCTCCTCGGAGGGGAAGGCGAGCGACGCGAAGTACTGCCAGATCGCCTCGTCCTCCTTGCCCGGCAGGAGCAGCACCTCGGCGTGCTCGACACCGCGGCCCGCCCGGCCGACCTGCTGGTAGTAGGCGATGGGGGAGGAGGGGGAGCCGAGGTGCACCACGAAACCGAGATCCGGCTTGTCGAAGCCCATACCGAGCGCGGAGGTGGCCACCAGCGCCTTGACCCGGTTGCCGAGCAGATCGTCCTCGGCCTGCTGACGGTCGGCGTTCTCCGTCCTGCCCGTGTACGAGGCGACTGTGTGGCCGCGTTGCCGCAGGAACGCGGTGACCTCCTCGGCGGCGGCGACGGTGAGCGTGTAGACGATGCCGGAGCCCGGCAGGTCGTCGAGGTGGTCGGCCAGCCAGGCCATCCGGTGCGCGGCGTCCGGCAGCCGCAGCACGCCGAGGCTGAGGCTCTCCCGGTCCAGCGGCCCGCGCAGCACCAGGGCGTCCGAGGTGCCGCCGGTGCCCAACTGGTCGGCGACATCCGCGGTCACCCGGGCATTGGCCGTGGCGGTGGTGGCCAGCACGGGGACACCCGGCGGGAGGTCGCCGAGCATGGTGCGCAGCCGCCGGTAGTCGGGACGGAAGTCGTGGCCCCAGTCGGAGATGCAGTGGGCCTCGTCCACGACCAGCAGGCCGGTCGCGGCGGACAGCTTCGGCAGGACCTGATCCCGGAAGTCCGGGTTGTTGAGCCGCTCCGGGCTGACGAGGAGGACATCGACCTGGCCGGCCGCGATCTCGGCCTGGACGGCGTCCCACTCCTCGGTGTTGGAGGAGTTGATGGTGCGGGCGTGGATACCGGCCCTGGCCGCGGCCTCCACCTGATTGCGCATGAGCGCGAGCAGCGGCGAGACGATCACCGTGGGGCCGCTGCCTCTGGCCCGCAGCAGCGAGGTCGCCACGAAGTACACCGCGGACTTGCCCCACCCCGTGCGCTGCACGACCAGGGCCCGGCGCCGCTCGGCGACCAGCGCCTCGATCGCCCGCCACTGGTCCTCGCGCAGCCGGGCGGCGCCCGTGTCATCCCCGACGAGCCGGGCGAGGACGGCGTCCGCCTGCGCCCGGAGATCCGCGTTGCTCGTGTGCTCCATGCGTCCCATACAACAGGACGGGACCGACAAGCGGGCGGTCCACTGCCCGGGCCTGTGGACAACCGGGACGGTCTTGTCGTGTCCCTGATCTGACTTGTCCACAGGCTCAACCGGAATTTCAAGATCCGCGAGATCGTCTGCGCATGACGAATCACAGCGAAACCACCGGACCGTTCGAAAACAGCGACATCTCGGGACAGGAGCCGTTCACCGGCTCGTCCGCGCACGACACGCAGGTCACGCTGCGCACCCCGGCCGAGCTGGCCGACGCCCTGCCGTACCTTCTCGGCTACCGGCCGGAGGACAGCATGGTGCTGGTGGCCCTGCACGACCGCGAAGGCGGAGGCAGGTTCGGCGGCCGGGCCCGGCTCGGCATCCCGGCGAACGAGGAGGACTGGGAGGCGGCCGCACACCAGCTGGCCCACGGACTGGTGACCGGCAGTGAACGGCGAGGAGCCCGGCCCGAACAGATGGTGGCCTACATCTGCCAGGAACCGGCTCCGGGAGAGCGCGGCCGCGACGTCAAGCGACGGCTCGAGCGGCTGGCCCATCTGCTGCGCACCCAGTGCGGCGAGCTCGACGTGCCGGTCATCGAGGCACTGTGCATCTCCGACGGTCGTTTCTGGTCGTACTGCTGCCCGATCGAGAGCTGCTGCCCCGAGGACGGCTCGCCGATGGGCCTCCCCGGCACCTCGGTCCTGGCCGCCGCGGCCACCTACGCCGGCATCCAAGTGCGCGGCACGCTCAAGGAGTTGCGTGCCAGGCTGCAGCCCTGGGAGACGACCGCCGCCCTGGAGCAGGAGATCGCCCTGGACGCGGCCGGTATGACCCTGGTGCCCCGCATTCTCGACGAGGCGTCCCGCGCGGAAGTGGCGCAGGAGACCCTGGATCTCGCCGAGCGGATCATCCACCGCTTCGCCGCCGCGGCACCGGTGTCCGGCACGCATCCGGCGGACCTGCGCGACGACCGCCTGCTCGCCCACGACGAGGCGGCGACTCTGATCCTCGGGCTTCAGGACCGCACGACCCGCGACCGGGCGGCCGCGTGGATGGAGGGCGACGAGGCAGGTCCGGCCCTCCGGCTCTGGCGCGCCCTGGCCCGCCGCTGCGTCGGCCCCTACGGCGAACACGCCGCGGCCCCGCTGACCCTGGCCGGCTGGGTCGCCTGGTCGACAGGTGACGAGCTGGAGGCCCGCGAGGCGCTGGCCATGGCACTGGGCGCGGATCCGGACTATCTGTTCGCCCGGCTCCTGCACCAGGCCTGCAACGAAGGCCTCGACCCGGAATCGATCCGCCGCTGCCTGCGGGCGGGTCGTACCGATCGCGCGAGGCAGGCGTCGGCGGAGACCGGCGGCCGGCCGCACGCGGAGGAGCAAACGGTTCGGGACGAGCTCCCGGCAACCGAAGACGCGCAGCACGGAGCGGGCCCCCGAGCGGACGACCAGGGCGCCGAACCGGGTCGCGGGACGGGCACGCGCCGACGGCGCCGTGTGCGGCCGGCCGACGGCGGCGATGCCCCCCGCACGGCCGGGCCCACGGGCGGACGGCGAAGGCCGGCCGGATCCCGCCCCGGCCCGTCGGCGGCCGAACCCTCGCGCCCCGGCCGCCGCGGCCCCGGCGGCACGCGCACGCGCACGGCGGAAGCGGGCGGTACCACGACCGGCGCAACCCTGTCGCAGAACGACCACCACGAGCCCCGAGGGGAAGGGTGATCGTCGTGCGGGAGAGCACCGGCGGGTACGGAGACCTGGTCGAGTGGGCCGCGTCCAAGAGGACATCTGGCGTATCGACGGAGTCTGCTGGATGCGGCGCACGCCCCCGGAGCCTGCTCCGGAAGGACTCGCGCGCGAGCCGGTTCGGCTGCCGTGGCGATGGTGCACTTCTGGGCCGCCTGGCCGGCCGGGCCCGTCGGCTCGTGGGCGGTCCGAGCGCCACTCTCCTCCTGCGTCGCCATTCGATCGGCTTCCCCGAGACGGGCCGTGACCTGGACAAGTCCCCTTCCGTTCACCTGAGTGGCGGAACACCCGGACGGGCCCTGCCGCCGTACGACCTTTGTCAGCACGCGCGTCCCACGGGCAGCCCAGCATGTTCGAGGCGCCTGGAGCGCAGAGGAAGCCACCCCATGCACCAGCAGCCGACTCAGCCCGCCGCCGACGACGCACGTACGCCCTGGGGCAGGCCCGAGTGGTCGCCGCGCGACGGTGCCGAGATCACCGCACGGCAGCCCATGGGCGCCCCGCCACCGCCGAAGGACCTCGGCGTGAACTCCTCGGCAGGCCACGGCCGGTCGTCAGTGCCGCCACCGGTCCGAAACCAGGCCAGGTCATCAGCGCCCGTGCCCGTCCCAGGACAGGCCAGGTCACCGGCACCGGCCGCGGCCTCGCCTCCGGGCCCCGGCAGGCCGCAGACGGCGGGGCCTGTCCCACAGCGCAGCCGCCGGCCCACCGTGGCCTCGTCGGTGCGCATGCCGCAGGGCGGTCGACCCGCGCCCGAGTTGCCACCCACCCACACCGCCTTGATCTGTGTCGCCCTGCCCGGTCTCGCCATCTCCGAGGGCGGCCAACTGTCCGGCCGGGGACTGGACGGGTTCTACCGTGCCGGCAGGCGGCTGCTCTCGCGGTGCCAGGTGCGCGTGGCCGGCCGCGAACCACTGGCCGTGCTGGCCAGGATGACCGGCGCCGACAGCGCCCGATTCGTGGGAACACTGCGCCTTTCCCCCACCGGGGGTCCCGATCCGGATGTCGTGGTCGAGCGGACCCGTCGTGCCGACGGAACAGAGCGGATCACGCTCCGCAATGCCGCCGTGCGACCGCTGAGGCTGCCTGTCGAGGTCGCCCTCGGCACGGACCTCGCCGACCTCGGCACCATTGCCTCCGGCAGGGCAGGCCCCGAACTCCCGGCCACCGTCCACGCCTCCGGCCTGCGCTGGGCCACGGCCGGTGCCGCCGCCTCCGTCATCGCCGACCCACCGCCCTCGGACGCCCTCGCGTCCGCCGGGCTGCTGCGCTGGGAAGTGGAACTCCCGCCGGGCGGTGGGGCAGCCCTGGAACTGAGGGTGCGGCTCGACGGAGCGGGCCCCTTGCGGGCGGCGGGACAGGCCACGACCAGCCCGTTCGCCCCCGTCCGGGCGACAGGCGACGACCCCCGCGTGGCCCCGCTGCTCGACTCGGCGGTGGCCGATCTCCAGGCGCTGCTGCAGCGGGACCCCGCCCACCCCTCCGACACCCATCTCGCGGCGGGCGCGCCCTGGCGCTGCGCAATGGCCCCTGCCGAGGCCCTGGCCGCGGCCCGCATGGCCCTGCCGCTCGGCACCCGGCTCGCCGTCGGCACACTGCGCACCCTGGCCCGCACCCAACTCCCGGACCGGAGCGTACAAGCCGGCCTGATCCCCGGGCCACGACGCGACGCCGGCCCGCTGCTGCCACCCGGCTGCACGGGTACGGAGGCCACACTGCTCTTCCCCGTCCTGCTCGCCGAGGCCCGCCGCTGGGGGCTGCCCGAGCAGGAGACGAGGGAACTGCTGCCCGTGGCAGAACGCTGCCTCGCCTGGCTGCGGACGACCGTGGGTAAGGGCCCCTACCTCCGCGACCCCCAGCCCGGGGGCCCGGCCCGCTGCGAGACACAGGCCCACGCCTATAGGGCAGCCCTGCTCGGCGCCGATCTCCTCGACGCCTACGGCCGGCCCGGCGCCACGGAGTTACGCCAGTGGGCCCAGGCCCTGCAGGCGGCATTCCGGGCCGACTTCTGGGTCGAGGACCGCGGTGGCGGACGTCCGGCCGCGGCCCTGACGCCGGACGGCCGGCCCGTGCCGTACCTGGGCTCCGCCGCGATCCACCTTCTCGACACCGGCCTGCTCGGTTCCGGCCGGCTCGCCCCGGGCCTGCTCGACTCCGTTCAGACCGAACACCTCGCCCGGCTGCTCGGCAACCCCGCCATGGACGCGGGCTGGGGACTGCGGAGTCTCGGTGCCAAGGAGGCGGGACACAACCCGTTCGGCCACCGCACGGGAGCCGTCCGGGTCCACGACACCGCACTCGCCGTCGCCGGACTGGCCGCCGCCGGCTACGAGAAGGAAGCGAGCGGCCTGCTGAGAGGACTACTGGCAGCGGCGGAACACTTCGGCCACCGGCTGCCGGAGATGTTCGCCGGTGAACAGCGCACCGCCGGGAGCGCTCCCCTCCCGCATCCCGCGGCGTGCCGGCCGGCGGCCACGGCGGCGGCGTCCGCGATCCTGGTGCTCACCTCGCTCGCGGGCATCCGTCCGGACACCCCCGCCCGAACGGTCACCCTGCGCCCCGTGCGCAGCGCGCCGCTCGGTGAACTCGGCTTGACCGGTCTGCGTGTCGCCGCCGCCCCGTTCGCCGTGCGCATCAGCCGGCTGGGGCTCGCCATGGTCGAGGAGGCGGCGGACGGCCTGCAACTGGGAGTGTGACCTCGTACGACGCCAGGCAAGCGAAGAACAGGAGCCGATCCTGCGCCCTCGTACCAGAACGAACCGGAAGCACCATCGATGCGGCCGGGGAAGGGAGTGTTTATCGTCAGGCAGACGACTATGATCGCGGCATGCCCTACGACCCGTCAGCCTTTCCGCCCTTTGCCGTCACCGTGGACCTGGTCGTGCTGACCGTGCGCCGCCATGCCCTGTGTGCGCTGGCGGTCCGCAGGGGCGAGCCGCCGTTCCAAGGGCGCTGGGCGCTGCCCGGTGGCTTCGTACGGGCCGACGAGGACCTCTCCCAGGCAGCGGCACGCGAGCTCGCCGAGGAGACCGGGCTGTGTGCACACGACCCCTCGGCCCCGGCCCAGGACAACGGGGCTCATCTCGAACAGCTCGCCACGTACGGCGACCCCAAGCGGGACCCGCGCATGCGCGTGGTGAGCGTCGCGCACCTCGCGCTCGCGCCCGACCTGCCCGCCCCGCGTGCGGGAGGCGACGCCAGCAACGCGCGCTGGGCACCGGTGGAGGAACTGCTCCAGCAGGGCGGTTACGGCCGCGACGGCGAGCCCGTGGCACCGCTGGCCTTCGATCACGCCCAGATCCTGGCCGACGGGGTGGAACGAGCCCGGTCCAAGATCGAGTACTCGTCGCTGGCCACCGCGTTCTGCCCGAGCGAGTTCACCGTCGGCGAATTGCGCCGGGTGTACGAGGCGGTCTGGGGAGTGGCCCTCGACCCGCGCAACTTCCACCGCAAGGTCACCGGAACCCCGGGATTCCTCGTCCCCACCGGGGGCACGACGACCCGCCAGGGCGGCCGGCCGGCACAGCTCTTCCGGGCGGGTGGGGCCACCCTGCTCAACCCGCCGATGCTGCGCCCCGAGGTCTGAGGCGCGCACCGGGCCGGCCGCCCGGGCGATCAGGTGGGCCGACCACATGGGCGGGGTGCCGTTCCCTCGAACGGCGTATGCGAACCGGGTCGATCGGCGGTACGTGTGGTATTAGGTCGCGTGATACCCGAAAAACCGGACATCGCACGCTATCTTGCTGCAAGTGATCGAGGCCTTCGGACTGACCAGCAATCCCCGCAAGGCGCACCCGCCCGCCGTCGACGACGTCTCCTTCGAAGCACGCGCGGGACATGTCACCGTGCTCCACGGGGGCGTCGGCGCGGGCAAGACGACGGCGCTCAGACTGATGCTCGAGCTTCAACCGGGGCGCGGCATGACCTACTTCAAAGGGCGGCCCCTGCACCGGATCCCCCATCCCTCGCGGGAGGTCGGCGTGCTCCTCGGCGATGTGCCGGGGCATCCGGCCCGCTCGGTCCGCGGACATCTGCGCATGTTGTGCGCGGCCTCGGGAGTTCCGGCACGACGGGCCGACGAGGTCCTCGAAGTGATCGGCCTCGTCAGCTTCCGCGAGGAACGCCTCGGCACGCTCTCGCGCGGGATGGACCGCAGGCTCGGCCTGGCCTGTGCCCTGCTCGCCGATCCGCACACTCTCGTCCTGGACGAGCCCACCGCCGGCCTCTCCGCCGGTGAGGCGCAATGGCTGCACGACACGCTGCGAGCCCACGCCGGCCAAGGTGGCACGGTGCTCTTCACCACGGCCGACTCCAAGGAGGCCGCGCGCACGGCCGACCGGGTCGTGACCCTCGACGGCGGCAGACTCGTGGCCGACCAGGAGGCCAGGGAGTTCGCCCGCACCCGGCTGCGTCCGCGGGTCGCCGTCCGCAGCCCGCACGCAGCACGCCTCGCGACCCTGCTCGCCCACGAGGCACGCACCGCACGCCGGTCCGTCGAGGTCGTACGGGAGGGAGGCAATCGCCTCTCGGTGTACGGGTCCACGACCGCCGATGTCGGCGAGACGGCGTTCCGCCACGGCATCCTCGTGCACCAACTCGCGGACGAGCTCGGCGACATGGGACCGGTATCCGGTACCGGGCTCGGGATCTCGTCCGGGGAGGCGGCCGCGGAAGCGGTGAGCGAGCCACAGGCGGAGCCGGAAGAGGACTCCGGGCCCTGTTCGCCGCCCCTGCCGCCCGAGTCGAGCGCGACGGTGTGTGACCTGCTGGCGGCGGAGCCGTGTCCCTCGGGGGCCGGACTGGCCGTGTCCGCGTCCGGTGTCCCGGCGCCCGGTTCGTCTCCGGCTGAATCCGGCGCGACGGCGTTGGACACGTCCCTGTCGGAGCAGGCCCCCGTGGCGGCCGGCCTCTCGTCGGGGGAGCCGGGCGCCACGGCGTCGGTTTCCTCGGGGAGGGAGCGGGGCGCCGTACCGTTCGGCTTCTCGGTGGGGGAGCGGGAGAACGCCCCGGCGGACACCCCGGCGCCGCAGCGTGGCCTGCCCGGCGTCCCCTCGGTCGAGGAACCGTCGGCGGGCGAGCGGGCACAGGCCCTGAGCGGCGAGGAGCCCTCGCACGGGGAAAAGCCCGACGCCCGGCCCGGAACGGAGCCGGCCGAGCCCGTCCAGCACGTCCCGGCCGACGATGTGCCGCCGGAAGACGCGGTCCGGGAAACCGGCGGTACGGCACACGGTGAGGCCCGGCCCGCAGGTGAGGAGACGCTCGACGCAGGCGCCGAAGCAGCCCCCGCCGAGGTGCTCACCGAAGCCGACGGCGGCCGGACCGCCGAGGCCCGGGCCACCACGGGTGTCCGCAGCGATGCGGCCCCGGCTGCCGAGGAACCGCACAGAGGCCGTGCGGGCACCGGGGCAGCGGGCCTCTCCATCCTGCGCACCCTCCCCGGCGCCAGGAAGCCCGGCTCCGGTCAGCCGCAGACCGCCCCCGCCGACCGCACCGACGGTGTACGGTCTTTCGATCTCCTCTCGCCCCTCCCGCCCCCCATCTCCGTCCGTCCCGCCCCCAGCCCCCTCCGCCCCCTTCGCTACGAGATCCGGCGCGCCGCCGGGATCGGCGTCGGCTTCCTCACCTGCGGTGCCGTCCTGGTGGTGTCCGCGCTCACCGCCGTACTCCTGGCCAGGATCGGGCACACCCCCCAGGCGCGGCTGTTCGCCGCCTGGCCGCGGGAGCTGCCGCTGCCGCCCTCGGCGCTCGCGGCGGGGCTGCTCGGCGCGCTGGCCTTCGGAGACGAGTTCCGCCACCCCGCCCTCGCCGCGGACCGTGGCACCGTGCCCCGCCGGCTGGGGCTGCTCACCGCGAAACTGCTCGTCTCCGGAGCCACCGCGGCCCTGCTGGCCTTCCTCACCGTGGGCTGCGACGCCGAAGCGCTCTACATCGTCTACGGACCGGAGCTGACGAGAGTTCCCGCGGACTGGCTCTCGCTGGGCGCCAGTTGGTTCGGTCTGGTCGTCGGCTGTGCCTGGGCCGGTGTGCTGGCGGCCGGTGTGTTCCGGTCCACCGCGGGCGGGCTGGCGGCCGTACTCGCCGTACCCGTTGTCGTCGTCCCCCTCGTGCACAAGGCGCTGCAGGGGCCCGCCCTGCGCATGGCCGCCGGGTTCCCGGTGCGGATGCAAGAGGTCTACCTGCTGCAGTGGCCCTTCGGCGGGGAGCGCTACCTGCTCGGGCTGGCGCGGGTGCTGGCCCAACCCGTGGGCAGCGCACTGGCGTTGTCGCTGTCGGCGCTGCTGTGCGCGTACGTGTTCACGACACTGCGGGCCCGGTTCCGGTGACGAGCCCGCGTCCACTTCCGATCCCGCCGTGTGCACAACTCCCCGGGGAAAGCCCATTTCTTTCCGATAAGGCGTCAATTGCGACGGGGTGAGCGATCACCCTTTCGTGTGCTTTTCACCAAAGACCTCAAGGGAGTTGGAGACGGCGCCGACAAAGGATCCGTGAGTACCCTTGCGCACACCATGATGACCGCCGCCCGCTCCACCGACTCCGGTCTGGCCGGCCCGGGCGAACTCGACCGCTACCCCTACGCAGAGCCCCAGGTGGCCGATCGCGTCGGAGCGCCCTCCTGGGAGGGCGCGGACCCCGAACTGGGCCGCGTCGGCCGGCGTGCCGCGGGCAGCCGCGGACGCGGACTGCACGGCCAACTCGTACAGCAGCTGGGGCAGATGATCGTCTCCGGCGACCTGGGCGCGGACCGTCCGCTGGTGCCCGAGGAGATCGGCCAGCGCTTCGAGGTCTCCCGCACCGTCGTCCGCGAGTCCCTCCGTGTCCTCGAGGCCAAGGGCCTGGTCAGCGCCCGCCCGAACGTCGGCACGCGCGTGCGTCCCGTCAGCGACTGGAACCTGCTCGATCCGGACATCATCGAGTGGCGGGCCTTCGGGCCCCAGCGCGACGACCAGCGACGCGAGCTGAGCGAGCTGCGCTGGACGATCGAGCCGCTCGCCGCCCGCCTCGCCGCCGGGCACGGCCGGGAGGACGTGCAGCAGCGCCTCTGTGACATGGTCGAGATCATGAGTCACGCCATGGCACAGGGCGACGCGCTGACGTACTCGCGCGCCGACAACGAGTTCCACGCGCTGCTCATCCAGATCGCCGGCAACCGCATGCTGGAGCACCTCTCGGGGATCGTCTCGGCGGCCCTCCAGGTCTCGGGCGGTCCGGTCACGGGTTGTGACCGGCCGAACGAGGCGTCGCTCGCGCAGCACGCGCGGATCGTCGACGCCCTCGGTACCGGCGACGGCGCCGCCGCCGAGACGGCCATGCGTCAACTGCTCACGGTCCACCCCGAGGTCGAGCGCGTGGTGCCCGCCCCGCGCGAGCACTGACCTCGCGCGGACAGGGCGGCGCGGTCGCCGGTGTGCGGCATCCTCGTGGTGATCGTGGCGGCACCGGGCTCGTTGCCGGCCGCCGCTGGACTCCGCCGGACCCTGTGCGGTCCGGCGGAGTCCAGCGGCGGGACGAGCCGCCAGGGGCGTGCGCATGACCGGGCAGGACGCGGCAACGTGAACTGCTTTGCCCGCACTCGACCGCTTTTGACCGCTTACGGGGTGTGACTCGGGCCACGCAGATTGGGCGTAACGCTCGTGGGAACAGCGCGATGACCTAAGAGGCGACAGCCGCGGAGGGAATACGGACGCCATCACAGGCGCTGTGACCCTTCCCGGCCCCCGCCCGCGCCGTCGGCCCATCCCCAGGCCGGTGGTCGGCTCCTGTCCGCAGTGGACGGTGCCGGAAGCCGTTTTCCAACGTTCCGAGAGGTTGTTCGTGTCGGCCAGCACATCCCGTACGCTCCCGCCGGAGATCGCCGAGTCCGTCTCTGTCATGGCGCTCATTGAGCGGGGAAAGGCTGAGGGGCAGATCGCCGGCGACGATGTGCGTCGGGCCTTCGAAGCTGACCAGATTCCGGCCACTCAGTGGAAGAACGTACTGCGCAGCCTCAACCAGATTCTTGAGGAAGAGGGTGTGACGCTGATGGTCAGTGCCGCAGAGCCCAAGCGCACCCGCAAGAGCGTCGCAGCGAAGACTCCGGCCAAGCGCACCGCCACCAAGACGGTCGCGGCGAAGACGGTGACGACGCGGAAGGCCACCGCCACCACGGCCGCTCCCGCGATGCCCGTCGCTCCGGCCGCAGCCGATTCCGCCGAGGAAGCCGCACCCGCCAAGAAGGCCGCGGCCAAGAAGACGACCGCCAAGAAGGCGGCGGCCAAGAAGACCGTCGCCAAGAAGACGGCGGCCAAGAAGACGGCGGCCAAGAAGGACGACGCCGAGATTCTCGAGGACGAGGTTCTCGAGGACACCAAGGTCGCCGACGAGCCCGAAGGCGCCGAGAGCGCGGGCTTCGTCCTGTCCGACGAGGACGAGGACGACGCGCCCGCGCAGCAGGTCGCCGCGGCCGGCGCCACCGCCGACCCGGTCAAGGACTACCTGAAGCAGATCGGCAAGGTCCCCCTGCTCAACGCCGAGCAGGAGGTCGAGCTGGCCAAGCGCATCGAGGCGGGTCTGTTCGCCGAGGACAAACTGTCCAACGCCGACAAGCTGGCGCCGAAGCTGAAGCGCGAGCTGGAGATCATCGCCGAGGACGGCCGCCGCGCCAAGAACCACCTCCTGGAGGCCAACCTCCGTCTGGTGGTCTCCCTGGCCAAGCGCTACACCGGCCGCGGCATGCTGTTCCTGGACCTCATCCAGGAGGGCAACCTCGGTCTGATCCGCGCGGTGGAGAAGTTCGACTACACCAAGGGCTACAAGTTCTCCACGTACGCCACCTGGTGGATCCGGCAGGCCATCACCCGCGCCATGGCCGACCAGGCCCGCACCATCCGTATCCCGGTGCACATGGTCGAGGTCATCAACAAGCTCGCGCGCGTGCAGCGCCAGATGCTCCAGGACCTGGGCCGCGAGCCCACCCCGGAGGAGCTGGCCAAGGAACTCGACATGACCCCGGAGAAGGTCATCGAGGTCCAGAAGTACGGCCGCGAGCCCATCTCGCTGCACACCCCGCTGGGTGAGGACGGCGACAGCGAGTTCGGTGACCTCATCGAGGACTCCGAGGCCGTCGTCCCCGCCGACGCCGTCAGCTTCACGCTCCTGCAGGAGCAGCTGCACTCCGTCCTGGACACCCTGTCCGAGCGCGAGGCCGGCGTCGTCTCCATGCGGTTCGGTCTCACCGACGGTCAGCCGAAGACCCTCGACGAGATCGGCAAGGTCTACGGCGTGACGCGTGAGCGCATCCGCCAGATCGAGTCCAAGACCATGTCGAAGCTGCGCCACCCGTCGCGTTCCCAGGTGCTGCGCGACTACCTCGACTAGGTCGCGGTCGTACGACGACGAAGGCCCGGCTCTCTCGTGGGAGCCGGGCCTTCGGGCTGCGAGCGACGGCGGTGTGGATCACTCTGGGTGTCCCGGTAGCACCCGAGAGTGAGGAGTCCGCATGCGCCGTTCCTTTGCGCGAGCACTGGTCGGGCCGCTGGCGCTGGCCGCCGCCGTCGCCGCCATACCCCTGGTGAACGCGGCTCCCGCGGCCGCCGACGGTGTGGTGGTCGGGGGCTTCCCGATCGACGTCTCGCAGGCCCCGTGGACGGTCGCGCTGTCCAGCCGTGACCGGTTCGGAGGTACGCGGGCGGGCCAGTTCTGCGGCGGAGTGGCGATCGCACCGACGGCGGTGCTCACCGCGGCCCACTGCCTGGCCGAGGACGTCCTCGGGGCACCCCCGAACCGCGTGCGGGACTTCCGCGTCATCGCGGGCCGTACCGACCTGCTGTCCGGCGAGGGCCAGGAGGTCGCCGTACGCGACGCCCGGATCAATCCCGGGTACGACAGCGTGACCAACGCCGGCGACTTCGCCGTGCTCACCCTCGCCAAGCCGCTGCCGCAGAGCGCGGTGATCGGCATGGCGGGCCCGGGCGATCCGGCCTACAAGCCGGGGACGCAGGCCCTGGTCTCCGGATGGGGTGACACGACCGGCGGGGGCGCCTATGCACACAGGCTGTACGCCGCACACGTGCGCGTACTGCCGGACGACCTCTGCGCCCGCGCCTACAAGGGCGGCTCCGACGGCGCCTACCGGCCCGGGAGCATGCTGTGCGCGGGAGAGACCGCCGGCGGCCGGGACGCCTGCCAGGGGGACAGCGGTGGACCGCTGGTGGCCCAGGGGCGGCTGATCGGGCTCGTGTCATGGGGGAGCGGCTGCGGCAGGCCGGGCAGTCCTGGCGTGTACACACGCGTCTCCGACGTCGTACGCGCCCTGGAGGCGGCCTCGGGGAGCCGGAAGAGCCCCCAGGGGCGCTCCTGAAGCGCCCACGCGGGGCATGAGCACGGGCGGCCGCTCCTGAAGGAGCGGCCGCCCGTTCACCGGCCTGTGCCGGCGCTGGCTCGTCGTGTGTGCGAGATTCAGCGCTCTTCGTCGGAAGCGGTGTTCGGAACGGACGTCAGCCGCTCCGTCTCGTCCTGTATCTCAGCGGCGATCTTCTTGAGTTCCGGCTCGAACTTGCGACCGTGGTGGGCGCAGAAGAGCAGTTCTCCGCCGCTGAGCAGGACGACGCGCAGGTATGCCTGGGCGCCGCAGCGGTCGCAGCGATCGGCGGCCGTCAGTGGGCTCGCGGGGGTCAGAACAGTAGTCACGTCGCCTCTTCTCTAGCTCGACGAGCTGTCGTACCAGGGTCAACATCCAACCAGCCCGAAAACGTTCCCGCTCGTGGCTTTTCCTCGAAAAAATCTTCCGGGGCGGCTGTTTGCTGCCGGTTGGCGGCGAATGTGCCGTAGTGCGTCTCTTGTGTGCTTACGGTTTCGCGCAGTTTGTTGTGTTTCGGTCCTCCAGGCCGGGTTGCCTGTTGTTCATGAGGACGTGCCCGGAGCCTAAATGGTTCATGCCTCCAAGGGAACGTGATATGTACTTCACTCCATCGAGGGATCGAACATGCATGCGAGCCTGGACTAGTCTGAGTTCCCGACGAGGGTGGCGTTACACCGGCTCTACCAGGCCTCGGTACCCTCTGAGCGGCGACCGAAGCCGCCCCCTTACCCAGTAGGGGGTCAACTGAAATTCAGCGAGGAGCGAACCGCGTGACCGCCGATACGTCCGTGCCGTCCACAGCGCTGCTGGCAGGAGCAGACCGGGACGGTTCCAACTACACCGCGCGGCACCTGCTCGTCCTCGAGGGCCTCGAGGCCGTGCGCAAGCGCCCGGGCATGTACATCGGCTCGACCGACAGCCGCGGTCTGATGCACTGCCTGTGGG
Organism: Streptomyces sp. NPDC001852; assembly: GCF_042891825.1. NCBI lineage: Bacteria > Bacillati > Actinomycetota > Actinomycetes > Kitasatosporales > Streptomycetaceae > Streptomyces > Streptomyces sp. NPDC001852. The sequence continues at coordinate 112,879 of NZ_JBIATN010000018.1, forward strand.
AGATCATCGACAACTCCGTGGACGAGGCCCTCGGCGGCTACTGCGACCACATCGAGGTGATCCTCCAGGACGACGGTTCCGTGGAGGTGCGCGACAACGGCCGCGGCATCCCCGTGGACGTGGAGCCCAAGACCGGCCTGTCCGGCGTCGAGGTCGTCATGACCAAGCTGCACGCGGGCGGCAAGTTCGGTGGCGGCTCGTACGCCGCCTCCGGCGGTCTGCACGGTGTCGGCGCCTCCGTGGTCAACGCCCTCTCCGCCCGGCTCGACGTCGAGGTGGACCGCGGCGGCCACACGCACGCCATCAGCTTCCGGCGCGGCGTGCCGGGTGCCTTCGCGGGCGACGGCGCCGACGCGAAGTTCGAGGCCAAGAGCGGCCTGCGCAAGGCCAAGAAGATCCCCAAGACCCGGACCGGCACGCGCGTGCGCTACTGGGCCGACCGCCAGATCTTCCTCAAGGACGCCAAGCTCTCCCTGGAGACGCTGCACCAGCGCGCCCGGCAGACCGCCTTCCTGGTGCCGGGCCTGACGATCGTCGTCCGCGACGAGTTCGGCCTGGGCGAGGGGGGCAGCAAGGGCGAGGAGTCCTTCCGCTTCGACGGCGGCATCAGCGAGTTCTGCGAGTACCTCGCGGGCGACAAGCCGGTCTGTGACGTCCTGCGTTTCTCGGGCAGGGGCACCTTCAAGGAGACGGTCCCGGTCCTGGACGAGCACGGCCAGATGACGCCGACCGAGGTCACGCGCGAGCTGGGCGTGGACGTCGCGCTGCGCTGGGGCACGGGCTACGACACGACTGTCCGGTCCTTCGTCAACATCATCGCCACCCCCAAGGGCGGCACCCACGTCTCCGGCTTCGAGCAGGCCGTGACGGGCGTGTTCAACGACGTGCTCCGCGCCAAGAAGCTGCTGCGGGTGGCCGAGGACAACATCGTCAAGGACGACGCCCTCGAAGGTCTCACCGCTGTCGTGACCGTGCGCCTGGCCGAGCCGCAGTTCGAGGGCCAGACCAAGGAGGTCCTGGGTACCTCGGCGGCCCGCCGCATCGTGAACAACGTGGTCACCAAGGAGCTGAAGGCGTTCCTGACCAGTACGAAGCGGGACGCCGCAGCGCAGGCCCGGGTCGTCATGGAGAAGGTGGTGGCCGCCGCCCGCACACGCGTCGCGGCCCGCCAGCACAAGGACGCCCAGCGCCGTAAGACCGCCCTGGAGTCCTCGTCCCTGCCGGCGAAGCTCGCCGACTGCCGCAGCGACGACGTCGACCGCAGCGAGCTGTTCATCGTCGAGGGCGACTCCGCGCTCGGTACGGCCAAGCTGGCGCGGAACTCCGAGTTCCAGGCCCTGCTGCCGATCCGCGGCAAGATCCTGAACGTGCAGCGGTCGTCGGTGACCGACATGCTCAAGAACGCGGAGTGCGGCGCGATCATCCAGGTCATAGGAGCGGGTTCGGGCCGCACCTTCGACATCGACCAGGCCCGCTACGGCAAGATCATCATGATGACCGACGCCGATGTGGACGGCTCCCACATCCGCTGCCTGCTGCTCACGCTGTTCCAGCGCTACATGCGGCCGATGGTCGAGGCCGGCCGGGTCTTCGCCGCGGTGCCGCCGCTGCACCGTATCGAGATCGTCCAGCCGAAGAAGGGCCAGGACAAGTACGTCTACACGTACTCCGACCGCGAACTGCGGGACAAGCTCATGGAGTTCCAGAGCAAGGGCATCCGGTACAAGGACTCCATCCAGCGCTACAAGGGCCTGGGCGAGATGGACGCCGACCAGCTGGCCGAGACCACGATGGACCCTCGTCACCGCACGCTGCGCAGGATCAACCTGTCCGACCTGGAGGCCGCCGAGCAGGTCTTCGACCTGCTGATGGGTAACGACGTGGCGCCGCGCAAGGAGTTCATCTCCAGCTCGGCGGCGACGCTGGACCGGTCGCGCATCGACGCGTAGCCGCTGCGCCGGGCCTCGGCCGACGGGCTTGCCCGAGGTGGGCCGACCAACTGGTCGGCCGAGGTGCCCGAGGAGGGCTGACGTCGGCGGCCGGGGCGGGCGACGGGGATGGGCGGCCGCCGGAGCGGGCGGGTGGGCCCGCACCTCGGGCTGGGTGGTCCTGTGCTTCCCCGGGGTGCCGAGGTCGTCCTGACGAGCTCCGGCGACGGCCGGATGGGCTTTCGCCGGCAGACGGATGGTCTTCCTTCGCCGGTCGGACGCGGCGGCCGGTGGGTGGAGGCCTGGACGCGGCGCCCGCCCTTCGGCTGTGACGACGGTGGCTGGTGCCGGGACCGCGGCCCGCAGTGCCACATGGCCGGGCTGGATGAGGTCCTGGTCCGGCGTCGGTGGGTCGGGGCTCGTGGGTGCGTTCGGGGGCGCTTCCGTCAGCCCCGCGTACGTCCGCCCCGACCGACCTTCGCGTCCCGCCGTGGTCCGCGGACGCACCCGCCGGATCTACACCCCTGGGTGGAGACGAGCCGCTCCGGGTTTCCACCCGTGATCCACCCCGGCTCCGATCTCCCGACCTGCGCTTTTCCGTAGCTTCGTAGTGTCGGCAGCACCTGCTCCCGGCACCACCTTCTCGCTCACGGAGGCTTTGATGTCCGGGCTCGTCAACGCGCTGGTGATCGTGGCCGTCGCCGCCCTGGTGATCGCGCGGCAGTTCCGTGCCCGCGCGATCAGCACCGACCGGCGCTGGTGGCTGATCCCCGCGGTCCTCGCCGTCGTCGCGCTGCGCGAACCCGGCATCCTCGACGCCCACCACCGTGCGGAATCCGCTGTGCTGCTCGCGGTGGAACTGTTCGTCGGCGTGGCCACCGGCGCCGGCTGGGCCTGGACGACCCGCATCTGGACGGAACCGGACGGCGCCGTGTGGACCAAGAGCACCAGGGCGAGCGTCGCGGTATGGATCGTGGGCATAGCCCTCCGCATCGGCATCTACGCCGTCGGCACCGTGCTCGGCCTGCACCAGGGCAGCTCCGCCCTGATGTGCGCTCTCGCCGCCACCCTGCTGGTCCGCGGCGGAATCCTGGTCTGGCGGGCGCAGTCCCTGGGCGCCGCGGACCGCCCCGCCCCGGCGTACGGTGACGGCATGCGGTCGGTCAGGAGGGAGCGCGCGTGAAGGAGAACGCCTGGACACGCTGGCCGTCACGGGAGGCGCTCGGCCGCGAGGGAACGTCCCGGCCGCGGCGCATGATCGCCTGGTCCGTCAGGTGCCTGGTGATCGCCATGCTCCTGTGGAGCGCGTACAACCAGAGTCGTGTCGGCCTCTGGGGCGCACTTGCCGCGGTGATCGGAGTCCTGGCCACGGCACTCTTCTCCTGGGCCTTCTTCCGGACCACCTACCAGCACCGGCTGGTGCCCTCCCTGATGCTGATGGCCGCGCTCATGGGCATCGCGGTCGCCGCTGAGGCCACGGGGTTCAGAGGACCGGCTCTCCTGATCTTCTGCGGCTGTGGGATCGGTGCCCTGGAGCGGCTGCCGCTCGCGGCCGCGGCTCCGGTGACCTCGGTGGGCCTGGCCGCCTACTCCGCCTTCAACAACGACGTCTGGCTGACCACGGCCGCCTCGGCCGCGGGCATGGCCCTCGCCGGATACGTCCTGCGGCTGGATGCCGAAGCCCGCGGCCACGCGCAGCAACTGCTCGCTCAGGAGCGCGCCGCCCGCGTGGCCGAGGCGGAGTCCGCGGCGCTGGCCGAGCGTGCCCGCATCGCACGGGAGATCCACGACGTGCTGGCCCACAGCCTCTCGGCGCAGCTGGTGCATCTGGAGGCGGCCCGGCTGCTGATCGAGAAGGGGGCGGATCGTGAACGCATCCTGGAGCGGGTGGTGGCCGCCCGGGGCATGGCCCGCGACGGACTCGCCGAGACCCGGCAGGCCCTGTCCGCGCTGCGGGGCGAGCTGACCCCGCTGGAGGACTTCCTGAGCGAGCTCGTCAGCCGGGCCGACCGCGCCGAGGTCACCGTGACGGGTGAGCGCAGACCCCTGCCGGCCGAGGCCTCCCAGGCCGTGCGCAGGGTTGCCCAGGAGGCGCTGACGAACGTCCGCAAGCACGCACAGGGCGCCAAGGTGCACCTGCGACTCGACTACAGCGAGCACGAAGTGACGCTGGACGTACGGGACACGGGCGGGCGGCCGGGCGAACTCACGGGGGCGGGAGCCGGGTACGGTCTGCTGGGGATGCGCGAGCGGGCCGAGCTGCTGGGCGGCTCGCTGGACGCGCGGCGGGACGAGGAGGGGTTCGTGGTGACGCTGAAGGTGCCTGTATGACGGAGACGGAGGGGGAGAAGAAGCCCGCACGGGTGGTGGTCGCCGACGACCAGACCGTGGTCCGGGAGGGCATCGTGATGCTGCTCGGCCTGCTGCCGGGTGTCGAGGTGGTGGGTGCCGCCGGAGACGGCGAGGAGGCGGTGCGACTGGTCGGGGAACTGGCCCCGGACGTCGTCCTGATGGATCTCAGGATGCCCCGCTGCGACGGCGTGGAGGCCACCCGCCGGATCCGGGAACAGTACCCGGGGACCCAGGTCGTGGTGCTCACCACGTACGCGGACGACGAGTCGCTGTTCCCCGCGCTGCGCGCCGGCGCCCGGGGGTATCTGACCAAGGACGCGGGCGGTGACGAGATCGTGCGCGCCGTGGAGAGCGTGCTGTCGGGGGACGCGGGTCTGTCGCCGAGTGTCCAACGCCGGTTGCTGGAGCGGCTGTCCCAGCCCGAGCCCGGCCCGCCGGCGACCGCCGAGGCACCGCCCGACGGACTGACCGCGCGGGAGACCGAGGTGCTGCTGCTGATCGCCGAAGGGCTCAGCAACCAGGAGATCGCCCGCAGGCTGCATGTGTCGACCGCGACCGTGAAGACACACATCAACAACCTCTTCTCCAAAACGGGCCTCAAGGACCGTGCGCAGGCGGTGCGTTACGCTTACAGCAAGGGACTGGTACGGCCGCCCACACAGGGAATCACCTGATGGGGTGAAGAGCCGGAGGAAGGAGAGCCGGGGATCTGCCCGATCTGTCCATCCTTGGGCATGCAGTCAAGCAACGGTCGTGCCCGTGGAGCCGGGGACGGTCCCGAGAGTTCGGCCGAGAACCAGCAGGACCACGGCGTGCCCTTCCGCGACGTCACGTATGAAGACCCCTGGTACGACCCGGTGGCCTCCGGCTGGGGCGAGCTGGACGGCGCCGGTGTCCCGGCGCAGGCGGTGCCGCCCGACCGCGGGGAGCCGAGCGGAGCGGCGGTTCGCGCACGCGATGTGTATGTCGAGGTGCAGCGCAGCGCGGCCTTCCAGGAGGTGCGCACCAGGTACCGGCGGTTCGTCGTGCCGGGAGTCGCCGCCTTCCTCGCCTGGTACGTGGGCTATGTGGTCACCGCCACGACCGCGCCGGGGCTCATGGCCCGGCCCGTGGCGGGCGCGGTGAACGTGGCCATGCTGGCCGGGCTGGGGCAGTTCCTCACCACGTTCCTGCTGACCTGGGCCTACGCCCGGCACGCGCGGCTGCGGCGGGACCGGGCGGCGCTGGAACTGCGCTGGGACACCCAGGAACTGGCCCGCGAAGTACGGGGAGGTGCCTCGTGACCGGTGATCATCAGGCGCCGGCGCTGCTGTTGTTCAGCGGTTTCGTGGCCGTCACCCTCGGGATCACGACGTGGGTGAGCCGTCGCCGGCATGGTTCGGCGGAGGAGTTCTATGCCGGGGGGCGGCTGTTCTCCCCCATGGAGAATGGTTTTGCCATCGCGGGTGACTACATGTCGGCCGCATCCTTCCTCGGGGTCACCGGGCTCATCGCGCTGTACGGGTACGACGGGATGCTGTACGTCGTGGGCTTCCTGGTGGCCTGGTTGGTGGTGCTGTTCCTGGTGGCCGAACTGGTGCGCAACTGTGGGCGGTTCACCCTGGCCGACGTGGTGGCCGCGCGGATGAGCGAGCGGCCGGTGCGGATCGCGGCGGGAACTTCCTCGGTCACCGTGTCCGTTCTGTATCTGGTGGCGCAAATGGTCGGCGCGGGCAGCCTGGTGGCGCTGCTGCTGGGGCGGACGAGCGGGGCCGTGCAGGCCTGGGCGGTCATCGGGGTCGGCGCCCTCATGGTGGTCTATGTGTCGTTGGGAGGGATGCGGGCCACCACCTGGATCCAGATCGTGAAGGCGGTGCTGCTGCTGAGCGGCACGATCGCGCTGACCGTCCTCGTCCTGCTCCGGTTCCACGGCGACGTCGACCGCCTGCTGCTCACGGCCGCGGAGCGCAGTGGTCATGGAAGGGCGTTCCTGGCGCCGGGGCTGAAGTACGGCGGGACCTGGACCGCCCGCCTGGACTTCATCAGCCTGGGACTCGCCCTCGTACTCGGCACGGGGGGACTGCCGCACATCCTGTCGCGCTTCTACACGGTGCCCACCGCGCGGGCCGCCCGCCGTTCCGCGGTGTGGTCCATCGGGCTGATCGGCGGCTTCTACCTGATGACGATCGTCCTCGGCTTCGGGGCGGCGGCAGTGGTGGGGACGGATGCGGTGCGCGGCTCGAACGCGGCCGGGAACACGGCGGTGCCGCTGCTCGCCCTCGACCTGGGCGGTGGTGCGGGCTCGACTGGTGGAACGGTTCTGTTCGCGGTGGTCGCCGCGGTCGCCTTCGCCACGATCCTCGCGGTCGTCGCCGGTATCACGCTCGCCTCGTCGGCATCGGTGGCGCACGATCTGTACGCGTCGCTGCGGCGCTCGCGCGGCAGGGCACGCAGCGAGGTGGCGGTGGCGCGCTGGGCGGCGGTCGGCATCGGTGTCGTGGCGATCGCGCTCGGTCTGCTGGCCCGTGACCTCAACGTCGCCTTCCTCGTCGGTCTCGCCTTCGCCGTCGCCGCGTCGGCGAACCTCCCGGTGCTGCTGTACTCGCTGTTCTGGCGCGGCTTCACCACCCGCGGCGCGGTGTGGGCCGTCTACGGCGGGCTGATCCCGGCGCTCGGACTGGTGCTGCTGTCCCCGGTGGTCTCCGGCAGCCCGGCCTCGCTGTTCCCGGACGTCGACTTCCAGTACTTCCCGCTGCAGAATCCGGGCATCGTCTCCATCCCGCTCGGCTTCCTCGCCGGCTGGCTCGGCACGATCACCTCCGACGAGGTCGCCGACGAGGCCAGGTACGCCGAAACGGAGGTCCGGTCGCTCACCGGCGCCGGCGCCGTGTAGCCGGTCACCGGCCGTCCGGCACGCCCCCTACGGCGCGACCCAGGCGTACCGGTGCTCCGGCCGTCCGGTGTCGCCGTACTTCAGGGAGAGCCGGAGGCGGCCGGCCTGCTCCAGACGGCGGAGATAGCGCTGGGCCGTGGAGCGGCTCAGGCCGGTCCTGGCGGCCACCTCGTGGGCGGACAGCGGCCGGCCGGCGCGGTGCAGGACGCCGCAGATCAGATCGGTCGTGGGCGCCGAGTGGCCGCTCGGCAGGCCGGGCGCGGACGGCGCGGGGGACGTCCGCAGCGCCCCGAAGATCCGGTCCACCTGATCCTGGCCGGTCAGGCCGTGGCCGCCGACCCGGTCCACCGTGCGACGCAGCGCGGCATAGGAGTCGAGGCGGGCGCGCAGGGCGGCGAAGGTGAAGGGTTTGACCAGGTAGTGCAGGGCGCCCAGGCGCATCGCCTGCTGCACGGTCGTCACATCGCTTGCCGCGGTGATCATGATGACGTCCGTGCCGTGACCCTGCTCCCGCATGCGGTGCACGAGATCGAGACCTGTCTGGTCCGGCAGATAGTGGTCGAGCAGGACCAGGTCGATGCTGCCGCGTTCCACCGCCGCCAGAGCCTGGGCGGCGCTGTGCGCGCGGGCGGTCACCCGGAAACCGGGAATCTTTCCCACGTACTTGGCGTTGATCTCGGCGACGCGGAAGTCGTCGTCCACGACCAGGACGTCAATCATCAGGCCTCTCCTTCAAGGCCGACGAGCGTTGAGCCCGTGTTTCGGCTCCGCAGTTGTAGCGCGAGCAAAAAGAGCACAACAGGCTCTTGCGAGCAAAAGAACGGCTTGCGCTCACAAGACTCCTCGTGTGGCCGGGGCCACACCTACCGTCCCCGGCCATGAGCGCACACACCAGCCCCGCCATCGAGCTGCGGGGCGCGAGCAAGACCTTCAGAACCCCGTCAGGGGGACTGCACACGGCCGTGCGCGGTCTGGACCTCACCGTCGAGCGTGGCGAGTTCGTGGCCGTCGTGGGACCGACCGGCTGCGGCAAGTCCACCACGCTGACGCTCGTCAGCGGCCTGGAAGAGCCCTCCGAGGGCGAGGTGCTGGTGGCCGGCGAGCCGGTCGGCGGTGTCGGCGACAAGGTCGGCTTCGTCTTCCAGCAGGACGCCACCTTCCCCTGGCGCACGGTCCTGTCCAACGTCATGGCAGGCCCCCGCTTCCGGGGCGTACCGAAGGCCGAGGCCAAGGAGAAGGCCCGGGAGTGGCTGGCCCGCGTCGGCCTTGCCGCCTTCGAGGACCGTTACCCGCACCAGCTCTCCGGCGGTCAGCGCAAGCGCGTCGCCCTCGCCGCCACGTTCGTCAACGATCCGGGGATCCTGCTGATGGACGAGCCGTTCTCGGCGCTGGACGTGCAGACCCGGGCACTGATGTCGGACGAGCTGCTGGAGCTGTGGGAGGGCACGGGCGCCTCCGTCGTCTTCGTCACCCACGACCTGGAGGAGTCCATCGCGCTCGCCGACAGGGTCGTCGTGATGACCGCCGGGCCCGCGACCGTGAAGCAGGTCTTCGACATCGACCTGCCCCGGCCGCGCAAGGTCGAGTCGGTGCGCCTGGAGCCGCGGTTCATCGAGATCTACCGCGAGATCTGGGAGTCCCTCGGCGAAGAGGTCCGCATCACCCGTGAGAGGGGTGCCGCTCATGTCGCCTGACGTCATGCCCGAGGCCCAGGTCGCACCGACGATGTCCGAGCCGGCCGGCAAGACCAACCGCGCGCAGGCCCGGGCCCGGGCCGCGCGTCGGCACAGGGCCTTCGTCCTCGCCGCGCGGGTGCTGCTGCTGGTGGCCGTCCTCGGGCTGTGGGAGGGACTGTCCCGGGCGAAGTTCATCGATCCGTTCAACTTCTCGATGCCGTCGAAGATCTGGGACCAGATCTGGACCTGGGTGATGCACGGAACCGCCCTCGGCTCGCTGGGCGAACAGATCTGGTACACGCTGCACGAGGCACTGCTCGGCTGGGTCATCGGTGTCGTCGCCGGTGTGCTCCTGGGTATCGTCCTCGGGCGGGTCAGATTGCTCGCCGAGGTCCTTGGTCCATACATCAAGGTGCTCAACTCGATCCCCAGGATCGTGCTTGCGCCGATCTTCCTGATCTGGTTCGGGCTCGGGCCGTCCTCCAAGGTCGCCTCCGCCGTCGTGCTCGTGTTCTTCCCGGTGTTCTTCAACGCCTTCCAGGGCGCCCGGGAGGTGGACCGCAACCTGGTGGCCAACGCCCGCATCCTGGGCGCCGGCGACCGCCGTGTGACGCTCCAGGTGGTCATCCCGTCGGCCACCTCCTGGATCTTCACCAGCCTCCACGTCAGCTTCGGCTTCGCCCTCATCGGCGCCATCGTCGGCGAGTACATCGGCGCGACCAAGGGCATCGGCCTGCTCGTCGCGCAGTCGCAGAACACCTTCAACGCCGCCGGTGTCTACGCCGCGATGGTCATCCTCGCCGTCGTCGCCCTGGCCGCCGAGGGGCTGCTGACCTTCGCCGAGCGCCGCATCTTCCGCTGGAGGCCCACCGGTTCCGACAGATGACCGGCCCCTCTCAGGACAGCCCCCACGCCTTCCCCGCACCGCCCTCTCACAAGGACGTGAACCGCATGCGCAACACCGCCAGACACGCCTCCCTGGCCGCCGCCGGCCTGCTCGCGCTCTCCTCCCTCACCGCCTGTGCCAACGACGCGGCCCGTTCCACGGCCGACACCGGGAGCGACTCCGGCGGCGGCAAGGGAGAGTCCGTCAAGATCATGGTCGGCGGCCTGGACAAGGTCATCTACCTGCCCGCGATGCTCACCCAGCGCCTCGGCTACTTCGACGCCGAGGGTTTGAACGTCCGGCTTCTGAGCGAGCCCGCCGGTGTCCAGGCCGAGACCGCGCTCGTCTCCGGCCAGGTGCAGGGGGCGGTCGGCTTCTACGACCACACTCTCGACCTGCAGGTGAAGGGCAAGTCGGTGGAGTCGGTCGTGCAGTTCTCGCGTGCGCCGGGCGAGGTCGAGGTGGTGTCGAACAAGGCGGCAGGCAGCCTCACGTCGCCCAGGGACTTCAAGGGCCGCAAGCTGGGTGTGACCGGGCTCGGTTCCTCCACCGACTTCCTCACCAAGTACCTGGCGGTCAAGAACGGTGTGAACGTCAGCTCGTTCACGCCCGTCGCCGTAGGTGCCGGACCGACGTTCATCGCCGCCCTGCAGAACGGGGCGATCGACGGCGGTATGACCACGGACCCGACCGTCGCCACGATCCTGGACAAGAAGGCGGGCAAGGTCCTCATCGACATGCGCACCCCCGAGGGCTCGCAGAAGGCGCTGGGCGGGCCGTACCCGTCGTCAAGTCTGTACATGCAGACGGACTGGGTGAACGGGCACAAGGACACCGTCCAGAAGTTGGTCAACGCATTCGTCAAGACACTCAAGTGGATGTCCGCCCACGGCGCCGACGAGATCGCCGCCAAGATGCCCGCCGACTACTCCCAGGGTGACAAGGCGCTCTACGCACAGGCCATCAAGAGCACCCTGCCGATGTTCACCGACGACGGCGTGATGCCCCAGGGCGGCCCCGAGACCGTCGAGAAGGTCCTCAAGTCGTTCAACCCCAACATCAAGAACGCCAAGGTCGACTTGAGCAGGACCTACACGACCGAGTTCGTCGACGCTGCCAAGTAGCCGCCGAGCAACCGAGTCCGCTCAGCCGCGGGTCGCCCACACGTAACGGTGTTCCGGGCGGCCCGCGTCGCCGTACTTGAGCGTCAGCCGCGCCCGTCCGGTGCGCTCCAGGAGCTTCAGATACCGCTGGGCCGTCTGCCGGCTCACCCCCGTCCGCTCGGCGATCTCCTGGGCGGACAGCGGCCCTTCGGAGTTCATCAGCGCCTGGCGCACCAGCTCGGCCGTCGTCGGGGAGTGCCCCTTGGGCAGCTCCGGCTCCGACGGCGCGGACAGGGCGCCGAAGATGCGGTCCACCTCCGCCTGCTCGGCCTCGCCGCCGCCGTCCAGGGTCCGCCGCAGCCGGGCATACGCCTCCAGCTTGGCGCGCAGACCCGCGAAGGCGAACGGTTTCACCAGGTACTGCAGCGCCCCTTGCCGCATCGCGGCCTGGACGGTCGACACGTCCCGCGCCGCCGTCACCATGATCACGTCGGCCTGGTGGCCGCGCCGGCGCATCTCCCGTACCACCGCGAGACCGGTGTCGTCGGGCAGGTAGTGGTCCATGAGGACCAGGTCCAGCCGCGGCAGCGTCTCCACCTGCCGCAGCGCCTCGGCGGCGCTGTGCGCCTCGCCGGCCACACGGAAGCCCGGCACCTTCTCCACGTACGCGGCGTTGACCCGGGCGACGCGGGTGTCGTCGTCCACGACCAGGACCTCGATCATCGGGTCTCCTCCTCGGTGACGGCAGTGGGCTGCAGGGACCTCTCGAGCACCGCGGGTTCCAGCTCCGGCTCGGTGAGCGCCTCCGGCAGGACCACGGTGAACTCCGCGCCGCCACCGGCCGCCTCGCCCACCGTCGCGCTCCCGCCCTGCCGTTCGGCGAGCCGGCGCACCAGCGAGAGCCCGAGGCCCCGTTTGCCGTGCGCGGGCGGCTCCTTGGTGGACCAGCCGTCCCTGAAGACCAGCTCCCGCTGACCGGCCGGGATTCCGGGGCCCGTGTCGTGCACCCTGAGGACGACCGTACGGCCCTCGGTGCGCAACTCGACCTCCACGCGCGCGTGGAGTGTGCCGGCGACCGCGTCGAGGGCGTTGTCCACCAGGTTGCCCACGACGGTGACCAGACCGCGCGGATCGATCAGCCGGTCGGGCAGCCGGGTGCGCTCCGACACCCACAGCGCGACGCCCCGCTCGGCGGCCACGGTCGCCTTGCCCACCAGCAGCGCCGCGAGCAGGGGATCCTGGATCTTCTCGGTCACCTGCTCGGCGGTGACCCGGTGGTCGCCGACCACCTCGCCGACGAACTCCACGGCGTCGTCGTACATCTCCAGTTCCAGCAGTCCGAGCAGGGTGTGCATGCGGTTGGCGTGCTCGTGGTCCTGGGCGCGCAGGGCGTCGATCAGCCCGCGCGTGGAGTCGAGTTCGCGCCCCAGCTGCTCCAGTTCGGTGCGGTCGCGCAGGGTGGCCACGGCGCCGCCGTCGTCGGTGGGCATGCGGTTGGCGACCAGCACGCGCCGGCCGCGCACGGTGAGCAGGTCCGTGCCGGTCACCCGGCCGGCCAGGACGTCCGTCGCACGGCCCGCGCCGAGCGCCTCGTCCGGGGTACGCCCGACGGCCTCGTCGCCGATGCCCAGCAGCCGTCGTGCCTCGTCGTTGAGGAGGCGGACGCGCCCGCCGCGGTCGAGGGCCACCACGCCCTCACGGATGCCGTGCAGCATCGCCTCGCGCTCCGCGAGCAGCGCCGAGATGTCGGAGAAGGCCAGGTCCCGGGTCTGCCGCTGGACCCGCCGGGAGATCAGCCAGGCGGCCAGCGCGCCCACCGCGAGAGCGCCGCCGGCGTAGGCGAACAGACCTGGGATCGCGCTGATCAGCCGCGCCCGCACGCTGTCGTAGGCGATACCGACCGAGACCGCACCGATGATGCGGTGGTGGGTGTCGTAGAGCGGCACCTTGCCGCGGGCCGAACGGCCCAGGGTGCCCTGGTCGATCTCCATGACCTCCTTGCCGCCCAGGGCCTCGCTGGGGTCGGTGGAGACGTGCCCGCCGATCTCCGAGAGGGTGGTGTGCGACCAGCGCATGCCCCGGCTGTCCATCACCACGACGTACTCGGCGTGCGTGGCCTTCCGTATGCGCTCGGCCTCCTTCTGCACCGGGCCGTTCGCGGTCGCCGGCGTGGTCAGCACGCCCTCGGCGATCTGCGGGTCCTGGGCCGTGGTCTCGGCGATGGCCAGCGCGCGGCGCATCGCCTCCTGGTCCAGTTGCTTGCTCAGCGGCGCCAGGAACAGCCCGGTCGCGAGCACCGCGACCCCCGCGGCGATCGCCACCTGCATCAGCAGCACCTGCGAGAACACCCGCCGTGGCAGACCGAGGCGCAGGCGGCGTGCGGGCGGAGTGGGGCTCATGCCCACGACGGTACGTGGGGTGACCCGACGCGCCCCAGAGGGTGTGATGGGGATCTCTTGACCAGTTCTTGAATGAGTGAGGAGTTCTTGAACGAGCAGGTCGCTGCCGGAAGGGGGCGCTCAGCTCGCCGGCGCCGTCGGCCTCAGCTCGCGCACGGCCACGACGTCCATCCGCGCCGGCGTGCCGAGCGCCGTCGCGCCGCAGCTCTCCGGGCGGGGCGGCAGCGACGCCCCCTGCCCCACGGTCACCCGCCAGCGGCGGCCGTCGGCGTGCCCCACGGTGACCTCCCAGCGCGGGGCCGAGCCCTCGGTCCGTACGACGCTCAGCAGCCCCGCCCGGTACTCACCCGCCGCCGACCGGACGGCCAGCTCGGCCGCCTGACCGGGCCGTTCCCAGGCGGAGCAGCCGCGGCACCCCTCGACCACCACGCGCCCTTCCTGCGCGCCGTGCAGCGCCTCCTTGATGGTGTGCGCCTCGGCACGGCCGTAGGCGTAGCCGTGCGGCAGGACGAGCACGGTCGGCGAGAAGCGATGTCCACCCAGATGGGTGACCTCCCAGACTCCGCGCACCCGCGAGGCGGACAGTTCGGCGGCGAGGGGGCGGCCCAGGAGGGCGCAGCAGCGGTCGCGTTTGCCGTTGGTGCACACGAACGCGAGAGGGCCGCCGCGGTGCGGCCGCCCGCCGAGAGCGGCGCCGAAGGAACGGTGGTCACCCGCTCCGAGGGCGGCGAGGTCAAGGCCGAGCAGGCGGCGGGGATCGCGGGTCGTGGCGCTGTGCAGCCATCCGCGGCCCGGCACGGTGTGCGCGGCGTACACCTGGCGGACGGCGGGCCTGCCGGGGTCGGCGTGGCGTCCGGGGCGCCGGATGAGCGCGACGCGTACGCCGGTTCCCTCGGCGGCCGCCTCCAGCGCCCGCCCCACGGCGGGGTCCAGGTGGCTCGACGTGAGGGCCTTGACGCCCCACGGGCCGGGCTGCTCCAGCAGCAGCCACGTCGTCGCCGTGGCCGCCGTACCGGAAACCGGCTCGTCGAGACTCCGGGAGACGGTCGCGCACCTACTCACAGAGGTGAGCCTAACCTGACTCTCCCTGGGGCGACTTCCGGCCACGGTTGTGTCCTGCGCCGTCGGCTGTCACGCAGGGCCTCGGGGCGCCTGCTCCGGGAGCGGCTGTGGGGGCCGCGGGCCGACGTAGTGGCCCACCGGGCGCATGCGCAGAGGGCGCTCGCCGTACTCCTCCAGGGCGTGGGCGATCCAGCCCGCCGTGCGTGCGACGGCGAAGATCGTCTCGCCGGCCGTCGCGGGCATGCCGCTGGACGCGGTGAACACCGCCAGGGCCAGGTCGACGTTGGCGTGCAGCGGGGTGTGCCGGGCGGTGGTGGCGACGATGTCCCGGGCGGCGAGCAGGGCGGACTCCGCGCCCGGAACCCGTTCCAGGAGGCCGAACAGCACGCTCGCGCGCGGGTCCTCACCGCCGTAGAGCCGGTGGCCCAGCCCCGGGACCCGTCGGCCCGCGCGCAGTTCGTCGGCGATCACCGGGACCGCCGTGCCCTGGTCGAGCACGTCGAGCAGCATGCGATGGGCGTCACCGCTCGCGGCGCCGTGCAGCGGGCCCTCCAGGACGCCGAGCCCGGCCGAGACGGCCGCGTAGGCGTGCGCGCGGGCCGAGGCGGCGACCCGGACCGCGAGCGTGGAGGCGGCCAGATCGTGGTCGGCGAGCAGGGCGAGCGTGGTGTCCAGGACGCGCAGGGACGCCTCGTCGGCGGCGTGGCCGGTGAGCCGGCCCCAGAGCCGGTGGGCGAGCGGACCGTCGTCCTTGTGGTCGCGCCGGACCGGCGGCAGCGCGGCGACGAGCGTGGGGATCAGGATCCGCGCGGTGTTCAGCACGGCGGCCTCGGACAGGTCGAAGCGCAGCGGATCCTCGGCCGCCGCGGCGACGGCCGCCACGCGCAGCCGGTCGGTGGGGGACGCGTGCTCGGACAGCGCGCTGACCGCGCGGCGCGCGACCTCGACGGTGGGGGCGGGCGCGGAGAAGGAGACGCCCGGGGTGAGCCGGCCCGTCCACAGCCACTCCGCGACCTCCTCGTAGGAGTGACGCAGCGCCAGCTCGACGGCGTCCACGCCGCGGAAGTAGTACCGGTCCTGCTCGATCAATGTGATGTGGGTCCGGACCGACAGGTCCCCGCCGGAGCCCGGGGTGCCGGCCGCCTCCCGGCGGTGGCGCCGGGCGAGGGCCTCGACCTCCTTCGCCTCGAAGGTGCTGGCACGGCCGCCGGGCTCGCGTCTGCTGCTGAGCAGGCCGCGGCTCACGTACGCGTACACCGTCTCCGGCTTCACGCCGAGCAGTTCGGCGGTCTCCTTGGTGGTCAGCCTGCGCCCGGAACGGCCGGGAGCGGGTTCGTGATCGCGCATGGGGGTCACCGTAGCCGCCTCCGGACATGTTGATCGGACTGCATTGACTGAATCAATATTGACAAGGAATTAGTCAAGCATGGACAGTCGGGTCAAGTCCAGGGAGGAGAAACATGACCGTCAACAGGACCGCAACCCCGCTCATCGACGCACCGCGCGGCCTCGCCGGCGTCGTCGTCACCGAGACCGAGATCGGTGACGTCCGGGGACGCGAGGGCTTCTACCACTACCGTCAGTACTCGGCCGTCGAACTCGCGCGCACCCGGGGCTTCGAGGACGTCTGGCACCTCCTGGTCCACGGCGCGCTCCCGGACGCCGAGCGCCGCGCCGCCTTCACCGCCGAGACCGCGGCGCTGCGGAGACTGCCCGAGGAGGTCCGCGCGGCCCTCCCCATGATCGCCGCGGCGAGCCGCGCCTCCGGCCCGCTGTCCGGGCTGTGCACGGCCCTGTCCCTGCTGGGCTCGGCCCGGGGGCTGCGACCGGTGTACGACATCGACGCCGACCGGCGCCGCGCCGACACCCTGGCCGTCTGTGCGGCCGTACCCACGCTGCTCACCGCCCTGTACCGGCTCGGGCAGGGCCTCGCCCCGGTCGAGCCGCGCGAGGACCTCCCGTACGCGGCCAACTACCTGTACATGCTCAACGGTGAGGAGCCGGAGCCGCGGCGGGCGCGTGCGGTCGAGCAATACCTGATCTCAACCATTGATCATGGATTCAATGCATCAACCTTCACGGCCCGCGTCATCGCCTCCACCGGCGCCGACGTGGCCGCCTGCCTGACCGGAGCCGTGGGCGCCCTGTCCGGGCCGCTGCACGGCGGCGCGCCCAGCCGGGCCCTGGACACCCTGGACGCCATCGGCACCCCGGACCGGATCGACCCCTGGATCCGCGAGCGGGTCCTCGCCGGCGACCGGATCATGGGCTTCGGACACGCCATCTACCGTACGGAGGACCCGCGTTCGCGGATGCTGCGGGAGATCGCCCTCGGCTTCGGCGGTCCGCGCGTCGACTTCGCGGTGGAGGTCGAGCGCCGCGTCGAGGCGATCCTCGCCGAGCTGAAGCCCGGCCGCGAACTCCACACCAACGTGGAGTTCTACGCCGGCGTGGTCATGGAGCTCTGCGGACTGCCCCCCGAGATGTTCACCCCCACCTTCGCCGCGGCGCGGGTGGTCGGCTGGAGCGCCAACATCCTGGAACAGGCGGCCGACTCGAAGATCATCCGTCCGGTCGCGCGGTACGTGGGACCGACGCCGCCGGTCGCGGTGCCGGCCGCCGGCTGACGCGCCCGCCCCGGGGCCCCTCCTATCCTGGACCGGCAGCCGGTCCACACGAGAGAGGTCACCCGTTGGGGAACAGCCTGGCGAACAGCCCGGACAGCAGCCGCAGCCCGCAGCAGATCCCGGTCGTCGTGCTCGCCGGTTTCCTCGGCTCCGGCAAGACCACGCTCCTCAACCACCTTCTGCACCGCAGCGGAGGCAGCCGGATCGGAGCGATCGTCAACGACTTCGGGGCCATCGAGATCGACGCGATGGCCGTCGCGGGCGCCCTGGGCGACTCGACCGTCTCGCTCGGCAACGGCTGCCTGTGCTGTGCCGTCGACGCGGGTGAACTCGACCTCTACCTGGAGCGGCTCGCCGACCCGGGCACCGGCACCGACGTGATCGTCATCGAGGCCAGCGGGCTCGCCGAGCCGCAGGAACTCGTGCGGATGGTGCTGGCCTGCGAGCATCCGAGGGTCGTCTACGGCGGTCTGGTCGAGGTCGTGGACGCCGCCGAGTTCGACGACACCCGGGCCCGGCACCCCGAGATCGACCGTCACCTGGCCCTCGCCGACCTGGTCGTGGTGAACAAGCTCGACCGGGCCGCCGACGGCGACCGGGTGCTCGCTCTGGTGCGGTCCCTCGCGGACCGTGCCGCCGTGGTCCCCGCCACCTACGGCCGGATCGACCCGGAGTTCCTCTTCGACTGCAGGCCGAGCGGGGAGCGGATCGGGCAGCTGTCCTTCGACGACCTGCACGAGCACACCGAGGGCGACGCGTACGAGGAGCACGCCGGTCATCTGCACACCGGCTACGACAGCCTCGCCTTCACCTCCGAGGCCCCCCTGGAGCCCCGTCGGCTCATGCGGTTCCTGGACAGCCGGTCCGAGGGGCTGTACCGGATCAAGGGGTACGTCGACTTCGGGCCGTACGACCCCCGCAACCGGTACGCGGTGCACGCCGTCGGCCGGTTCCTGCGCTTCTACCCCGAGCCCTGGGGCGCAGCCGGCGAGCGCCTCACCCAGCTCGTGCTGATCGGTTCCGGCATCGACACCGAGTCCCTCGGCCGGGAGCTCAAGGGGTGCGAGAACGACGCCCCACACGCCGATGAACACGGCATGTGGGGCGTCCTGCGCTACGTCCAGGGCTCCGAGGAGGAACCCGTCCCGGAGCCGTACGAGATGCCCTACGAGGCCTAGAACACCGGTCCCGCGATCACCGCCACCGTCTTCGGCAGCGACGTGCCCGAACCGTCCCGGCGCGGGTCCGGCTCCGGCAGCTCCGCCGGGGTGCCGTTCTTCTGCGCCGCGCGCGCGGGAGTCGGGCCCGCCCAGGCCAGCGACAGGCAGTCCTCGCCCTTCAGGAACCGCTGGCAGCGCACGCCGCCCGTGGCCCGGCCCTTGCGCGGGTACTGGTCGAACGGCGTCAGCTTGGCGGTCGTCTGCACCGAGTCGTCCAGCGTGCCGCGCGAGCCCGCGACCGTGAACACCACCGCGTCGGCCGCCGGGTCGACGGCCGTGAAGGAGATGACCTTCGCTCCCTCGGCCAGCTTGATGCCCGCCATGCCGCCGGCCGGGCGGCCCTGCGGACGCACGATGGACGACTGGAAGCGCAGCAGTTGGGCGTCGTCGGTGATGAAGACCAGGTCCTCCTCACCGGTGCGCAGCTCCACCGCGCCCACGATCCGGTCGCCCTCCTTCAGCGTGATGACCTCCAACTCGTCCTTGCTGGACGGGTAGTCGGGCACGACGCGCTTGACGACGCCCTGCTCGGTGCCGAGCGCCAGGCCCGGCGACGACTCGTCCAGCGTGGTCAGGCAGACCACCGTCTCGTCGTCCTCCAGGGAGACGAACTCGGCCAGCGGTGCCCCTCCGGAGAGGTTCGGCGCGGTCGTCGTCTCCGGCAGCCGGGGCAGGTCGACCACGTTGATCCGCAGCAGCCGGCCCGCCGAGGTCACCGCGCCGATCTCCCCGCGCGCGGTCGCCGGGACCGCCGAGACGATCACGTCGTGCTTGACGCGCTTGGCGCCCTCCTGCTCCGGGAACGGCTCGGCGGTCGCCGTACGGGCCAGCAGACCCGTCGAGGACAGCAGCACCCGGCACGGGTCGTCGGCCACCTGCAGCGGCACCGCGGCCACCGGGGCACCCGCGGACTCCAGCAGGACCGTGCGCCGGTCGGTACCGAACTGCTTGGCGACGGCGGCCAGTTCGGCCGAGACCAGCTTGCGCAGCTCCGCGTCGGAGTCGAGGATCCGGGTCAGCTCCGCGATCTCCGCGGTGAGCTTGTCCTTCTCCGCCTCCAGCTCGATGCGGTCGTACTTGGTGAGCCGGCGCAGCGGCGTGTCGAGGATGTACTGCGTCTGCACCTCGCTCAGCGAGAAGCGCCGCATCAGGCGCTCCTTGGCCTGCGCGGAGTTCTCGCTGGACCGGATCAGCCGGATGACCTCGTCGATGTCCACCAGTGCGGTCAGCAGACCCTCGACCAGGTGCAGCCGGTCGCGCTTCTTGCCGCGACGGAACTCGCTGCGGCGCCGGACCACGTCGAAGCGGTGGTCGAGATAGACCTCAAGCAGCTCCTTCAGGCCCAGCGTGAGCGGCTGGCCGTCCACCAGCGCGACGTTGTTGATGCCGAAGGACTCCTCCATCGGGGTCAGCTTGTACAGCTGCTCCAGGATCGCCTCCGGCACGAAGCCGTTCTTGACCTCGATGACCAGGCGCAGGCCGTGCTCGCGGTCGGTGAGGTCCTTGACGTCGGCGATGCCCTGGATCTTCTTCGCGTTGACCAGGTCCTTGATCTTCGCGATGACCTTCTCGGGGCCGACCGTGAAGGGCAGTTCGGTGATGACCAGGCCCTGCCGGCGGGCCGTCACCGTCTCCACCGACACCGTGGCACGGATCTTGAACGTGCCGCGGCCCGTCGCGTACGCGTCCCGGATGCCGTCCAGGCCGACGATCCGGCCGCCGGTGGGCAGGTCCGGTCCCGGGACGTGCTTCATCAGCGCGTCCAGGTCCGCGTTCGGGTGCCTGATCAGGTGGCGGGCGGCCGCGATGACCTCGCGCAGGTTGTGCGGCGGCATGTTCGTCGCCATGCCCACCGCGATGCCCGAGGAGCCGTTGACCAGCAGGTTCGGGAAGGCGGCGGGCAGCGCCACCGGCTCCCGCTCCTGGCCGTCGTAGTTCGGCGCGAAGTCGACCGTGTCCTCGTCGATCGACTCGGTCATCAGGCTCGTCGCCTCGGCCTGCCGGCACTCGGTGTACCGCATGGCGGCCGGCGGGTCGTCGTTGCCCAGCGAGCCGAAGTTGCCGTGGCCGTCGACCAGCGGCACGCGCATGGAGAACGGCTGGGCCATGCGCACCAGGGCGTCGTAGATCGACGCGTCGCCGTGCGGGTGCAGCTTGCCCATGACCTCGCCGACGACACGCGCGCACTTCACATAGCCGCGGTCGGGGCGCAGGCCCATCTCGTTCATCTGGTACACGATCCTGCGGTGCACCGGCTTGAGGCCGTCACGGGCGTCCGGCAGGGCGCGCGAGTAGATGACCGAGTACGCGTACTCGAGGTAGGAGCCACGCATCTCGTCCACGACGTCGATGTCGAGGATCTTCTCCTCGAACGAATCGTCGGGCGGCGGGGTCTTCGTGCTGCGGCGGGCCATCGCTGCCGGCTCCTTGCTCAACGGATGGACGGATCTGACGCGGACCATTGTGGACCGAGGCACTGACAAGCCGTGCCACGACCCGGTCCCGGCGGCCTTCCCGGGCGTCCCCGGGCGGGTCCGACGCAGGCTACGGGATCCGCTGTGGGCGTACGTCCCGCGGGAACTTCGCCGACGCCCCGCACGCTTTGCATACAGTGGCTGGAACGGCAGGAAAACCGCGGTTTCCACAACCGCCTCCGCTCGCGAAGGGACGTACATGCCCATGGGTCACACGACCACAGCCGAGGCAGGCTCCGGGGGCCTGACAGCGACCGAGCACCGCCTGGCCAACGGTCTGCGCGTGGTGCTCTCCGAGGACCACCTGACCCCCGTGGCGGCGGTCTGCCTCTGGTACGACGTCGGCTCCCGCCACGAAGTCAAGGGACGTACCGGCCTGGCTCACCTTTTCGAGCACCTGATGTTCCAGGGCTCGGCGCAGGTCCCGGGCAACGGTCACTTCGAGCTCGTGCAGGGCGCCGGCGGCTCGCTCAACGGCACCACCAGCTTCGAGCGCACCAACTACTTCGAGACCATGCCCGCCCACCAGCTGGAGCTCGCCCTCTGGCTGGAGGCCGACCGCATGGGCTCGCTGCTGGCCGCCCTGGACGACGAGTCCATGGAGAACCAGCGGGACGTCGTCAAGAACGAGCGCCGCCAGCGCTACGACAACGTGCCCTACGGCACCGCCTTCGAGAAGCTCACCTCCCTGTCGTACCCGGAGGGGCACCCCTACCACCACACGCCGATCGGCTCGATGGCGGACCTGGACGCGGCCACCCTGGAGGACGCCCGCCAGTTCTTCCGCACCTACTACGCGCCGAACAACGCGGTGCTCTCCGTGGTCGGCGACATCGACCCCCGGCAGACCCTCGCCTGGATCGAGAAGTACTTCGGGTCGATCCCGTCCCACGACGGCAAGCCCGCGCCCCGCGACGGCTCCCTGCCGGAGGTCATCGGCGAGCAGAAGCGCGAGGTCGTCGTCGAGGAGGTCCCGGCGCGTGCCCTGATGGCCGCCTACCGGCTCCCGCACGACGGCACGCGCGCGTGCGACGCTGCCGACCTCGCCCTGACCGTCCTCGGCGGCGGCGAGTCCTCCCGCCTCTACAACCGGCTGGTCCGCCGCGACCGTACGGCCGTCGCCGCCGGCTTCGGCCTGCTGCGCCTGGCCGGCGCGCCCTCCATGGGCTGGCTGGACGTGAAGACCTCCGGCGACGTCGAGGTGCCGGTCATCGAGACCGCCATCGACGAGGAGCTGGCCCGGTTCGCCGAGGAGGGCCCCACGCCCGAGGAAATGGAGCGCGCCCAGGCCCAGTTGGAGCGCGAGTGGCTGGACCGGCTCGGCACGGTCGCCGGCCGCGCCGACGAACTGTGCCGGTACGCCGTCCTGTTCGGCGACCCGCAGCTCGCCCTCACCGCCGTCAAGCGCGTCCTGGAGGTGACCGCGGAGGAGGTCCAGGAGGTCGCCAAGGCCCGCCTGCGCCCCGACAACCGCGCGGTCCTGGTCTACGAACCGAAGTCCCCGGAGCCGGCCCCGGACGCCGACGTCCCCGAGGACCCGGAGCAGGAAGCCACCGTAGAGGCCGGCAACGAGAACGAGGAGACGGCCAAGTGACCCAGCTCGCCAGCATGGACTTCCACCCCCAGCCGCAGCCCGGCGAGGCCAGGCCGTGGGCGTTCCCCGCCCCCGAGCGGGGCACGCTCGACAACGGCCTGACCGTGCTGCGCTGCCACCGCCCCGGCCAGCAGGTCGTCGCCGTCGAGGTGCTGCTGGACGCGCCCCTGGACGCCGAACCGGCCGGCCTGGACGGCGTCGCCACGATCATGGCGCGGGCCTTCTCCGAGGGCACCGACAAGCACTCCGCCGAGGAGTTCGCCGCCGAGCTGGAGCGCGCGGGCGCCACCCTGGACGCGCACGCCGACCACCCCGGCGTCCGGCTCAGCCTGGAGGTCCCGGCCTCCCGCCTGGCCAAGGGCCTCGGCCTGCTCGCCGACGCGCTGCGCGCGCCCGCGTTCGCCGACAGCGAGGTGGAGCGCCTGGTCCGCAACCGCCTGGACGAGATCCCGCACGAGCTGGCCAACCCCTCCCGCCGGGCCGCGAAGGAGCTCTCCAAGGAGCTGTTCCCGGCGGCCTCGCGCATGTCGCGCCCGCGCCAGGGCACCGAGGAGACGGTCGAGAAGATCGACGCCGCCGCCGTACGCGCCTTCTACGGCCGGCACGTACGCCCCGCCACGGCCACCGCGGTCGTGGTCGGCGACCTCACCGGCGTCGACCTCGACGCGCTGCTCGCCGGCACCCTGGGCGCCTGGACCGGCACCCCGGGCGAGCCGCGGCCCGTGCCGCCGGTGACCGCCGACGACACCGGGCGCGTGGTCATCGTGGACCGGCCCGGCGCCGTGCAGACGCAGCTGCTCATCGGCCGCGTCGGCCCCGACCGGCACGACCGCGTGTGGCCCGCCCAGGTGCTCGGCATCTACTGCCTCGGCGGCACCCTCACCTCCCGCCTGGACCGCGTCCTGCGCGAGGAGAAGGGCTACACCTACGGTGTGCGCTCCTTCGGCCAGGTCCTCAGGTCCGCGCCGGACGGCACGGGCGCCTCGATGCTCGCCATCAGCGGCTCCGTGGACACCCCCAACACCGGGCCCGCTCTGGAGGACCTGTGGAAGGTCCTGCGCACCCTCGCGGCGGACGGCCTGACCGACGCCGAGCGGGACGTGGCCGTGCAGAACCTCGTCGGGGTGGCGCCGCTGAAGTACGAGACGGCGGCGGCCGTCGCGAGCACGCTGGCCGACCAGGTCGAGCAGCACCTGCCCGACGACTTCCAGGCGACGCTCTATCAGCAGCTCGCGGCGACGGGCACGGTGGAGGCCACGGCGGCCGTGGTGAACGCCTTCCCGGTGGAGCGCCTGGTGACCGTCCTCGTCGGTGACGCCGCCCAGATCAAGGCGCCCGTGGAGGCACTCGGCATCGGTGAAGTGACCGTGGTGGCGGCCGAGTAGCAAGACAGCGGCACGCGCGCGTGGGGCCCTGACGGACTGCACACCGTCAGGGCCCCGCTGTTCCACTCCCTTCCCCAGATGCCCGATTTGAGGCGGAGGTTGCCCGTCTGGCCTGTGGGATGTGCTACAAACGCCCGGATCCGTTTGGGATTCCGAAGCGGCCTTCCGTAGCGTCTTCCGGGCTGTTCGTCGGGCAGTGCGCCGCACCCGCGGCACCGGACAGCCATCGCCGAGTCCCCGTACGGCGCGAGCCAGGGGAGCCGGGGACCCACGCAGTCCCTGGGGTGAATCGGGCGCCCGCGCGAGCCGCGAGGGGGTCCGTAGGAGACCTTCCTGCTCCGAACCCGTCAGCTAACCCGGTAGGCGAGAGGGAAGGAAAGGACCAGCCACTTCATGGCGTTCATGTGCGCCACCGGGAAGCACCGCAAGCCCGGCCGGGTCAAGCGCACCACCGCTCAGGCGGCGGGCATCGCGGCCCTCACCACCACCGGTGTCGTCGGCGCCCTCGCCGCCTCCCCGGCGCTCGCCGCCGAGCACACCGTGGAGCAGACCGGTCTCACCCCGGTCCTCACCGTGAGCGACGACGTCGCCGAGCACATCGACGCGCAGGCCGCCGCGCAGAAGCGGGCCGCGGAGCAGAAGGCGGCCGAGGAGGCCGCGGCGAAGAAGGCGAAGGAGGAGCGCGAGGCCAGGGCCCGCGCCGCCCGGGAGGCCGAGCGCAAGCGCCTGAACGCCTTCGTCGCCCCGATAGCCGACTCCTACGTCTCCACGGGCTACCAGGCCAGCAGCTCCCTGTGGTCCTCCGGCCACCACACGGGCATCGACTTCCACGCGGCCGAAGGCACCCCCGTCCACGCGGTCGGCTCCGGCACCGTCGTCTCCACCGGCTGGGGCGGCGCGTACGGCAACCAGATCGTGATCCGCATGGCCGACGGCATGTACACCCAGTACGGCCACCTGTCGTCCATCGGCGTCTCGGTGGGCCAGCAGGTCACCCCGGGCCAGCAGATCGGCCTGTCCGGCGCCACCGGCAACACCACCGGCCCGCACCTGCACTTCGAGGCCCGCACGACCCCCGACTACGGCTCGGACGTCGACCCCGTCGCCTACCTCCGCAAGCACGGCGTGAACGTCTGACGCCGCATCGCACGGCCTGCGAAGCCCCGGCTCCCGAGCCGGGGCTTCGCCTTATTTCACGGGCCCTGACCGGCCCGCTGACCAAAAAATATCCATGGATTCCGGCCCGCCGTCGGAAATTCCGGCTCATTGGAATAGAGTCACGGAACACGCGTCCATCGTCGACGTTTCACGGGGATTAAGGCGGAGGTCGGTCATGCGTATTCCGGCGCACTCGGTGTGCACGGCCATCCGGGACGACATCGTCGCGGGTGTCTACGAGCGCGGCGGCCGGCTGACCGAGGAAGTCCTGGCCCGTCGCTACGGCGTCTCGCGCGTCCCCGTCCGCGAGGCCCTGCGCACCCTGGAGGCCGAGGGCTTCGTGGTGACCCGCCGGCACGCGGGCGCGTGCGTGGCCGAGCCGACCGAGCAGGAGGCCGCCGACCTGCTGGAGATGCGCATGCTGCTGGAGCCGCTGGGGGCCGCCCGGGCCGCCCAGCGGCGCACCGAGGCTCATCTGAAGGTGCTGCGCGGCCTCGTCAGGCTGGGCCAGGAGCGGGCCCGCACGGGCAACAGCGGCGATCTGCGCTCGCTGGGCGGCTGGTTCCACGAGACGCTCGCCCAGGCCTCCGGCAGCCCCTCGCTGACGACCATGCTCACCCAGCTGCGGCACAAGATCGCCTGGATGTACGCGGTGGAGGTACCGGCCAGCCCGGTGGACCACTGGGCGGAGCACGGCGCCATCGTCGACGCGGTGGCACGCGGCGACGGTGAGCGCGCGCGGGCGGTCACGGCGCTGCACGCCGAGCGAGCGACGGCCGCGCACCGGCTGCGTTTTTCCCGGGGCGGTGAGCGTGTGAGGACTTCGCAACACGCCGTAAACATGTCGGGTCTCCGGCATTAACATGGGCGCCGTATACAAAGAAGAGTAATTCGGCTGCAGTGTATTTCCGCTGCCCGAATTCAGGTGTGCGCGCAATGAGCCCGGAAAGGGTGGAGCCGCGCCGCCCGAAAACAGGCGACGCGGCTCCGGTGTTATCGCTGTGCCGGGGTTCAGACCGTCTCGGGCAGTTCCTCGAGACCCTCGGAGACCAGCTTGGCCAGACGGTCCAGGGCGGCGTCCGCGCCCTCTGCGTCGGAGGCCAGGACGATCTCCTCGCCACCCTGGGCGCCAAGCCCCAGGACAGCCAGCATGGAGGCCGCGTTGACGGGGTTGCCGTCAGCCTTGGCGATCGTCACCGGGACGCCTGCGGCCGTGGCGGCTCGGACGAAGATGGAGGCGGGGCGGGCGTGGAGGCCCTCGGCCCAGCCGACGTTGACGCGGCGCTCAGCCATGTGTTGCTGCCCTTCAGTCTTCAGGGTTGTCTAGACCAGTTTCCCATATCGTGAAGCATGCCCGGAGCGCACCGTCGTCCGCTCCGGTGTGGCGTCGGAACCGCGGCCTCGGTTCCGGCTTTCGTCCTCCACAGACTGCCCCGCGCCGTTGTCGGACGCGAGCCGTACTCTGGGGCCCATGCAGACCTCGGCGGACCGGCAGGACCGGCACCTCTACCCCGCCCACTGGGAGGCGGACGTGGTGCTGCGCGACGGGGGTACCGCGCGCATCAGGCCCATCACCATTGATGACGCCGACCGCCTGGTCAGCTTCTACGAGCAGGTCTCGGACGAGTCGAAGTACTACCGCTTCTTCGCGCCGTACCCCAGGCTCTCCGCCAAGGACGTCCACCGCTTCACGCACCACGACTTTGTGGACCGGGTGGGACTCGCGGCCACCATCGGCGGCGAGTTCATCGCCACCGTACGCTATGACCGCATCGGCGCCGACGGCATGCCCGCCTCCGCACCCGCCGACGAGGCCGAGGTCGCCTTCCTGGTGCAGGACGCCCACCAGGGCCGCGGGGTCGCCTCCGCCCTGCTGGAACACATCGCGGCGGTCGCCCGGGAACGCGGCATCCGCCGTTTCGCCGCCGAGGTGCTGCCCGCCAACACCAAGATGATCAAGGTGTTCACGGACGCCGGCTACACCCAGAAGCGCAGCTTCGAGGACGGCGTCGTCCGCCTGGAGTTCGACCTCGAACCCACCGACCGGTCCCTCGCCGTGCAGCGCGCCCGGGAACAGCGCGCCGAGGCCCGCTCGGTGCGGCGGCTGCTCATGCCCGGCTCCGTGGCGGTCGTCGGCGTCGGCCGCGCCCCGGGCGGCGTCGGCCGCAGCGTCCTCGGCAACATCCGGGACGCCGGCTACGGCGGCCGGCTGCACGCCGTGAACAAGGCCTTCCCGGAGGACCCCGGTGAGGTCGACGGGGTGCCGGCGTACCGGAGCGTGCGGGACATCGGCGATCATGTGGACCTCGCCGTGGTCGCCGTACCGGCCGAGCACGTGCCCGCCGTGGTCGCCGAGTGCGGGGAACACGGAGTGCAGGGGCTCGTCGTGCTCTCCGCCGGGTACGCCGAGAGCGGTCCCGAGGGGCGCGAGCGGCAGCGGGCGCTCGTCCGCCAGGCACGCGCGTACGGCATGCGGATCATCGGCCCGAACGCCTTCGGGGTCATCAACACCGCGCCCGGCGTCCGGCTGAACGCCTCCCTCGCCCCGGAGATGCCCCGCCCCGGCCGCATCGGCATGTTCGCCCAGTCCGGCGCCATCGGCATCGCCCTGCTGTCCCGGCTGCACCGGCGCGGGGGAGGGGTCACCGGGGTCACCGGTGTGTCCACCTTCGTCTCCGCCGGCAACCGCGCGGACGTCTCCGGCAACGACGTCCTCCAGTACTGGTACGACGACCCCGAGACGGACGTCGTCCTCATGTACCTGGAGTCCATCGGCAACCCGCGCAAGTTCACGCGCCTGGCCCGCCGGACGGCGGCGGCGAAGCCGCTGGTCGTGGTACAGGGAGTCGGTTCGGCGCCGCAGGGACACGCGGTACGGGCCACCCGGCTGCCGCACGCCACGGTCTCCGCGCTGCTGCGACAGGCCGGGGTGCTCCGGGTCGACACGATCACCGAACTGGTCGACACGGGTCTGCTGCTCGCCCGGCAGCCGCTGCCGGCGGGGCCGAGGGTGGCGATCCTGGGGAACTCCGAGTCGCTCGGGGTGCTGACGTACGACCGGTGTCTGGCGGAGGGGCTGCGGCCCTCGCTTCCGCTGGACCTGACGACCGGGGCGACGGCGGAGGACTTCCACGGGGCGCTGGCGCGGGCCCTGGCCGACGACACGTGCGACTCCGTCGTGGTGGCGGCGATACCCGCGATCGGGGAAGCGTCACCGGGGGATGCGGAGCTGGCCGAGGCGCTGCGGTCGGCGGCGGCCGCGGTTCCCGGGAAGCCGGTGCTTGTCGTGCATGTGGAGCTCGGGGGGCTGGCCGAGGCGTTGTCGGCTGCGGCCAGTACTGCACCTGCCGCCGTGGAGAAGGCACCCGCGACCGAGGGCGGTGCGCACCTGGTCCGCCCGGCAGAACCGCCGCCCACCGCACTGACCACCCCTCCGGAAGGCACCCGGCTCATCCCCGCCTACCCCGCCGCCGAGCGCGCCGTGCGGGCGTTGGCCGAAGCCGTCAAGTACGGGCAGTGGCGGCGGGAGGCCACGGACCCGGGGAAGGTGCCCGAGTACGACGACATCGACGAGAAGGGTGCCGCGCGGCTGATCGGTGAGCTGCTCGCACGCGGCGAGGGGCTGACGATCTCGGACGCGGAGACCTGCGAACTGCTCGGCAGGTACGGCATCCCCGTACGGCGCGCGCTGCCCGCGCCCAGCCCCGACGCCGCCGCCGAAGCCGCCCGCGCCCTCGGCTACCCCGTCGCCCTCAAGGCCACCGCCCCACACCTCAGGCACCGCGCCGACCTGGGCGGCGTACGCCTCGATCTCGCGGACGAGGAACAACTGCGCCGTGCCTACGCCGAGTTGACCGATCTGTTCGGCAAGCCGGAGGAGTTGCGGCCGGTGGTGCAGGGCATGGCGCCACGCGGCGTCGACACCGTCGTACGGGCCGTGATCGACCCGGCGGCCGGGGCCGTGCTGTCCTTCGGGCTCGCCGGGGCCGCCTCGCAGCTGCTCGGGGACATGGCGCACCGCCTCGTCCCGGTCACCGACCGGGAGGCGACCTCGCTGGTGCGGTCGATCCGTACGGCACCGCTGCTGTTCGGCTGGCGCGGCTCCACGCCGGTCGACACCCCGGCGCTGGAGGAACTGCTGCTGCGGGTGTCCCGGCTGGTCGACGATCACCCGGAGGTGGTCGCCGTCACCCTGGAACCGGTCGTCGTCGCCCCGCACGGCGTGAGTGTCCTCGGCGCCACGGTACGGCTCGCGCCGCCGCCCGCCCGCGACGACCTGGGCCCGCGCACGATGCCGGCCTACTGAGCGGAAGAGCCGACTGGGCGGACGAAGGGGGCCGCATGGAGATCGCCGGCCGCGAGCTGCCCGAGGGCGGTCGGCGGGACCGGGAGGTGATCGGCCGGGACGAGGGGGAGCTGCGCCTCGCCGCCGGGTACGACCTCACCTACCACCACGGTCTGGAGGCCGTCTTCGTCGCCCCGCTCCTCGTGTCCTGCCCGTTCGCCTTCCAGGACCCCGCCTTCCGCGCCCCCACGGCCGAGGAGACGGCACGGCTCGTGCGCACCCTCGGGGAGGCACCGGCCCTCGTGGTCGCGTTCGAGGCGGACACCGGCGGCCCGGAGCCCCTCTCCTGCCTGATCGCCGCCGAACGGCTGGAGATCCGGCAGGGGCTCGTTCGAAGACGGCCACGCGCGCGTGCGCAGGCCGCCCGCGGTCTGCGCGACTGGCCCGGACCCCCCTTGCCCACGGATTAGGATGGACGCCATGGCCAAGACCAGTACGACGACCCAGGGGCTGCGCGCGGCGATCGAGCGCAGCGGCTACTACCCGGCCCTCGTGGCCGAGGCGGTGGAGGCCGCTGTGGGCGGCGAGCCCATCCGGTCGTACCTGGTCCACCAGGAGACCACCTTCGACCAGAACGAGGTGCGGCGGCATGTGACCGTGCTCGTTCTCACCGGCAACCGGTTCATCGTCAGCCACACCGACGAGCAGGCCGCCGACAGCACCTCCCCGACGCCGTACGCCACCACCTCCACCGAGTCCGTGAAGCTCAGCAGGATTTCGTCGGTCGTGGTCAGCCGGGTGGTCGCGAATCCCGAGCAGTACGCGCCGGGCACGCTGCCCCGTGAGGTCGTGCTGACCATCGGGTGGGGCGCGGTCAACCGCATCGACCTGGAGCCCGCCGCCTGTGGCGACCCCAACTGCGACGCCGACCACGGCTACACGGGCAACTCCACGGCGGACGACCTCAGCCTGCGCGTCAGCGAGGCCGGGGACGGCCCGGACACGGTGCGGCAGGCGCTCGCGTTCGCACAGGCCATCTCGGAGGCGACCGCGGACATCGCCCGCTGATGTCCCAGCTCTCCGCCTGGGACCACCCAGAACCCCTCGCCCTGGACACCGCGCCGCTGCCCGAGTACGGCACCGGTTCCCTCGCCGACCTGCTGCCCACCCTCGCCGCCGGCATGGGCGTCCCCGGCCTGACCGCCACGATCCAGGAACTGACCGCGGCCGACCGGGTCTGTGTCCTGCTGATCGACGGGCTCGGCTGGGAGCAGCTGCTGGCCCACCGGGACGAGGCTCCCTTCCTCACCTCGCTGCTCGGCAGCTCGCGCGGCGGCACCGGCCGTCCGCTCACCGCCGGCTACCCGGCGACCACCGCCGTCTCCCTCGCCTCCGTCGGCACCGGCCTGCCGCCCGGCGTCCACGGCCTGCCCGGCTACACCGTGCGCAACCCGGACACCGGCGAGCTGATGAACCAGCTCCGCTGGCAGCCGTACACCGATCCGCACTTCTGGCAGCCGTACCCCACCGTCTTCCAGCTGGCCCAGGCGGCGGGGGTGCACGCCGCCCAGGTGACCTCGCCGATCTTCGAGCACACTCCACTGACCAGGATCGCGCTCAGCGGCGGCAGCTTCCACGGACGGCTGAGCGGCGAGGAGCGCATGGACCTGGCGGCAGAGCAACTGGCGGCTGGGGACCGCTCACTGGTCTACACGTACTACTCCGAGCTGGACGGCGCCGGACACCGCTACGGCGTCGCCTCGGACACCTGGCGCGGCCAACTGATGTACGTCGACCGGCTCGCCCAGCGCCTGGCCGAGCAACTGCCGCCGCGCAGCGCGCTCTACGTCACCGCCGACCACGGCATGGTCGACGTCCCCTTCGACGACGAGCACCGCATCGACTTCGACACGGACTGGGAGCTGCGCGCCGGGGTCGCCCTGCTGGGCGGCGAGGGCCGGGCGCGGCACGTGTACGCGGTGCCGGGCGCCCAGAACGACGTACTGACCGTCTGGCGCGAGGTGCTCGGCGAGCAGTTCTGGGTGGCCTCGCGGGACGAGGCGATCGCGGCGGGCTGGTTCGGTCCGCACATCGACGAGCGCGTGTACCCACGGCTCGGGGACGTGGTCGCGGCCGCCCACGACGACGTCCTGATCATCGCGTCCGAGCGGGAGCCGAAGGAGTCGGCGCTGGTCGGCAACCACGGTTCGATGACGCCCGCCGAGCAGCTGGTCCCGCTGCTCGAAGTACGCTCCTGAAGCCCCCTGCCCCGACCGTCCGCCGAAAGGTGCTCAACTCCTCATGCCCGAGCTGGTGTTCTTCTCCGGAACGATGGACTGCGGGAAGTCGACCAACTTTCTTGGGTATCCACCATCATTCGGCCGTGCCGTGTCCGGAGCCGTGTGCAGCGGCACCGCTGCTGTCCATGTCGGATAAGTCCGTCGTTTTGATGTGAAAGGTCCTGTTTCCGCCATGTCTGAACTGGCGTTCTTTTCCGGAACGATGGATTGTGGGAAGTCGACTCTGGCGTTGCAAATTGCGCACAACCGTTCGGCTCGTGGTCTGCAGAGCGTGATCTTCACGCGGGAGGACCGTGCGGGGGCCGGCAAGCTGTCGTCGCGTCTGGGTCTGGTGACCGACGCGGTGGAGGCCGCGCCGGAGCTGGATCTCTACGCGTTTGTGGTGGAGCGTATGTCGCGTGGCGGCAGGGTCGACTACATCATCGTGGACGAGGCCCAGTTCCTGTTGCCGGAGCAGATCGACCAGCTGGCCCGGATCGTTGACGATCTGGATCTCGATGTGTTCGCGTTCGGGATCACCACGGACTTCCGCACCAGGTTGTTCCCTGGTTCGCAGCGGCTGATCGAGCTGGCGGACCGCATTGAGACGCTCCAGGTCGAGGCCATGTGCTGGTGCGGGGCACGGGCCACTCACAACGCTCGCACGGTGGGCGGCGAGATGGTGATCGAGGGTGAGCAGGTCGTGGTCGGGGACGTGGGTGCGGCTGAGGAGGCCGTCGGGTACGAGGTTCTGTGCCGCCGTCATCATCGCAGGGGGATGACGAGCGCGGCGGCACGAGCGGCGGCTCTGTCGCCTGACGTGTTGCCGGTCACGGCGGGCTGACCATGCGCCAAGGTGGCATGGGGAAGCCCTTCGGAGCAAGAGTGCCTTTGTCGCGATACGACGTGGCTGGACGACCGGGTGACCGACTCAGGGGACGCCGGTCAGAGGACTGGGCGGCACAAGACGCGGAACACGGAACCGCTGGACGCGCCTGGACCCGGCGTACAGCCCCGACTCGTCTGTCATCAGGGCCCTGACCAGGGGAAACAACCTGGTCAGGGCCTTGGTGTGTCTGGCGGGGGTTCCCGGCTGTACCTGCGGTTTCCTGGGAGTTCCCGGGTGACCGTGCATGGGGTGTGCACGCTGCCCGGTGCCCGGACTTTGTCTCCGGGCTCTACATGCCGCGCCTGATAGCCCCCGGGGCGGTACCGCTTGCTCCCGAGGGCCGGCCGTATCCGCTCCCCGGGACTGCTTGCCCCCCCCCCAGGGGCGGCCGGACCCGTCCCCGCGGGATCTCTCCTCCCTCCCGAGGGCCGGACGAACTCGGCCCGCGGTGAGTGCGAACCCGGCCGGATCGCGGAGCGCTCAGGGCGAGCCCGGCCGAACCGCGGGGCGCTCAAGGCGAGCCCGGCTGAACCCGCGGAGCGCTCGGGGTGAACCCCGGCTGAACCCGCGGAGCGCTCAGTGGGGGTTCTGGATCACCGAGAACTCCGCGCCCTCCGGGTCCGCCACCGTCGCCACCCGGCCGTGCGGGCTGTCGGCGGGCTGCCGGATGACGCGGCCGCCGAGATCCGCCACCTGCCGCACGGTCGCGTCGGCGTCGCCGACCTCGAAGTACGTCTGCCAGTGCGGTCCGCGATCGCGGGGCAGGCCATGGCCCACGCCGTGCAGTCCGGCCACCGGACGACCGGCGAGGTGCAGGGTCACGTAGTCGAAGTCGGCGGAGACCACCGGCTCCCGCTCGTAACCGAACACGGTCGCATAGAACTTGGAGACGCTGTCGGTCTCGAAGGTCACCAGCTCGTTCCACGCGGGCGTGCCGGGCACCCCGGTCAGCGTGGTGCCGAGGTGCGCGGAGCCCTGCCAGATGCCGAACACGGCCCCGGAGGGGTCCGCGGCGATGGCGAGCCGTCCGGCCTCCGCGGCGTCCAGTGGTCCGACCGCCACGGTGCCGCCGCACTCCCGTACCGTGTCGGCCGTCTGGTCCACGTCGTCCGAGGCGAGGTACGGCGTCCAGGCGATCGGCAGCCGGCGGTCCGGCGGCAGCTGGCCCATGCCCGCCACCTCGTGCCCGTCCAGCAGCGCCCGCACATACGGGCCGAGCTGCTGCGGGCTCGGCCGGAACTCCCAGCCGAACAGCTCGCCGTAGAACTCCTCGGTGGCGGCCAGCCCGTGCGCCATCAGGCTCACCCAGCAGGGCGTGCCGGGCGCACGCCGCGCGTGCGGGCCGGCCGGCTCCCGTGCCTCGGTCATCGATCACTCTCTCCCCGGCCCCTCGCGGTGGCCGTGTCGCTTCCGCTCCCCGGAAGGGGTGTCCACGCCGGCGGTCGGGCACGCCCGTGCCGGTGTCCGCATCCTCCACGCCGCAGCGGGGCTTACCGCGCCGACGCTCGGCGACACCTCCGGGAGGATGCCCGGTCTGCCGTCTCTCGCCGCTTCCTGACGATGGCCGGCGGGTGTCCGTCGGCTGTACAGCACGTGCTCGATCCCGTACGCCAGGTGATCGAGCCTGTCCGGCCGAGCAGAGTAGCCGTACCTGGACGCCGCGGCCACCCCTGGCGTATGCATGGCGCCATGACAGCCATCATCACTGCATCCGAACTCGCATCCGACTTGACCCGGGACCGGCCCCCGGTGCTGCTGGACGTCCGCTGGCAGCTCAGCCTGGCCAAGGCGGCGGGTGCGCCGGCCTTCGACGGGCGGGCCGAGTACGCGGCCGGGCACATCCCCGGCGCGGTCTTCGTCGACCTGGACCGGGAACTGGCCTCAGAGCCCGGGGCGAACGGCCGGCATCCGCTGCCGGACCTCGCCGAGTTCGGCGACGCGATGCGCCGTGCGGGCGTGTCGGCCGACCGGCCGGTCGTCGTGTACGACGGCGGCCAGGGCTGGGCGGCGGCGCGCGCGTGGTGGATGCTGCGCTGGACGGGTCACCCGGACGTGCGGGTCCTCGACGGCGGATTGCCGTCCTGGGAGGGCGAACTGTCGAACGAGGTGCCGGAGCCGGCCGAGGGCGACTTCCGGCCGGTTCCCGCCCCGGCGGAGCTGCTGGACGCGGACGGGGCCGCGGCCCTGGCCCGCGCGGGGGTGCTGCTGGACGCGCGTGCGGGGGAGCGGTACCGCGGTGAGGTCGAGCCGGTCGACCGGGTCGGCGGGCACATCCCGGGCGCGGTCTCGGCGCCGACGACGGAGAACGTGGGCCCCGACGGCCGCTTCCTGCCCGCGGCGGAGCTGCGGGACCGCTTCAAGGCCCTGGGCGTGTCCGGGGACACCGAGGTGGGCGTGTACTGCGGCTCGGGCGTCTCCGGAGCCCACGAGGTCCTGGCCCTCGCGGTGGCCGGCATCCCGGCGGCCCTGTACGTCGGTTCCTGGTCCGAATGGTCCTCCGACCCGTCCCGTCCGGTGGCGGTGGGCGCGGATCCGCAGTAGCGGATGCCGGAGGCCTTTGAGGCACCGAAAAGTGGGGCCACGCACGCGTGCCCCCACTTTTCCACCACTTCGTACGGCGGTTACGGCGGTTACGCCGGTTACTCCTGCTTCTTGCGCCGTGTGCCGAACACGATCTCGTCCCAGCTCGGCACGGCGGCACGGCGGCCGGGGCGGACCCCGTCGGCCTCGGCCTGGCGGTCGGTCGCGCCGATGAGCCGGTCGCGGTGGCTGCCGACCGAGCGGGGCATGAGGACGTCCGCGTAGGCCGAACCGGCCGAGGCGGCGGGGGCCGGTGGCTCCTCGGCGGCCGGTTCGTCGGCGGGCTCCTCCGGCGTCTCCGCCGGACGCTCCGGGACCACCAGGTCACCCCGGAAGCTCGGTACCGCCTCCAGCAGGCTGGTCAGCGAGTCGCGTTCGCCCGTGCTCTCCTCGGCGGGCTCGGACGGCTGCGCGGGCAGGCCCGGCCGCTCCCGCTCGCCCCGGTCGAGCGCGCGGTCCATCGAACGCTCACGTGGCAGGCGGGCGATGCGCGGCACGAACGGGAAGCTCGGCTCGGGCACGGCGAGGTCGTCGGACTCGCCGATCAGCGAGCGCGCCTCGTCGTCCACGGCCTGTACGAGCCGCCGGGGCGGGTCGTACGTCCAGCTCGCCGAGTGCGGTTCGCCCGCGACCCGGTAGACGAGGAGCACCTCCCAGGTGCCGTCGTCGCGGCGCCAGGAGTCCCACTGCACGGTGTCCTTCTCGGCGCCGCGCAGCAGCAGCCGCTCCTGCACGGCCTCGCCGAGCAGCGGGCCGGAGTTCTCGCCGGGGCGGCGGACCGGGGTCTTGCGGGCGCGCTCGGCCATGAAGGCGCGCTCGGCGAGCACGGGGCCCTCGAAGCGCCGGACCCGGTCGACGGGGATGCCGGCGAGCTGTGCCACCTCTTCCGCGGTGGCACCTGCGCGTATCCGCGCCTGGATGTCACGCGGGCGCAGATGGCTTTCGACCTCGATCTCGATCTGGCCGAGGCGCGGCCGGTCGCCGCGCACGGCGGCGCGGAGCCGTTCGTCGATCGGAAGGGTGTACTCCGTTGCGTCGGCAGCCTTGAGCACCAGCCGTGTGCCGTCATTCGAGACGGCCACGACACGCAGTTCGGGCATGGGGACCTCCCGGGTGGTGCCTGCCGACGTCACGTGCGTCGCTGCTTCCGCTAGTCGAGTGTGGCCTGCCCGGGTGCAGCCTGCCACAACCTTGCCGAGTTGCCCGGCGTGTCGGGCACGGGCCCTGGGTCGCCGTTATGGCACGGTTACCTATTCGCAACGCTAAGTGACCAAAACTGTCACCCTGTGCAACTAGCCCCCTCCCGGCGGTCCTTCAAGGCCGCGGACACCCTGGTGGGAGACCGGACCCAGGGCTCGCAACAGTACTCCATTTGGACCATGTGCGTGGATGGGCGCGCCGCCCAACTTCTGGCAAGGCCTGCGACTTGGCCCTTGGCGACCGGTTCTGCCGATCATGAAGGTGGCGAACTTCACGTAATCCCCAGAAACGGAACTAATGGTTTCCGTCTCACGTCCCTCTCTCGTGCAGTCGGTCGGTCAATGTCGATCAAGCACGGGAAAGGCAGGCAGGTTCCGGGTATGCGTGAAACGCCCGACGCGGGTCGCAAGCGGATCGACCTGAGCGTCCCCCAGGTCGCGGGCAGTGCCCTGGCGGCCGTCGTGGCGGCCAAACTGGCGTCGTACTTCGGGGTGTACGGCACGATCCTCGGCGCGGGAGTCGTCAGCGTGGTCGCCACCTGCGGGGGCACGCTGTTCCAGCACTTCTTCAAGCGGACCGGGGAGCAGCTGAGGGAGGCGACGGTCGCGCCCCGTCCCGGGGGACACGTGCCACGGGCTCCGGGTGAGTTCACCGAGGGCACCGTCTACCGCGCGGGGGCGAGGGGCCGGCGGTGGCCGGTGGTGGCGGCCGCCCTCGTCTTCGGGGTGACCATGGCCGGCGTCACGACGTACGAACTGGTGTCCGGCAACGCCTTCAGCGGTGGCACGGGTACGACGGTCGGCGACGCCGTCACCGGCCGGAGCCACCCCTCCTCGACGTCCGACGCGCCCGCCGGGTCCGAGGAGACACCGGTCCCTTCGGGTCCTGCGTCCCGCGGGCACGCACCCGGGGCCGGCGGCGGTACGACCCACGGCGCGACGCCGGCGCCCGGCGCCTCCCCGGGCGGGGAGGCGAGCGACGGCCCGGGCCCTTCGCCGACCCCCACGCCCGGCGGGTCCGCCCCGGCGCCTATGACCCCAGAACCCTCCGCAAGTAGTCGTTCTGGAACAGCCGTTCCGGGTCAAGACGGTCCCGCAGCGCAGTGAACTCCCCGAAGCGCGGGTAGACGCGCGCGAAGTACTCGGCGTCCCGGGTGTGCACCTTGCCCCAGTGCGGCCGCCCGTCGTGCGCGGTGAAGATCCGCTCGGCGGCGGTGAAGTACGCCTGGTAGGGCGTACCCCGGAACATGTGTACGGCGACGTAGGCGCTGTCGCGGCCGGAGGCGGTGGACAGGGTGATGTCATCGGCCGGGGCGGTGCGCACCTCGACGGGGAAGCTGACGCGCAGCCCGGAGCGCTCGACCATGCTCTTCAGCTCGCGCAGCGTCTGGGCCAGGGCCGCGCGCGGGACGGCGTACTCCATCTCCACGAAGCGCACCCGGCGCGGAGAAGTGAAGACCTTGTAGG
Source organism: Streptomyces sp. NPDC001852 (assembly GCF_042891825.1). Classification (NCBI taxonomy): domain Bacteria; kingdom Bacillati; phylum Actinomycetota; class Actinomycetes; order Kitasatosporales; family Streptomycetaceae; genus Streptomyces; species Streptomyces sp. NPDC001852. The sequence goes on from NZ_JBIATN010000018.1 coordinate 150,314, forward strand.
GGATGTCCGTGTACGTGCGCGCGGACAGGGCCTTGCTGGAGACCTGGGCGATGGCGGGAACGGCGGCGGGGGCGACGCGGCCGACCCACTGGGCCACCTGGAAGACGCCGTTGGAGAGGAACTCGTCCTCGAACCAGCCGGCCAGCTGCCCCACGGGCTGCTCGGGACCGGCGCTGCGGTTGTTCCGCTTGGTGTTGGTGCTGCCGGTGTGCGGAAACCAGTAGAACTCGAAGTGCTCGTTCTCCGCCCAGAGTTGATCGAACTCGGCGAGGACCCGGTCGAGGGGCATCGGCTCCTCGCGCGCGGTGAGCAGGAACAGCGGCTCCACGGCGAAGGTGATCGCGGTGACGACGCCGAGGGCGCCGAGGCCTATTCGGGCGGCCGCGAAGACCTCGGGGTTCTCCTTCTCGGAACAGGTCAGCACCGAACCGTCCGCAGTGACGAGTTCGAGCCCTTTGATCTGGGCGGCGATCGAGGCGGACTCGCGGCCCGTGCCGTGCGTGCCGGTGCTGGTGGCCCCGGAGACCGTCTGCTCCATGATGTCGCCCATGTTGGTGAGCGACAGACCCTCGCGCGCCAGCGCCGCGTTGAGTCGCTTGAGCGGGGTGCCGGCCTCGACCGTGACCGTCATGGCTTCACGGTCAATGTTGCGGATACCAGTCAACAGTTGAGGGCGGATCAACACACCGTCGGTGGCCGCGATCGAGGTGAAGGAATGCCCGGTCCCGACCGCCTTCACCTTCAGGCCGTCCTCGGCGGCCCGGCGCACCGCCGCCGCCAGCTCCTCCACCGATGCCGGCGCGACCTGCCGGACGGGCCGGGCGGAGACGTTCCCGCCCCAGTTACGCCAGGTGCCGTTCTTCCCGCTCGCTGTGCTGCTCAACGGTGCCTCCCCGACCCGCGGCCGGCCTGCGCAGCCGGCGGTACCCGAGGAAACCGGCCGCGACCGCGACGGCCCCGGACACGGCCGGAACCCCGTACCCGGCCCGCGCCCCGGCTGCGTCGATCACCCAGCCGGCCACGGAGGAGCCGAGCGCGACACCGACCGCTAGGCCGGTGCTCACCCAGGTCATGCCCTCGGTGAGCTGCGCGCGAGGTACGTGCTCTTCGATGAGGGACATCGTCGTGATCATCGTCGGCGCGATGGACAGCCCCGCAACGAACAGCGCCACGGCCAGAAGCGGCAGGTTTCCGACCAGTAGGAGGGGGATCATACTCACGGCCATCGCCGCCACGCCCAGCAGCCAGCGGCGTTCCGGCGCCCCGCCGAACCGCAGCAGCCCGAAGACCACCCCGGCCACACAGGAGCCGGCCGCGTACAGCGCCAGCACGATGCTCGCGGCGCCCTTGTGGCCGCGCTCGTCGGCGAAGGCGACGGTGACCACGTCCACCGACCCGAAGATCGCGCCGGTCGCCGCGAAGGTCGCCACCAGCACCTGGAGCCCGCCCGAGCGCAGGGCCGTACCGCCGCCGTGCTTCTCGCGCGGGTGCGGCTCGGGCTCGGTGGCGCGCTGGGCGGTGAGCCAGAGGACGCCGGCGGCCAGGAAGCAGGCGGCGAGCAGCGGCCCGGCCTCCGGGAACCAGGCCGTCGACAACCCGATGGAGATGATCGGGCCGAAGATGAAGCAGATCTCGTCGACGACCGACTCGAACGAGTAGGCGGTGTGCAGCTTGTCGGTGCCCCGGTACAGCGCCGCCCAGCGGGCCCTGATCATCGCTCCCAGGCTCGGCACCGAGCCGATCCCGGCGGCGCAGAGGAACAGCACCCAGTCCGGCCACCGGAAGTGCGCGGTGAGGAGCAGCCCGGCCGCCGCCGTGACGGCCACCAGGGTCGCGGGACGCAGCACCCGGCGCTGTCCGTGCCGGTCGACCAGCCGCGATATCTGCGGCCCGATCGCCGCGGCGGACAGCGCGATGGTGGCCGACAGCGCGCCGGCGAGCCGGTACCGCCCGGTCAGCTGCGAGACCATCGTGACCACACCGATGCCCATCATCGACAGCGGCATCCGGCCGAGGAACCCCGCGGCGGAGAACGCCTTGGTGCCGGGTTCGCTGAACAGGGCTCTGTAGGGGCTGGGCACGGGGTCTCCGAAGCGGCTCGGTAAGGCGCGAATGCGGCTGGGACAGATTACGAGTTAGGAGACCCTAATTGCATCTGGTTTGATCAGGGGAAAAACCGGCATAAACCGACTGGAACCCGACTCGTCACCCCGCCGTTGCCCGGCTGTCAGCACCGGGTGGCAGGATCGAGACATGCCAGACGCGCTCGATGCCACCCCGTACGACGCCCTGCTCCTGCTCTCCTTCGGCGGCCCCGAAGGCCCGGACGACGTGGTCCCGTTCCTGGAGAACGTCACGCGCGGGCGCGGCATCCCGAAGGAACGCCTGAAGGAAGTCGGGCAGCACTACTTCCGGTTCGGCGGGGTGAGCCCCATCAACGGCCAGAACCGCGCCCTGCTGGACGCCCTGCGCAAGGACTTCGCCGAACACGGCCTGGACCTGCCGGTCTACTGGGGCAACCGCAACTGGGCGCCGTACCTGACGGACACCCTGCGCGAGATGGTCACCGACGGACGCCGCCGCATCCTGGTGCTCGCCACCAGCGCCTACGCCTCCTACTCGGGCTGCCGTCAGTACCGCGAGAACCTCGCGGACGCGCTGGCCGCGCTGGAGGCCGAGGGCCTTCAGCTGCCGAGGATCGACAAGCTGCGGCACTACTTCAACCACCCCGGCTTCGTCGAGCCCATGACCGACGGCGTGCTGCGCTCCCTCGAAGACCTCCCCGAGGACGTCCGCGCGGGCGCCCACATCGCCTTCACCACCCACTCCATCCCGACCTCCGCCGCCGACACCTCCGGCCCCGTCGAGGCCCACGGCGAGGGTGGCGCGTACGTCGAGCAGCACCTGGACGTGGCCCAGCTGATCGCCGACGCCGTCCGCGAGCGCACCGGCGTCGACCACCCCTGGCGGCTGGTCTACCAGTCGCGTTCCGGCGCCCCGCACATCCCCTGGCTGGAGCCGGACATCTGCGACCACCTGGAGGAGCTGCACGGCGCCGGCGTCCCGGCCGTCGTCATGGCCCCCATCGGCTTCGTCTCCGACCACATGGAGGTCCTCTACGACCTCGACACCGAGGCCACGGCCAAGGCCGAGGAGCTGGGCCTGCCGGTGCGCCGCTCGGCCACCGTGGGCGCCGACCCCCGGTTCGCCGCCGCCGTCCGCGACCTGATCGTGGAGCGCGCCGCCGTGGAGCGCGGCCAGGAGGTCACCCCGTGCGCCCTGGGCGCGCTGGGCGCGAGCCACAACCTCTGCCCGGTCGGCTGCTGCCCCGCCCGTGCGCCCCACCCGGCCGCCGCCGGTGCCGACAGCCCCTACGCGTGAGGAGAGCCGTGACCGACCCCCTGCACCGGGAACTGCTGGACCTGGCCCGGGAGGCCGCCCGCCGCGCCGGTGAGCTGCTGCGGGACGGCCGCCCGGCCGACCTGGCCGTGGCGCGGACCAAGTCCAGCCCGATCGACGTCGTCACCGAGATGGACATCGCTGCGGAGAAGCTGATCACGGACCTGATCTCCGGTCGGCGGCCCGACGACGGCTTCCTCGGCGAGGAGGGCGCCTCCGTGGCGGGCACCAGCGGCGTCCGCTGGGTGATCGACCCGCTCGACGGCACGGTGAACTACCTGTACGGCCTGCCGACCTGGGCGGTGTCCATCGCGGCCGAGCAGGACGGGGAGACGGTCGTCGGGGTGGTCGCGGCCCCGATGCGCGGCGAGACATACCACGCGGTACGCGGGGGCGGGGCGTGGGCCACCGGCGCATGGGAGGGCGAGCGAGCGCTCGACTGTCGCCCCGCGCCCCCACTCGACCAGGCCCTGGTCTCCACCGGCTTCAACTACGTCGCCGAGGTCCGTACCCACCAGGCCGAGGTGGCGAGCCGGCTGATCCCGCTGCTGCGGGACATCCGGCGCAGCGGCTCGGCCGCGGTCGACCTGTGCGACGTGGCCTGCGGCCGGCTCGACGGGTACTACGAGCGGGGGCTCAACGCGTGGGACTTCGCGGCGGGTGACCTGATCGCCCGGGAGGCGGGCGCGCTGGTCGGTGGAAGGCCGGGAGAGCGCCCGTCACGCGATCTGACCGTCGCCGGGTCACCGGGAGTGTTCGAGCCCCTCCAGCGGCTCCTGGAGGACCTCGGGGCGTGGCACGACTGAGCGGACCGGCCCCCACCGGTGAACGCAACCGCCCCCACCGGTGAACGCAAAAGGACCCCGGCGCTGGATTCGCCGGGGTCCCTTCTTGCGCTTTCGGGCCGATCAGACGCGTGACGCGCCGACCTCCACACCGTGTTCGGCGGCGAGGCGTCGCAGGTCGTCGAGCTCTGCCTGCTCCACTTCGACGAGGAAGTCGTCACCCTCGTCACGAGCCCGCGACAGGTCGGACTCGGTCGCCCTTATGCGCTGCAGAAGTCCTGCGGTGAAAGCGTCCATGCTGCGCCCCCTCGTCCTGGGTCGTGGGTCGGTGGCACGGGGGTGTGCCTGTTTTGGGAAAGGGGCGATCACGTCTCTCACGGGTGCCCAGCGCTGCCCTGCTGGGCGGCGACGGTGCCGGACACCCGCGCCCACTCTGCGGAAGCGGATAGCGGAGTACCGCATGGTGCTGCGGCACATGCAGAGCGTGATCGCGGGGTGTAAAGCCGTCCTCCCCCCGCTCCCTCACCCGGAAACCTCAACCGGAGGAGAAAATCTCGTATTCCCTCCCCGGAGAGCCGATCCCTTCGGTCCACAACCCGCCTTACAGCCGACTTACGGCCGAAAAGGGCAGGATGGAGGTCACACCCCACGAACACCCCTGCCCGCACGCGCCCACGGCGCGCTACGCGGGTGGACATGAGGAAGGACAAGCGACGTGCGCGTACTCGTCGTCGAGGACGAGCAACTGCTCGCCGATGCGGTGGCCACCGGACTGCGCCGGGAGGCCATGGCCGTCGACGTCGTGTACGACGGTGCGGCCGCCCTGGAGCGCATCGGCGTCAACGACTACGACGTGGTCGTCCTCGACCGCGACCTCCCGCTGGTGCACGGGGACGACGTCTGCCGCAAGATCGTCGAGCTGGGCATGCCCACGCGCGTGCTCATGCTCACGGCGTCCGGCGACGTCAGCGACCGGGTCGAGGGCCTGGAGATCGGCGCCGACGACTATCTGCCCAAGCCCTTCGCGTTCAGCGAGCTGATCGCGCGCGTGCGCGCCCTCGGCCGTCGTACGAGTGTTCCCCTGCCGCCGGTCCTGGAGCGCGCCGGCATCAAGCTGGACCCGAACCGGCGGGAGGTGTTCCGCGAGGGCAGGGAGATCCAGCTCGCGCCCAAGGAGTTCGCGGTGCTGGAGGTGCTCATGCGCAGCGAGGGCGCGGTGGTCTCGGCCGAGCAGTTGCTGGAGAAGGCCTGGGACGAGAACACCGACCCGTTCACCAACGTCGTGCGGGTGACCGTCATGACCCTGCGGCGCAAGCTGGGCGAGCCGCCCGTGATCGTCACCGTCCCCGGCTCCGGCTACCGGATCTGATCCGCCATGGCCGCCACCCCAGCGCCGCCCCAGGCGCCACCGAAACCCACCTGGGACCCCAGGAGGCCGCAGCCCCCCTTCCCATGGCTGCGCCCGACCATCCGCATAAGGCTCACGCTGCTGTACGGCGGCATGTTCCTGATCGCCGGCATCCTGCTGCTGTCGATCATCTACCTGCTGGCCGCGCAGGCGATCAGCACCGGCAACCAGCCCCTGTTCAAGATCGTCAGTGGTACGTCGATCCGGGTCTCCAGCGACAACTGCCCGGCGATCAACACCACCAGCCTGCCGCTGTCGGAGTTCAACGACGCGATCGCCCAGTGCGTGGACCACCAGCGCCAGGCGGCCCTGGACGACCTGCTCAGCCGCTCGCTGCTGGCTCTGCTGGGCCTCGCCGTGATCGCGTTCGCGTTCGGTTACGCGATGGCCGGCCGGGTGCTGTCCCCCCTCGGCCGGATCACCCGTACCGCCCGCCAGGTGGCCGGTTCCGACCTGTCGCGCCGGATCGAGCTGGACGGCCCGGACGACGAGCTGAAGGAGCTGGCGGACACCTTCGACGACATGCTGGAGCGGCTGCAACGGGCCTTCACCGCCCAGCAGCGCTTCGTCGGCAACGCCTCCCACGAGCTGCGCACCCCGCTCGCGATCAACAGAACGCTGCTCGAGGTGCATCTGTCGGACCCGAACGCGCCGGTCGAGCTGCAGCAGCTGGGCAAGACGCTGCTGGCCACCAACGAGCGCAGCGAGCAGCTGGTCGAGGGCCTGCTGCTGCTCGCCCGCAGCGACAACCAGATCGTCGAGCGCAAGCCCGTCGACCTGGCCGAGGTCGCCACCCAGGCCATCGACCAGGTGCACGCCGAGGCCGAGGCCAAGGGCGTGAAGATCCGCGGCGAGCGCAAGCCCGCCGTGGTGCAGGGCAACGGCGTGCTGCTGGAGCGGATCGCGCTGAACCTGGTGCAGAACGCGGTGCGCTACAACGTTCCCGAGGACGGATGGGTCGAGGTGGACACCGAGACCCAGCACGGCCAGGCGGTCCTGACCGTCACGAACACCGGGCCGGTGGTGCCGGCGTACGAGATCGACAACCTCTTCGAGCCCTTCAGGCGGCTCCGTACGGAGCGCACGGGCAGTGACAAGGGTGTGGGCCTCGGGCTGTCCATCGTCCGGTCCGTGGCCCGCGCGCACGGCGGCCACATCGTGGCGGAGCCCCGCGAGGGCGGCGGCCTGGTGATGCGGGTCACCCTGCCGTTGTGATCTCTGGTCCGCGGGCTGTGATCCGCGATCCGCGGACGGTGACGTGTGATGCGCGGGCCGTGACCGGGCCGCCCGACCGGGTGGCCGGGCCCCGGCCTGACACACGCGAGAGATGTTCGCTTTACGCGGAATTTTTCAGCCGCCGAATGAGCTTGCCCCTGTGTGATCGATCACATGGGCGGATTTTCAGCCATGTACTCTGCGTGATCATGAAACATGGCGGAAAGCCGGGAAAGTCCTGGTTTTCAGGGCACTTGATCACGGGAAGTACACGGTGAGGCGCCTTTGAGGTGTGACATTCGAACCGTGTACGGTCCTCACCGCCATCCAAGCCGATCACTCTTGAGGGGTCGGGTTGGGTGTCGATTGAGTAACAGACCTTGATGTGAGGCAAAATCTCCGCCTCAGGTCGGGCACAAGTCCGGCCTCTCACGCGTTACGTGCGCTGGAGACACCGCAGACACCCAGAGGGGGAGAGCGATATGGCAACCGATTACGACACTCCACGCAAGACCGACGACGACGTCGACTCGGACAGCCTCGAAGAGCTGAAGGCCAGGCGGAATGACAAGTCCACCTCCTCGGTGGACGTCGACGAGTTCGAGGCCGCCGAGGGGCTCGAGCTGCCCGGCGCCGACCTCTCGAACGAGGAGCTGGCCGTCCGCGTGCTGCCGAAGCAGCAGGACGAGTTCACCTGCATGAGCTGCTTCCTGGTGCACCACCGCAGCCAGCTGGCCCGGGAGAAGAACGGTCAGCCGATCTGCCGCGACTGCGACTGAGGTCGGGTCGGCCGTGTCTGGCTCGACCCCTCCACGGAAGCGCCGCTCCTCCCCCGGGGAAGCGGACGAAGGGCCGTCCCACGGCCCGCACGGCGCGCGTGACGACGAGCGGGGCGCACCCGAAGTGGTGGCCCCGCTCGAACCGGCGACCGACCGGGCGGACCACCCGGCGCCGGTGAGGCAGCCCGCGCCCGTCGCTCGGCGGCGGGCCGCGGTGATGCGTGACAAGGCCCGGGACCTGGCCCGGGAAGGGGCCCGCAGGGGCGGCAGCCGCGCTCGCGCGGGGCTGGCCTATCTCGCGGACCGGATCATCGAGATCGCCCCGCGTGTCCCCGTGCGCGACCTCGCGACCCTGCGCCGGCAGTTCCCGGGCCTCGGGCCCGAAGAGCTCGCCGACAAGCTGGTGGCGGGTGCGGCGGCCGGCACCTCGACGGTCGGAGCCGGGATCGGGGCGGCGGCGATGCTGCCGGTGCCGCCCGCGATGCCGACCGAACTGGCCGCGGAGATCACCGGGGTCGCCGCGATCGAGCTGAAGCTCGTCGCCGAACTGCACGAGGTCTACGGCGTACGGCCGCCCGGCAACCTCAAGACCCGCAGCACCGCGTATCTGTCCTCCTGGTCGGGGGAGCGCGGGATCGACGTGATGAAGCCGTCGACGTACGACACCGCCCTCGGCGGCCGCATGAAGCGCGAACTGCGCCAGCAGATCATGAAGCGGATGGTCCGGGACCTGCCGAACCTCATGCCGTTCATGGTGGGTGCCGCGGTCGGGGCGGTCATGAACCGCCGGGACACCAAGAAGCTCGCCGCGCACGTCCGGGCCGACCTGCGCAAGATCCAGGTCCCCTGGGAGGAGCTGAAGGAGCTGCCGCCGCTGGAGGAACCCGCGGAGCCCCTGAAACTGCGCGACCTTCCCGAAGAGCTCTAGATCTTCCGCGAGCGCCGTCAGGCGTTCGTGCTGCGCGCGGCCTCGATCGCCGCCGCCAGCCGCTCCGGCTCCCGCGTCGACAGGTACAGGTACGGCGTCGGGTCCTCGGGGTCGGTGACCTCCACCCGCAGCGCCGTGGGGATGTAGGCGCGCAGCAGCAGGAAGGCGCGGGTGTCGGCCTTGTACGTCCGCCAGGCGCGGGCCTCCTCCGCGTCCAGCACCTCCGAGTCGCCCAGCGCCGACACCGGGATCTTCGCCTCGCCCGCGATCAGCTGGTCGCCCACGACCCGGATGCGCGGCGAGCCGTAGGCGCTCGCGACCACCGACGCCGCTGCCGTACCGCCGACCAGGCCGCCGAGCAGCGGCAGGGTGCCGAACGGGAGCAGGATCAGGGCGAAGGAGACGCCCACGAGGAAGCTGATCAGCCACCACGAGCGGGGGGCGGTGAGGCGTTCTTCGTAGGGGGTGGCGGAGAGCTGCATGGAGCCAAGCTTGGCACGGGATCCGCAACCCCCGGACGCGCGGGTAAGGTCTGCGGCTGTGAGTGGTAGTTCCGCAAGCCTTCAGCCTCCTGCCGACGCGGTGAAACCGGTACGGCACCCCGACGCGCCCGCGCCCGGAGAACTTCTCGGCGCCCACTACGAACACTGTTTCGGCTGTGGCCCCGGGCAGTCGCACGGACTGCACCTGGAGGCGCGGGCCGGCGAGGGTGTCTCGCTGACCGCCGAGTTCACCGTCCAGCCCGCCCACCAGGGCGCCCCGGGCCTCGCGCACGGCGGGGTGCTGGCCACGGCCCTCGACGAGACCCTCGGCTCGCTGAACTGGCTGCTGCGGACCATCGCCGTCACCGGCCGGCTGGAGACCGACTTCGTGCGGCCCGTGCCCGTCGGCACCACGCTGTACCTGGAGGCCGAGGTCGCCGCCGTCGCCGGTCGGAAGATCTACTCCGCCGCCACCGGACGCATCGGCGGTCCCGACGGCCCCCTCGCGGTCCGGGCCGAGGCCCTCTTCATCGAGGTCAAGGTCGACCACTTCGTCGACCACGGCCGCAAGGAGGAGATCCGGGCCGCCATGAGCGACCCGGACCAGGTCCGGCGTGCCCGCGCCTTCGAGGTGAACCCGTGAGCCGTGGCCACCTGAACGTGCTGCTCCGGCGTGTCGACCCCGACGTACCACTTCCGGCGTACGAGCATCCGGGGGACGCCGGAGCCGATCTGCGCACCACCGAGCCGTGCGAGCTGGGGCCGGGGGAACGGGCCGTGCTCCCCACGGGTGTGTCGATCGCCCTGCCCGAGGGGTACGCGGCCTTCGTGCACCCGCGCTCCGGTCTCGCCGCTCGCTGCGGTGTCGCCCTCGTGAATGCCCCAGGGACGGTTGATGCCGGGTACCGTGGGGAGATCAAGGTGATCGTGGTGAATCTCGACCCGCGCGAGAGCGTGCGGTTCGAGCGCTTCGACCGGATTGCCCAACTGGTCGTCCAGCAGGTCGAGAGGGTCCGCTTCCAGGAGGTCGCGGAGCTTCCCGACTCGGCGCGGGCCGAAGGGGGCTTCGGGTCCACCGGTGGCCATGCCGCGGTGGGCGACGAGAGCGGCACAAGCGGTCAGGCCGCCGATGGCGGTCCGACGGGTGGGAATCGATACGCTTCGGTCGTATCCGACCGGGAAGGACAGTGACGTGTTCGGACGTCGCAACAAGAAGGGTGCCGCCGAGGACGCGGCCGGCGAGGCCGAGCAGGTCGTCGACAGCGTCGACACCGAGGCGGACGAGGAAGAAGAGGCCGAGCGCGAGCGCGTCCGGCTGGAGCCCGGGCCCCGGCCCGACGGGCCGTGGGACAGCGGTGAGGTGCGTGACCCGGCCGAGGGCCGTGTGGACCTCGGCGGACTGTTCGTACCGGGCGTCGACGGCATGGAGCTCCGGGTCGAGGTCGCCGGTGACGCGATCGTCGCCGCCACCGTCGTGCTGCGGGACAGCGCCATCCAGCTCCAGGCTTTCGCCGCGCCCAAGCGCGAGGGCATCTGGGGCGAGGTCCGCGACGAGATCGCGGGCGGCATCACCCAGCAGGGTGGCATCGTCGACGAGGTCGAGGGCCCGCTCGGGTGGGAACTGCGCGCCCAGGTGCCGGTGCAGCTGCCGGACGGAACCGGCGGCTTCCAGGTCGTGCGGTTCGTCGGAGTCGACGGCCCGCGCTGGTTCCTGCGTGGTGTGATCTCCGGCCAGGGCGCGGTGCAGCCGCAGGCCGCCGGGCTGCTGGAGCAGATCTTCCGCGACACGGTCGTGGTGCGCGGCGAGGGTCCGATGGCGCCCCGCGACCCGATCGTCCTGAAGCTGCCGAACGACGCGCAGATGGTGCCCGAGGGCGTCCAGCAGGAGGAGGGCTCGCGCTTCTCCGGCGGGATGGGGCAGCTGCAGCGCGGTCCGGAGATCACCGAGGTCCGCTAGGCGCTCCGCCGGGTTCAGCAGAGATACACGGGCCGTGCCTTTGAGGGGCGCGGCCCGTTGTGCGGGGTCCCGTCGTCGGGGCGTTCTCCGTTTCCGGGTGCGGGTTCGTTGTGGTGCCCGCGCCCACGGGCGGTAGCCGCATGTCCGACACGGCCCCGCGCCCCTTCGAGGCGCCATCAGGGTTGCGTCAAAGTTGGCCGCAGCCCGGCTCACGGGGTCTTTTGTCGTGATTGTTGGCCGTAAGGTCGACGCTGCGTAGGCGGCAGTCACGGGAAGAGAATGGAGCCATGGCACGCGGCAAGCTTCGGATCTACCTCGGTGCGGCACCGGGCGTGGGCAAGACCTACGCGATGCTGTCCGAGGCGCACCGCCGGGTGGAGCGGGGCACCGACTGTGTCGTGGGCTTCGTGGAGCACCACGACCGGCCGCGCACGGAGGTGATGCTGCACGGCCTGGAGCCGGTGCCGCGCAGGGAGTTGGAGTACCGGGGCACCCGCTTCGGCGAGATGGACGTCGACGCCGTGCTGCGCCGGGCTCCGGCCGTCGCCCTGGTGGACGAACTCGCCCACACCAACATTCCCGGCTCCCGCAACGCCAAGCGCTGGCAGGACGTGGAGGAACTGCTCGCCGCGGGCATCGACGTCGTCTCGACCGTCAACATCCAGCACCTGGAGTCACTCGGCGACGTGGTCGAGTCGATCACGGGCGTGCGGCAGCGCGAGACGGTCCCGGACGAGGTGGTACGGCGGGCCGACCAGATCGAACTGGTCGACATGTCGCCGGAGGCGCTGCGCCGCCGGATGGCGCACGGGAACATCTACCAGCCGGACAAGGTCGACGCGGCCCTGTCCAACTACTTCCGCCCCGGAAACCTCACCGCCCTGCGCGAGCTGGCGCTGCTGTGGGTGGCGGACCGGGTCGACGAGTACCTGACCGCCTACCGCAGCGAGCACCGGGTCTCCAAGATCTGGGGCTCTCGCGAGCGGATCGTGGTCGGCCTGACCGGCGGTCCCGAGGGGCGCACCCTGATCCGGCGCGCCGCCCGGCTCGCGGAGAAGGGCGCCGGCGGTGAGGTGCTCGCCGTGTACATAGCCCGCAGCGACGGGCTGACCTCGGCCTCCCCGAAGGAACTGGCCGTACAGCGCACCCTCGTGGAGGACCTGGGCGGCACCTTCCACCACGTCGTCGGCGACGACATACCGGCCGCCCTGCTGGACTTCGCACGCGGCGTGAACGCCACCCAGATCGTGCTGGGCTCCTCGCGCCGCAAGGCCTGGCAGTACGTCTTCGGGCCGGGCGTCGGCGCCACGGTCGCCCGGGACTCGGGCCCCGACCTCGACGTCCACATCGTCACCCACGAGGAGGTCGCCAAGGGCCGCGGACTGCCCGTGGCCCGGGGCGGACGGCTCGGGCGGGCCCGGATCATCTGGGGCTGGGCGGTGGGCCTGGTGGGCCCGGCGGTCCTCGCGGTGCTGCTCAACACCGTCGACCTCGGCCTCGCCAACGACATGCTGCTGTTCCTGTCCGTCACCGTCGCGGCGGCGCTGCTCGGCGGCCTGCTGCCCGCACTCGCCTCGGCGGCCTTCGGCTCGCTGCTGCTGAACTACTTCTACACCCCGCCCCTGCACCGGCTGACCATCGCCGACCCCAAGAACATCGTCGCCATCGCGATCTTCTTCGGCGTCGGCATGTCCGTCGCCTCGGTGGTGGACCTCGCCGCCCGGCGCACCCACCAGGCCGCCCGGCTGCGCGCCGAGTCGGAGATACTCTCCTTCCTCGCCGGGAACGTGCTGCGCGGCGAGACCAGCCTGGAGGAGCTGCTGGAACGGGTCCGGGAGACCTTCGCGATGGAGTCGGCCGCGCTGCTGGAGCGGGCGAGCGACGTCGAGCCGTGGACCTGCGCCGGGCGGGCCGGATTCGGGCGCCCGCTGGAGCGGCCCGAGGACGCCGACGTCGACATGCCCGTCGGCGACCACATGGCGCTCGCGCTCACCGGACGGGTGCTGCCCGCCGAGGACCGCCGGGTGCTCGCCGCCTTCGCCGCGCAGGCCGCCGTCGCCCTGGACCGCCGGCGCCTGCAGGAGGAGGCCGACCGGGCCCGCGCGCTCGCCGAGGGCAACCGCATCCGTACCGCGCTGCTCGCCGCCGTCAGCCACGACCTGCGCACCCCGCTGGCCGGCATCAAGGCGGCGGTGTCGAGTCTGCGCTCCGACGACGTGGACTGGTCCGAGGAGGACCGAGCGGAGCTGCTGCAGGGCATTGAGGAGGGCGCCGACCGGCTGGACCACCTCGTCGGCAACCTCCTCGACATGTCCCGTCTGCAGACCGGCACGGTCACCCCGCTGATCCGCGAGATCGACGTGGACGAGGTCGTGCCGATGGCGCTCGGGGGCGTCCCGGAGGGCAGCGTCGAACTGGACGTGCCCGAGAGCCTGCCGATGGTCGAGGTCGACCCCGGGCTGCTGGAGCGGTCCGTGGCCAACCTGGTGGAGAACGCCGTCAAGTACAGCCCGAGGGGCCGGCCCGTGCTGGTCTCCGCCAGCGCCATAGCCGACCGGGTCGAGGTACGGGTGGTGGACCGCGGGCCGGGCGTGCCGGACGAGGCCAAGGACCGGATATTCGAGCCGTTCCAGCGGTACGGCGACGCCCCGCGCGGCGCCGGGGTCGGGCTCGGCCTCGCGGTCGCCCGGGGCTTCGCGGAGGCCATGGGCGGCACCCTCAACGCCGAGGACACGCCGGGCGGCGGACTCACCATGGTTCTCAGCCTCCGCCCGGCAGGATCGCGTCCCGAGTCCCTCGCAACGGCCCGGGACCTCGCGGAACCAGAAAGGCAGACGACTCTATGACCCGGGTGCTCGTGGTCGACGACGAGCCGCAGATCGTGCGCGCCCTCGTGATCAACCTCAAGGCACGCAAGTACGAGGTCGACGCGGCGCCCGACGGCCGTACCGCCCTGGAACTCGTCGCCTCCCGGCACCCCGACGTGGTGGTGCTCGACCTGGGTCTGCCCGACATGGACGGCGTCGAGGTGATCAGGGGTCTGCGCGGCTGGACCCGGGTGCCCATCCTGGTCCTGTCCGCCCGGCACTCCTCGGACGAGAAGGTCGAGGCGCTGGACGCGGGCGCCGACGACTACGTCACCAAGCCCTTCGGCATGGACGAGCTGCTGGCCCGGCTGCGGGCCGCCGTACGCCGGGCCGAGCCGGTCGGGCCCGGCGAGGACGACCTGACGACCGTCGAGACCGAGGGCTTCACGGTCGACCTGGCCGCCAAGAAGGTCAACCGCGCCGGCAAGGACGTCCGCCTCACCCCGACCGAGTGGCACCTGCTGGAGGTGCTGGTCCGCAACACCGGCCGCCTGGTCAGCCAGAAGCAGCTGCTGCAGGAGGTGTGGGGGCCGTCGTACGGCACGGAGACCAACTACCTGCGGGTGTACATGGCCCAGCTGCGCCGGAAGCTGGAGACGGACCCCTCGCACCCGAAGCACTTCATCACCGAGCCGGGGATGGGCTACCGGTTCGAGAAGTGAGCGGGTGAAGTGGGCCGGGTGGTGAAGTGGGCCGGGGGGTGAAGTGAGCTTGGCTACGGCGCCGTCGGTGGGCCCCGGTACGCTTCAGGTATGAGTGCTGTTCCTCGTTCCGAAAAGCCGGCCGGCCGGTTCCGGCGCATGCTCGACCGGCTTTCCTCGTCGCAGGAGGACCTGGAGTCCGAGGAACTGCGTGAGGATGCCGAGACGGCGGGCTGTACCAGGATCGGCGACTGCCACGACCGGCAGATCGTCACCGTAACTGGTACCTTGCGCACGGTCACCTTGCGACCGCGCGCCGGGGTCCCCGCCCTGGAGGCCGAGCTGTTCGACGGCTCCGCCGCGCTGGACGTGGTGTGGCTCGGCAGGCGCTCCATCGTGGGCATAGAACCGGGGCGCAAGCTGATCGCATCGGGCCGGATCTCGATGAGCCGAGGCCGCCGGGTGCTCTTCAACCCGAAATACGAACTGCGACCCCTCGGACGGGAGTAGCCGGTGACGTCCCTCGACAAGCCGACCGAAGGCACCGACCAGAACCCGTCGGAGGACGCCCGTGCGGTGACCGAGGCCGCGCTGTTCGATGCGTTCGGCGGTGTCCGCGGCATGGTCGAGACGGTCGTGCCGGGCCTGCTCTTCGTGGCGATCTTCACGGTCGACAAGAACCTGCACGTGTCGGCGATCGCCGCGCTGGTCGTGGCCCTGGTCCTGGTCGTGGTCCGGCTCGCGATGAAGGACACCGTCAAGCACGCCTTCAGCGGCGTGTTCGGAGTGGCCTTCGGTGTCGCGTTCGCGATGTTCACCGGAAACGCCAAGAACTTCTATCTGCCCGGCATGCTCTACACGCTGGGCCTGGCGCTGGCGTACATCGTCACGGCTCTCGCCGGGGTGCCCCTGATGGGTCTCATCCTCGGGCCGGTCTTCAAGGAGAACCTCTCCTGGCGCACCCGCAACCCCGGCCGCAAGAAGGCCTACACCAAGGCCAGTTGGGCCTGGGGGCTGATCCTGCTGGCCAAGTGCGCGATCCTCTTCCCGCTCTACTGGTGGTCCGACACCACCAAGCTCGGCTGGGTCCTGGTCGCCCTGAAGATCCCGCCGTTCCTGCTGGCGGTCTGGCTCACCTGGGTCTTCCTCGCGAAGGCCCCCACGCCCATCGACGTCTTCGCCGAGATGGAGGCCGAGGAGAAGGCCGAGAAGGAGCGCCAGGCCGCGCTGGCCGCCGAGGGCGGCGAGGCGACCGGGGGACGCCACCGCCGGGGGGCCTAGGTGTACTCGGTCATGACTTTGGTGACAGTCGGCTGATCGGGGGCCGGCCTGCGAGCGCGGTGCACGGGGCCGGCCTTCGGCGTCCTCGCCGCGACGGCAGCCTGCGTACGACGACGGCACCGCCCGCCCGGGGCGGTGCCGCCGCACATGACCCGAGGGTGCGCCGCACACCTGCTCTGCGGCCGCCGGACCCGACCTCTGTTCCCGGGACGGCGGGCGTACCGCGCCCCGCTGGTGGGCCCGTGACCCGGAGCGCCCGGGGACCCGGCGGGAGCCGTGGACGACCGGCCGGAACCGGGACCCGGATGCCGCCGCGATGGCCTCGGTCGGCGCCTACCGTGTGGTTCCCCGGGACTCCCGGGACCGCTCGCCCGGCGGTGTCCGGTGCCGCGGCACCGGCGTCGGCGGAGGCCCCGCGTGCCCGCATGCCGAGGGCCCGGTGGATCCGGTGATCCCCGGGCCCTCGGCACGGCAGCGCGCGAACCGGCCGGCCCTTCGGCGCGGCGGCGCCTCGGCTAGCTCGAGGTGTCCTCGCGCCGTACCGACAGCAGCTCCTCCAGCTGCTCCTCACGGGCCTGGGCGGCCACGAAGAGGAGTTCGTCGCCCGGCTCCAGGGAGTCCTCCTTGGACGGGGTCAGCACGCGGGTGCCACGGATGATCGTGACCAGGGAGGTGTCCTCGGGCCACTGGACGTCGCCCACCTGGGTGCCGGCCAGCGCCGACTCCTCGGGCAGGGTCAGCTCGACGAGGTTGGCGTCGCCGTGGCTGAAGCGAAGCAGCCGGACCAGATCGCCGACCGAGACCGCCTCCTCGACCAGGGCGGACATCAGGCGCGGGGTGGAGACGGCCACGTCCACGCCCCAGGCCTCGTTGAACAGCCACTCGTTCTTCGGGTTGTTGACACGGGCTACGACGCGCGGGACGCCGTACTCCGTCTTGGCGAGCAGCGAGACGACCAGGTTGACCTTGTCGTCGCCGGTCGCGGCGATGACGACGTTGCAGCGCTGCAGCGCCGCCTCGTCCAGGGACGTGATCTCGCAGGCGTCCGCCAGCAGCCACTCCGCCTGGGGCACCCGCTCCACCGAGATGGCGGTCGGGGCCTTGTCGATCAGCAGGACCTCGTGGCCGTTCTCCAGCAGCTCGCCCGCGATCGAGCGGCCGACGGCGCCGGCTCCGGCAATGGCGACCCTCATCAGTGACCGCTCTCCTCTTCCGGGCCCTGGGCGAACGCCGCCTCGACCTTCTCGACGTCGTCCGACCGCATCATCACATGCACGAGGTCGCCCTCCTGCAGCACCGTCTGCGAGGTCGGCAGGATCGCTTCGCCGAGGCGGGTCAGGAACGCCACCCGGACGCCCGTCTCCTCCTGCAGCTTGCTGATCTTGTGCCCGACCCACTTCGGGGAGGCGTGCACCTCGGCGAGCTGTACCCCGCCGGTGGGGTCGCGCCACAGCGGCTCGGCGCCGGAGGGCAGCAGCCGGCGCAGCATCTGGTCGGCGGTCCAGCGCACCGTGGCCACGGTGGGGATGCCGAGGCGCTGGTAGACCTCGGCGCGGCGCGGGTCGTAGATACGGGCGGCCACGTTCTCCACGCCGAACATCTCTCGGGCCACGCGTGCGGAGATGATGTTGGAGTTGTCACCGCTGGAGACGGCGGCGAAGGCGCCGGCCTCCTCGATGCCCGCCTCGCGCAGCGTGTCCTGGTCGAAGCCGACACCGGTGACCCGGCGGCCCCCGAAGCCCGGGCCCAGCCGACGGAAGGCGGTCGGGTCCTGGTCGATCACGGCGACCGTATGGCCCTGTTGCTCCAGGGTCTGGGCGAGAGCGGAACCCACTCTCCCGCAGCCCATGATGACGATGTGCACGACCGTCCTTCCGATGTCAAGACGTTCTCTCGAGGTTATTGACTTGGCCTTAACAGGTTCTCAGACCGAGGCCCAAAGCTACACACGAGCGCAGGGCGGTTGGCACCCCCCTGTACAGGGATCGGTGTCCGCGATCAGCGGGGGCGGGGGCCGGCGCGTGATGCTGCGCACGCTGCACAGGGTCAGGATTCCGAGGCCGAGAAGGGCGACGGTCGCCCCGATGAGCTCCGCGGTGGCGGGCATGAGTCCTCCGAGGTGCGACGACGTGCGGGATTTGCCATCTAGGCACGGGGAGCGCGCGGACCACGGAATCCGCAGTTCAGTGCGCCCCTGAATTCACTCGTGAGGCAGATCTCGGACACCGGGTGGGCGGCTGCCTGTTCGAAGGCCTACGATCCTCTGTCGTGTCCAAACTGACCGACGTGCCCAAACGGATCCTGATCGGGCGCGCACTGCGCAGTGACCGGCTGGGCGAAACGCTCCTGCCGAAGCGCATCGCACTCCCCGTCTTCGCCTCCGACCCGCTGTCCTCCGTCGCCTACGCGCCGGGGGAGGTTCTCCTGGTCCTGTCCATCGCGGGCGTGTCGGCGTACCACTTCAGCCCGTGGATCGCCGTCGCGGTCGTGGTGCTGATGTTCACCGTGGTCGCCTCCTACCGGCAGAATGTGCATGCCTACCCGAGCGGTGGCGGCGACTACGAGGTCGCCACCACGAACCTGGGCCCCAAGGCGGGCCTGACCGTGGCCAGCGCCCTGCTCGTGGACTACGTCCTCACCGTCGCCGTCTCCATCGCCTCCGGCATCGAGAACCTCGGCTCCGCGATCCCCTTCGTGGTCCAGCACAAGGTGCTGTGCGCGGTCGCCGTGATCGTGCTGCTCACGCTGATGAACCTGCGCGGCGTGAAGGAGTCCGGCAAGCTCTTCGCGATCCCGACGTACGTGTTCGTCGGCGGCGTCTTCATCATGATCGCGTGGGGTGTCGTACGGGGCCTGGTCCTCGGCGACACCATGCGTGCGCCGACCGCGGACTACCACATCAGGGCCGAGCACCAGGGCCTGGCCGGCTTCGCGCTCGTCTTCCTGCTGCTGCGCGCCTTCTCCTCCGGCTGTGCCGCGCTGACCGGCGTGGAGGCGATCTCCAACGGCGTGCCGGCCTTCCGCAAGCCCAAGTCGAAGAACGCGGCGACCACGCTGGCGATGATGGGCCTGCTGGCCGTCACCATGTTCTGCGGCATCATCGCGCTCGCCATGTCGACCAAGGTCCGCATGGCCGAGAACCCGGCCACCGACCTCATCCACAACGGCCACCCGCTCGGCTCCGGCTATGTCCAGAACCCGGTGATCTCCCAGGTCGCCGAGGCCGTCTTCGGCAAGGGCAGCTTCCTGTTCGTCGTCCTGGCGGCGGCCACGGCGCTCGTCCTGTTCCTGGCGGCGAACACGGCGTACAACGGCTTCCCGCTGCTCGGCTCGATCCTCGCCCAGGACCGCTACCTCCCGCGCCAGCTGCACACCCGCGGTGACCGCCTGGCGTTCTCCAACGGCATCGTGCTGCTCGCGGGGGCCGCGACCCTGCTGACGGTCATCTACGGCGCGGACTCCACCCGTCTGATCCAGCTGTACATCGTCGGCGTGTTCGTGTCCTTCACGCTCAGCCAGACCGGCATGGTCAGGCACTGGAACCGCCACCTGGCGGTCGAGACCGACCCGGCGGTGCGCCGCCGCATGATGCGCTCGCGCGCGATCAACGCCTTCGGCGCCTTCTTCACGGGTCTGGTGCTGGTCGTCGTCCTGGTCACGAAGTTCACGCACGGCGCCTGGGTGGCCCTGCTCGGCATGTGCCTCTTCTACGCGACCATGACCGCCATCCGCAGGCACTACGACGGCGTGGCCGACGAGCTCTCGGCCCCCGAGGAGCCGGACGACGACCTGGTCCGCCCGTCCCGGGTCCACTCCGTCGTCCTGATCTCCAAGATCCACCGCCCGACGCTCCGCGCCCTGGCCTACGCCAAGCTGATGCGCTCGGACACCCTGGAGGCGCTGACGGTCAACGTCGACCCGGCCGAGACGAAGGCGCTGCGCGAGGAGTGGGAGCGGCGCGGCATCGACGTACCGCTGAAGGTCCTGGACTCGCCGTACCGCGAGATCACCCGGCCGGTGATCGAGTACGTCAAGAGCCTGCGCAAGGAGTCGCCGCGCGACGCGGTCTCCGTGATCATCCCCGAGTACGTGGTCGGCCACTGGTACGAGCATCTGCTGCACAACCAGAGCGCCCTGCGCCTGAAGGGCCGCCTGCTGTTCACCCCCGGCGTGATGGTCACCTCCGTGCCCTACCAGCTGGCGTCCTCCGAGGTGGCGCGGGCCCGTGCCCGCAAGCGGCAGGAGTGGAGCGCACCGGGTGCGGTGCGGCGCGGTCCGGCGGCGGAGCGGCCGAAGCAGCCGTCGGCGGCCAAGGAGTGAGACCGAGGTCCGGGTCCTGAGCCCCGGGTGCTGAGCCCCGGGCGCTGAGCCCGGGGCCCGGCCTGTGGTGAGCGGCCGGATGACAGCCACGTAGACTGGTGGGCTGTTGTCCGGCCGTTTCCCGTTTCCGATCTGGAGTCACCCCGCCATGCAGGCAGAACCGAAGAAGTCGCTGGTCGGGGAGGAGTACGAGGTCGAGATCGGCCCCGTCGCCCACGGCGGCCACTGCATCGCCCGCACGGCCGAGGGCCAGGTGCTGTTCGTCCGGCACGCGCTGCCGGGCGAGCGAGTGGTGGCGAAGGTGACCGAGGGCGAGGACGGAGCCCGCTTCCTGCGCGCGGACGCGGTGGAGATCCTGGAGGCGTCCAAGGACCGCATCGAGGCACCCTGCCCCTTCGCGGGCCCCGGCCGCTGCGGCGGCTGCGACTGGCAGCACGCCAAGCCGGGCGCCCAGCGCCGCCTCAAGGGCGAGGTGATCGCCGAACAGCTCAAGCGGCTCGCGGGCCTCACGCCCGAGGAGGCCGGCTGGGACGGCACGGTGATGCCGGCCGAGGGCGACAAGCTGCCGGCCGGCCAGGTCCCACAGTGGCGCACGCGCGTGCAGTACGCCGTCGACACCGAGGGCCACGCGGGCCTGCGCCGCCACCGCTCCCATGAGATCGAACGCATCGACCACTGCATGATCGCGGCGGAGGGCGTCAGCGAGCTGGGCATCGAGCGGCGGGACTGGACCGGCATGGAGGCGGTCGAGGCGATCGCGGCGACGGGCTCGCAGGACCGCCAGGTGATCCTCACACCGCGTCCCGGCGCCCGCCTCCCGCTCGTCGAACTGGACAAGCCGGTCTCGGTCCTCCGCGTCGACGAGAGGTCCGGAGGCGTACACCGGGTCCACGGCCGCCCCTTCGTCCGCGAGCGTGCGGACGGCCGTACCCACCGCGTCGGCAACGGCGGCTTCTGGCAGGTCCACCCGAAGGCGGCGGACACCCTGGTGACGGCGGTCATGCAGGGCCTCCTCCCGCGCAAGGGCGAGATGGCCCTGGACCTCTACTGCGGAGTGGGGTTGTTCGCGGGGGCGCTGGCCGACCGCCTCGGCGAGAAGGGCGCGGTCCTCGGCATCGAGTCCGGAAAGCGTGCGGTGGAGGACGCGCGCCACAACCTC
This sequence comes from Streptomyces sp. NPDC001852, assembly GCF_042891825.1. Taxonomy (NCBI): domain Bacteria; kingdom Bacillati; phylum Actinomycetota; class Actinomycetes; order Kitasatosporales; family Streptomycetaceae; genus Streptomyces; species Streptomyces sp. NPDC001852. The sequence continues at coordinate 171,535 of NZ_JBIATN010000018.1, forward strand.
GCGGACTTCCCGCGTGTCCGCATCGAACAGGGCAAGGTCGAGTCGGTCCTGCCGCGCACCGGCATCACCGAGGTCGACCTGATCGTCCTGGACCCGCCGCGGGCCGGCGCCGGCCGCAGCACGGTCGCCCACCTCTGCTCCCTCGACGCCCGCCGCATCGCCTACGTCGCCTGCGATCCCGCTGCGCTGGCCCGCGACCTGGGGTACTTCCGGGAGGGCGGGTACCGGGTGCGGACGCTGCGGGCGTTCGATCTGTTTCCGATGACGTCGCACGTGGAGTGCGTGGCGATTCTTGAGCCTGCCCAAAAGGGTCTCTGACCTGCGGTTTTCTCGGGTTCTTCAGGTGTGATCGGCGGTGCTCGACCTGTTTTCCGAAGTGCATGACGTGAAGCGCGTCGTATGCCTCACGAACGACGCTGACCTGGCGTTTCATGACTTCGCGCTGGGACGATGTGTGAACGTCAGCCGTATCGGCGCGGACGGCGGCAGGTCGTCTCGAGGCTGAGATGACGCTCTTTCTGATGGTCTGTCACCTTGCGGCCGGGGGCATGGAGTGATCTTCTGCCGCCTTGGTCCGCCAGCGCCTGGCGCTGCTCGGCCTCGGCGCCCTCATGGATGGCCGTGCCGCCATCGACCGGGCGGGGCCGGGCGCTCTGAAGCGGTCATCGTGCCCGATCCCAGGTCGCACCTGTGAGTGTGGCCGAACCGCCATTGCACCATCAGGGCGCTTCGTAGCTGTCACGTTCGTCCCGCCCCTCGTCGAAGACGAACAGTGGCTTGGTGCCGTGTGCGGGTGCTTCGGCGAGCGTGACGGCTTCTGCGAAAGCTTCGAGTGGGGACGGCCTGCCCTGCGGAATGCTCAGCACCCCATCGACGACGAGACCGCGCACCTGGGCCAGTGCGTGCAGTGAGGTTGATCCCCGGGAGTGGTCACCGGGTTTCATGCGACGAGTGACAGCGTATGTGATGTGATCAGTTGCTGTTCGAACTCGGCTGGTGTGA